>REDS01000060.1 GCA_007693395.1 Balneolaceae bacterium | reverse complement strand
GTTCAAAAGCAGCTAAGCTCCATCAAATGTCAGACGAAGATGTAATGGAACAACTCCAAAACGGAGTGGTTCAGGCATTCGACGTTATTGTTTACAGATTCAAGGACAGGCTTCACAACTTTCTTTTCAGGTATACACACAACCATGAAGATTGCGAAGATCTTGTTCAGGAAACATTCTTAAGAGTTTACAGAAGCAGATATTCCTACCAGCGTATTGCAAAGCTATCAACATGGATTTATACCATTGCACTGAACTTGGCAAAGAGCATGTACAAGAAAAAGCAGCGAATGAGTACCATCTCTATACACGCTGATGATACAGATCCTGACGACAGAGAGTTTGAAATAACTGACACAACTATACTGCAGGATGATGAATTGCATCTGAAAAATTCTAT
The DNA here is from genome assembly GCA_007693395.1 of Balneolaceae bacterium. Taxonomy (GTDB): domain Bacteria; phylum Bacteroidota; class Rhodothermia; order Balneolales; family Balneolaceae; genus Rhodohalobacter. The sequence continues at coordinate 78,150 of REDS01000060.1, read as the reverse complement.
GGAAGAGCTTGAAAAAGCACTTATGATGCTTAATGATGATTTTAGGGAAGTCATTGTTCTGAGAGATATACAGCAGCTTACATACGAGGAAATTGCTGAGATTACCGGTACAGCAATGGGTACTGTCAAATCACGAATTAATCGTGCAAGGATACAGCTCCAGGAAATAATTGGAGACTATGTTAACTCGGAAACATTTTAAATGAAGTGAAGTATGAATTTCTGAACCCTTAAGAAATTCATACTTCATGACACCGCTAAACAACAAGTACTACACTCGGCTTCATCAGCTTTGTGACTGCCCCGAGTGTGCAGAAACAAGAGTAGAAAACCACATTTCAGAGCAGCTTAAAAAACTCCCAAAAATAAAAGCAGGGGCGGGATTCGATCAAAAAATGGCCGCCCTTTTTGCCTTAGAGCTTGATGAAGAGGTGAACCGGAAAAGCAGAAGCCTGGTTCGTAAAAGTAAGAAGATCTCTATACCCGGTTTAATCCCCGATCTTTCGAAGGAGTTCAATTAGATCTTCGTTTTCGGGGTCGGTTTCCAATCCCTTTAAGACATATTCCTTTGCCTCTTTAGGGGCATTTACCTGTGAAAGTACCCACGCTATGTTGTGATAGGCATCTGTGAACCCGGGCTCGGTTTCTATAGCAAGAGCGTAACATTTCACAGCTTCAATATGCCTGTTGTTGCGAAGGAGAAAATTTCCAAGATTAAAAAATGAGAGAGCATTATCCGGTGCAATTCGGGTGATATAGTCAAAAATCTCAAATGCTTTTTCAGCATCGCCAGCCTTTTCATAACTATCTGCCAGATTATTCAATGCAGGAATATACGCCGCATCTATGTCCAAAACCTGGTAAAAGATTTCGATAGCCTTATGATACTCATCAGCTTCTGCAAGAGCATTACCAAGATTGAATAGATAGGTTTTATTTGCTGGTGATAAAGCTACAGCCTTGTTTAACACTTCTACTGCTTCTTTATTTCTGCCAAGTAAAAGATAGCCCACACCAAGATCGTGAATTAATTCAGCATTATCTGGGCTGGACTGAAGTTGCTCTGTTATCTGGCTGATTTGTTCTAAAATAAACTCTTCACTACTCAAAACTGATGCCCAATTTGAATTTCAGCCCTAAAATTGTTCAGGGTACTCGTTGAAAATATAGCTTTTATTGGCCCCAAAATAGTTTGCGCACCCACAGTTAACGATCCGCCAAACTCAATATCTCTTTCAGAAAAGTTAAAATCCCAATTACGTAGAAAACGGGCGCTATATACATCAATTCCGATAAACCTGTGGTAAAACGGTTCAAATTGAACACCTGCTGATGCTAACTGAATGTTTCTGGAATTTGCTTCGTATCGCATTAATCCACCAAAACGTTTCATTCCAAAGGTGTCATCATATCTGTTGGGCGATTTCCAGAATGTCCACGGGAGGTCGGAACCAGTTGTATATCCGGCATACAGCGTATTCCTTAACGACATAAAATCGGTTACCGGGTAGAAGCTATCATAGAAGAACTTAAACGAACTGAAAGTAATCGGGCTGAAAAAGAATGAATCACTTAAAAACCCTTCAACAATGAGTTTTTCACCTGATGTTGGATAGGATCTGCGATTTTGGCGATCCCTTGTAAATCTCATAAAAAGAGCATGAAAATCTTCGCTCGAAGCCCGGATAGAATCAGGGTTAATCACATCCGACTGGTAATTAAAATCTTTCCGTATACCTGTTTCAAACATGTTATTGGTGCTGAAATAGTTGGCCCAGGATAGTTCGCCGCGTAACACTTGATGCTTGAACCGTGAAACCCTTTCACCTGCTGAAAACCATTCAACGTTCTCTGATTGATATTGAATAGATGAGCGAAGCGCAAGCCTTGAACCTAATACGCCAAAATAGAGATGGTCAATCAAAAAGTGCTGCCTGTCGCCTAAGCGAGCTTCCAACCTTGTGAGGGACCCGTTATGCAGCAGATTATGAAAATTGCTTTGCAAAAGAATAGATGCCTGGGTTCCTGTTTCGTACCGAATTCCAACTTTAAATTCATCGCGAATATTTTCTGATACATTTATCTGAAGTGTGTACTCATAATCATCGTTCGGTATAATTCTGTAGGTAACGTTATTTATATACTGAGAACTGAAAAGTCGGGTTACTTTCTGCTCAATTATATCGGGATTCAGGTACATTCCGGGTTCAAACTCCAGCTGATTCAGAATATATTCACTATCATAAATGGTATTTCCACGGATCTGAACCTGGCTGATTGGCAGGGAACCTGTATCTCCCACACCCGGACGCGGAGGGGGTGGGATACTCTGTTTTGCCGCTATTTTCCGAAAATTTTCAAGATGTTTTTCTCCTGCTCTTTTTCCAATTTGGAGTAGTTCCTCAACTTTATCAAAATCAGCAGCGGTATATCTTCCGTGTAATTCGTCAACCTCAACGAGATAATCGGCCATATTGCGCTGAATTTCTGAATACTCCTGAATTCTGAAATAGAAACTCTGTGTAAAAATATCAGCCAGTGTATTAAGTCTGTCTTTGGGCATTAATGGGCTGCTTACATCAACCGCGATGGTGAAGTTAGCTCCAAGCTCAAGCGCATCTTCCACCGGGATGTTTCTTATCAGGCCGCCATCAATAAAAATTCGGTCATCAATTACGTGTGGAGTAAAAACAGAAGGAATAGAGATACTTGCTCTAAGTGCATCGGGCAGATAGCCATCCCGAAACACAACCGCTTCGCCGGTTTCAAGATCAGTGGCCACAGCAGCGAATGGGATCGGGAAAAGGTCGAAATTTTCAGTTCCATGTACATTCCATGCCAGGCGCGATAAAAATGTGTACACATTTTGCCCTGTAATTATTCCAACAGGCAGTTCAATGCCCGATCGGCTAATGGGAAAAGTAGCAACAGTTCTATCTTCAAATGTACGTTCATAGTTGGTGATATAGCGGCGATTTCTGCCCTCTGTGAACAGCTCCATAAAATTGTTAGATCTCGCAATTTCAAGCAGTTGATCAGATGTGTACCCAATAGAATACAGAGCCCCTACAAGGCTACCCATACTGGTTCCGGTAATATAATCAATGCGAACTCCGGCTTCTTCCAGCGCCTGAATAACACCAATGTGAGCCAGGCCTAAGGCACCACCTCCACTTAGTACAAGGCCAACTTTAAGGGTGTCTTCTTCTGCCGTGATGAACTTTGAAGTGTCTGCTTTTACAGGCTTGATGACTAAAAAGATGGAAGCGAATAAAATCCACCAATAGGCTTGAAATTTTTTATTTGCCATGTTGGTAACTGGTTTACTGATAGTATAGATAACGTAAGCTTGCTCATACGATTATCAATTCATTTTGTTATTCGAAATAATGGGTTATTTCATGTTCACTTCGTAACCATCCTTTTCAAGCATCTGTTTCACTTTGGTTAAATGAGATCCCTGAATTGATATGGTTTTACCCTCAACATGCCCACCTGCACCACAAGCTGATTTTAGTTTTTTAGCAAATTTTTCGATTACCTGAGGGTTATGAATGATATCATAAATAACGGTTACAGGCTTTCCAGTTCGCGGATTCTTGCTCTCTTCAATACGTACTTTCATAAAATTTACACTCTTTTTTGTTGAAGGTTATTAATGAACATATAACCAAATAGGGCAGCCGGCAGATATAAAAGCGGTGCAACGATAGTAAAGTATACCGGATATGATGACGCGACGATATCAAAGAGGCCAAGAATCATCAGAACTGAACCGGTAATGATGGCACTCCAATATGTAAGTTCCGGTTTTACAAGTTTAGCGATCGCAGCTGCAAAAAAGGTGCCCGTGCTTAGTGCAATAAACTTACCTAATATAAGGGCAGGATTGGAAAAGTAGGTTTCTAAATCAGGATTTGCGCCATCAGAGACCTCTTCAACCGGATAAAACATATAGTTTACCTGATACATTATCGAAATGATGGCCACACCAATAATTAATCCTAACCCGATAGAAGCTGTTTTCCACAATGTTTCTTCAGAAGGTAACTTCATGCTTTATATAAATAATTATCTTATTCACGTTAAACGCTTTAACCAAAAGCCCTGTTTATGTGCTTACAAAATTTGATTAACTTCCAGCAAAGATAATGTTTTAATACAAAGGAGAACATTTTGCAGACGATTAAGATGGAAATATTAGGCCTTTCAACAAGCCCAAGCAGTGGCGGGGCCTATGCACTAATACTCTCTGAGGCAGGCGGAAACCGACGGTTACCGATTATCATAGGCACGTTTGAAGCACAGGCAATTGCTCTCGAACTGGAAAGTATAAAACCACCACGCCCAATGACACACGACCTGCTTAAAAATCTTCTTTTGAGCTTTGATGCTGATGTTGATAAAGTACTGATTAACGACCTGAACGAAGGCACGTTTTTTGCACAGATTCACTACAAGAATAATGGTGAACGTATAGAACTTGATGCCCGGCCAAGCGATGCTATTGCCCTCGCCATCCGATTTAACGCACCTATTTACGTTCATAAAAAAGTATTGGACGAGGCCGGTATTGAAACGGAAGAAACTACACCGGATTCACAAAAACCAAAAACTGAAGAGAGAGAACAGTCTAAAGAGATGACCCGGCTCGAAGAGATAGAGCAAGAGTTGCAGACCGCTATTGAAACTGAAAACTATGAGAAGGCTGCCAAGCTCAGAGACCAGATAAAAAAATTAAAAGGATAGCGTGAAATCAAACTCCATACCTTTTCAAAAACTGCCATTTACATCACTTTATAAATCCTACATTTCTGACTTCGAAAAGGTTGAATCTTTCTTTGAATTTAACCCATTTGATGAAAAGGAAATTAAGAACAGGCTTGAAGACTACAGATTTAATGGGAACAGAGACGAATGTGTTCATTTTCTTCAGCATTTTAATGCACAGTTTACTGATTTGCCGGAGGTGGAAAAATCAATTCAAAAACTATCAACCGATGATGCTGTTGCTGTGGTAACCGGGCAACAATTAACACTATTTGGCGGCCCGCTATTTACCGTTTTCAAAATTCTTACTGCAATAAAAACAGCTGCGCATATTGAACAAACATACGGGAAACCGGCTGTACCGGTTTTTTGGCTTGCTGATGAAGATCACGATTACGAAGAAATTGCAACAGCAGGTGTTTTTGATCGGGATGAGCTGATACAGATTTCGTTGAAAAGTACTTTAGACGAGTTTCCACGAGTGGGAGAGATCGTTTTTGATGATCAGATCAGCGCTCTAAAAGAAGAGCTTAAATCTGTGCTATATGAAACTGATTTTTCTGATGATCTTTGGACTCTGCTTGATGACTGTTACCATTCCGGCTCAACCATACGAGATTCATTTGGAAAACTGATTCTGCGTCTGTTTTCAAAGCACGGAGTTATTCTTGGGGGATCAAACTCAAAGCAAGCTAAAGAACTTACCAGAGATGCCCTCAAAAAAAGTGTGAGCCACTCTGATCAGCTCTATGATTCATTAAATAAGGTTTCATCAAAGCTGTTTGAAGCTGGTTTTCACACTCAGGTACATGTGCAGGAGTCAAACTTATTCTGGATTGATGATGACGGAGTAAGAAGAAAAATACATGCTGAGGGAGATAACTGGTTTTCTGAAGGATCCGTAAAAAGCCTACATACAGGCGCTTTGCTCAATTTAATTGAAAACTCACCCGAAAAATTTTCACCAAATGTTTTTCTGCGCCCAATATTGCAAAACTTTCTTCTTCCCGGTGCAGTGTATGTTGCTGGCCCCGGAGAGGTTGCCTACTACGCACAGATGAAAGATTTCTACCGGGAATTCGGGCTTTCAATGCCTATAATCATGCCTCGTTTTAGTGCTACTATGGTTGAGTCAGCCATTGACAGAGTCTTACCAAAATTACCTTTCTCCCTGGAAGAATACTCCAAGAGAATTGAAGACCTTGAATCAGAATACATTAACAGTTCTGATGCAGCGGACCCTGAACCCATTTTTAAAACATGGAAAAAAGAGTTTGAACAGATATCACGTCCAAGAATTGATGAGATATCAGCTATTGATCAAAGCCTGAAGGGCACATCCGAAAAGGTACGGGCAAATCTCCTTACCGAACTGGATAAATTGAAAGGTAAGGTGTACAGATCACTCAAAGAGCAGGATAAAGTACAACTTGAAAGAATACGGAAAGTTAAATCTCAGCTTTTCCCCGGAGGCAATCTTCAGGAGAGAGAAATACTCTTTATCTATTTCATGAATAAATATGGGCTGGATATATGGGATAACCTTCTTGGCTCGATGAGTATGGATCAACATAAAAACCACAACCTGATTCATCTCTGAAAATGAATAAAGCTGAACTGAGAAAATATTTTCTTAAAAAAAGAGCAGCTTTATCACTACAGTTCGTTGATGAAAAAAGCAGGGAAATTGTAAAGCGGATAGTAAATCTTGATGCTTTTAAACAGGCTAAAGTTATTCACTGTTACGCTTCGATCAGTAAAAAACGCGAAGCAGATACGGTTGAATTTATTTCTGCCTGTAAGCGATTAGGTAAGACGATAATCATGCCAAAAGTTTTACCAAAAGGAGAGATGGTGCATATTGAAGTGAAAAATCAGACTCTCTTTAAAGAGAACAAATGGGGAGTAGAAGAACCTTTAGAAGGAAAATCAGTACAGGCTGATTACCCCGATTTTATTGTTGTACCCATGGTAGCTGGCGACAATAACCGAAACAGGATTGGCTATGGAAAGGGGTATTATGATCGTTTTTTGAGTCGAACAAAAGGAGTGAAAGTTGGTATTTTGTTTGAATGCCAGATGTTTGATGGACTCCTCCCAACGGAGGTTTTTGATGTACCTCTTGATATGTTGGTGAATGAAAAAGAAGTGATTTGCTAATTTGGTGTAACCGATACACTGGCTTTCCGTAAGGTAATAAAAAATCATATCGGATTATTATGGTAACAAAAGAAGAACAATCCATTCAAATTACAGACCAGCAGCTGCACTCGGCACTGAATGAGTTTCTCGAAGAGAAAGAGAAAAAACCTGAAAAATCGATCTGGAACCTCAACACTATAACAGGGCTGTTACTTGTTTTTCTTTCAGCGGGATACGTTGGGCATTATATCGGAACTGAAATTTTTGGTATGGCAGCCCTGCCATTTTTCTACACCATTATGAAAGTAGCTCCATATGTGGGTGGAGCTATGCTTGGTGTTTTACTTCTTACTACTCTGGTAAAAAATAAGGGGCAAAAACGTGCAGAGATCAGAGAGAAAGAAAATGCACGTGAAGCGTATGATAAACTTGATCAATTTCTGTATGATGATGCAGGTAGTGTTAAGGGTAAAGCATCAAAAAAAACTGCTGAACCGTTTAAAGTAAGCTTAGCCAACAAGCTGATGCGTTCCCGAACGGATAAAAAGCTCTCTGGTGTATGTGGTGGAATTGCTAAGTATCTGGGTATCAGCTCCACGCTTACGAGAATACTTTTTGTTGCGGCGGCATTTCTTAGTTCAAGTACATTTATACTTGTTTATATTATCCTCTCTTTTATTATACCAAAAGAGCCTGTTTCAGAAATGGATGATTTTAAATTTTAGGTAATCATGCTAATTACATTTGAAGGGATTGATGGTTGTGGTAAATCCACACAGATTGAGAAACTAAAAAAGTACTTTGATAATAAGGGTATAGGCTATTCTGTTTTCCGGGAACCCGGGGGTACAGAAATTTCTGAGAGAATTCGTTCACTGCTTTTACACGATACCGATGAAATGGATTCTGTAACCGAGATCTTGCTTTTTTCTGCAGCACGCTCACAGCTGATCCGGGAAAAAGTGATCCCACTTCTTGAAAAAAACGAGATCGTAATCCTTGACCGCTTTTACGATTCTACAACGGCATACCAGGGGTTTGGCAGAAATTCATCTTCGCTTAATGATATTTATACGCTCAATAAGCTCGCATCGCATGGTACTGTTCCTGATTTGACGTTTTATCTAAAGATAGATCCCAAAACTGCTGATCAACGTACAAAAGGAAACAAAAAAGACAGGCTGGAAAGTGCAGGTGATGATTTCTTTAAAAAAGTAGCAACAGGTTATGATATGCTTGCATCAACCGACAAACGCTTTCGTGTGATTGATGCCGGCAGGCTACCCGATGAAATTCATCGTGAAATTGTTGACATTATCGGGGCTTATCAACAATAGGCAGCTTTGGTTTAAGCCAGTAGAAGAGGGATGGCAGCATCAGCAGATCTGCAATCAATGCTGAAAATATTGTAGTACATACCAGAATACCCATCATAGCTGTGGATGTGAACGAGCTGGTAATCAGCGTACCAAAGCCTGCAATCAAAATTAAACTGGTAAGAATAATTGCCCTTCCTGTACGAACAGTGGATGCCGTAAGTGCCGGCATCATCGCTTTTCTTCGTAAGTACTCTATGCGAAACCTCGCGAGATAGTGAATGCTGTCATCCACTGCAATGCCGAGTGCTATGGTAAAGATCACTGCTGTAGATGGTTTGATATCAACATTCAGAAATCCCATTATTCCGCCAACCATAATTAACGGAACAAGATTAGGCACAAGAGCAATGATGACAAGCTTCACATTTTTAAAGAGCCCAACCATAATTAATGTGATGGCAGTGAGGGCAAGAAGGATACTCCAGGCAAGTGAGTAAACAATTTTATTGGTGAGATCAGCACTTAAAATGGTTGTGCCGGTTACAGTTACGGTTTCTGTATAAAAAATTTCTGAGATAGTAACGCTCAGTTCATCACGTATCTGATTGATCCGTTTCGATCCTGCATCTTCCGTGAAAGCGGCAACACGAAGATTTCTGTAGTCGAAATCAACAAAGTTGTAAAGCTCATCAAAATCATTTATTTCTAATAACAGTGCATACTGCGCTATAGCCTGGTCAGATTCCGGCAGTACAAACATCTGTTCATCACCCATAACCCTGTGCACTTCTTTGATGAGTGTATGCAAACCTGCTGCCCGGTGTATTTCCGGATAGGTAAGCAGAGCTTCTTCAAGTTGAACAAGTTTTTGAAGTGCCTGGAATGTTAGAGCTGCCTCAGGTTCGCCTGTATCAATGATAAATTCCATAGGAAACTGTGGCGCGATATTTTCCGTGAAGAATCTGCTATCCTGCATTATTCTTGTGTCATCACGCAAATCATCAAAAATACGCCCATTTACATCGAGGCTAAGCATGCCGAGAAAAAAGACAAAGGTAAGTACAGTACCTCCAACTAAAACTTTCTTGAAATGCATTCGGTTTAGCGCAGCCACTTTCATGAGCCATTTATTTATGAATGGGTAGAACGAGCCAGATTTTTCATCAATCACTCGTTTCTTTTTCGATAATCTGAGCGCAGCCGGTAAAAAAAGAATGGTGATGAGGTAGGCTAAAATCACACCAACGGCAGTATATATTCCAAACTTTTTCATTGGCATTACGGTACTGCTAATAAGTGAAGCAAACCCAATGGCTGTGGTAATACTGGTGAGCAGAGTAGCATTTCCAAGTGTTTTAAGCATCTCGATTATTGATTTACTCTTCACAAGCCCTTTCTCCCGGGCGTCATCGTACTTGGAAATCATGTGGATGGCATCAGCAACACCCACACAGAGCAAAATTGGGGCGATGGTACTGCTCATAATTTCGAGGTAGCCACCGGTAAGATGCATCAGTGCTACGGTGAAAAGCAGGGTAGTCCAGACGATAATCATCGGGAAAAGAACACCCCAAATTGTTCTGTAGAGATACCACAGCAGCAGAATAATCAGTACCGATGAAATGGCAATATACATCACAATTTCACTGTTCAGCATATTTACATACTGATTTCTGTAATAGGGAATCCCTGATCGGTGAAAATGATAGACACCCTGAAACTCACCTAAAATCTCATCAATAGAATTGATGATACGATTTCTGTTTGTGTAGGTGTTTTCTTCATTATCGATTGACAAGATTATTGCTGTTGCCGTACCCGTTTCATTGATCAATAATCCCCTGAAGAGCGGATTATCCGTGAGCAGTTGTTGTATTTCCTGCCAGTTATTGGCTGCAATATCATCTGTATTGATGTAAGAGCTGAATGTGAGCTGGCCGTTTCTTTGCTGTATCTCCTGTGCATCAAGAATGGAAAACACAGTTTCAATATGTGGTATCGATGCAAGCTTCTCAGTGAGGGTTATCAAATCAGAAATTACAGTTTCGCTAAATAGCGATTCTGTTTGAAAACCAATCAGAATAGAGTCATCATCACGTCCAAATTCACTTTCAAGGCGTTCATAGTCCAGAATAACCGGATCATTATCTGGATAGAAACCCTCCAGATTAAAATCTGTACGGATACTCATAGCAGGATATACCGCCATCATAGCTACAGCAATTAGGCCGAAGATTACAAGCCTTGGGTACGTAAGTATGAATTCACCGTAACGTTGCACGTCTGTTTATTTTGTTCTGAATAGGATTTCTGCTTGCTAACCTTTCCTGTTCTCTCTCAATTCCATTAACTCTAAAAGAAGAGTGCTAATTGTGCAAATAAAAAGCTGTTTTGCCGAAACTGTGCGAATGTAAAATGACCGTAAAATGGTGAGAAATCTTCACCGGCAAAGAGATTGGTTCCCAAAGAGAATTCAAGCCCATCGGAGATTTCATATACACCTTGCATTTGAAGCCAGTAGTCTTCTGCATAAAAGTTATACCTCGAAAGTGCCAGCACTCTCAGCCTGTCTCTGCTGAAAGCCCGGGTTGCAAGTAGTGTGGCATAGGGAAAGTACTGTTGAGAAAGGATTTCCTCATCGTAGTTAAAGATGGTTTCAAGATAGAATTGGGCACTCACCGTGGTACTGAACATTTCCGTCTGTACACCAATCATGCTGTTCAGCCAGGGCTTTTTTTTGATGTATCCGTCATCACGAAGATCAAACTGCTGAACAAGCTGAATAGCAGCTGGCAGGCTGGTTAACGCTTCCTCAAGTAAAGAAATGGGTACAGGCAGAAATGTGAAAAGCCGATCCTGAACATAAAGTGATTCGAGAGTGAACGTCCAGCTACTGCCTGCCTGAATGGATGCAGATATGCCCGCCATCAGTGAATTGTTGTATGTTTCCCGTAGTGTAACAGATGGTAGATCGGGGAAGCTGATTAGGTTTACGTTTATCGCATAAGCCGGCATTGGATGCTTCCAGCGGAGAAGTTTCAGATCAAGATCGAGCCAGGAGAGTGATCTGTTTGAGTACTTAAATGCGAATTGAGCATCGCTTAGTGTTGGGGTGAAATCATAATCAGCAAAACGCACGGGAAGGGGAGACGGAAGTGTTTGTACCGGGAACCACCTTGATGAGGGGTTGGGTATCAGATCTTTTTGAAAAAGCGGAGCAATTATAATTTGGTAGGTGTGTGCTTCATTGTAAAAAATAGCATTCAGTGAGGTTAAACCAATACGCAGATCTTCCGGATCCTGAGTTAAAAATTCCCGAAGATCTACAGGGGTAAGTATATCGGTTACAAAGCCACCGTTAGCACGTCCCCATAAAATATTCTGTTTACCTACTCTGAGATCTGTATCACTAAAAAAGAGATCAACATAAGCCTCTTTTAAACTGAGCTCAAACTCACGGCGGTCCTGGTATCGATGCACAAAATCGATGTCAGCAAAAAAATTTCCGCGGTCAAAACTGCTCGTTAACTGAAATTGCAGCCTGTTTCGTGCAGATAAAATTTCATAATTACCGGTAGTTTGTGCGGCATGATAGTTTTTAAATATTCCGGTAAGGGTGCTCTGTGCCTTGGCTTTAGAGGGGAGAAGCAAAGTAAAAATCAGAAGTGAAGCAAATAAACAGAGCAGATTTCTGAATTTGAATAGCCTGTAATTTAAATTTAAAATCTTTATTTCCAAAATTATTGAAGCTTAATCAAAATATGCGTAATTTTAATGCATTGTGGATTTATATTATCTGCATCCGTTCATATTCAATCCTTGAATCAAAACATCTCATTTCCGAAGTAAATACTTATGGCGCACGAAAGAATAGAAGTAGACTTACCCTTAGCCAAAGTTTACGAGTTATTATGTAATCCGGTTCACTTTCCTAAATTCCTCGATCGTATTGACAGAGTTGAGAAGGTTAATTCGCAAACATTTAACTACGTAACTTTAATTGGCGGCGAAGAGTTTCAATGGACAACCAACATAATTGATAATCTCAGAAATACTCGTTTCGCCTGGATCACGATAAATGGAAATCTAAATCAGACAGGAACCATTCGCTTTACCCCACTTGATAATGGAGAAAGAACACGGGTAGATTTCTCTCTTGATTATCGAACATTTTTTGGTGAAGCAGAAGAAGATTTGGCTAACTTTATCAATGGTTTACCGGAACAGCTTATTACAGATCTCAAGAAGTTTAAAGAACTGGCTGAATCCGATACATTCAAAGATGAAGTAGCTCAGGAAGCAGAAAACGAAGTAACCGCTTAATCGTTATTTCCGAATCATTTTTAAAATGCGTTCTCTCTAATCGGGGAACGCATTTTTTATTTAAACCACCAGTACTTTATGGCAATTACATTTAGGGAGTTTTGTAATCTGGCGATTTCCAAAAAGCCGCACCTCTTTGTGATTGGCCATCCCATCAGCCACTCTCTTTCTCCACTGATGCACTCAACTGCAATACGTGAGTATGACTTGGATCTGAATTACATCGCCATCAACCTTCTGCCTTCAGAGATAAGTTCTTTCATTTCATGGTGTAACCGGGATGAGTTTCTGGGTTGTAACATCACCATACCGTACAAAGAGACACTTTTTGAGATGGTTGATGAACTCGATCATCACGCTGAACGAATCGGTGCTATAAATACCCTTTATAAACAAGATGGCCGTTTATTTGGAAGTAATACCGATCAATTTGGTTTTTCAAAGCCGCTACTTTCCATTCTTGATGAGTACAATTCAAACAGAGCAATCATTTTTGGCACAGGCGGTGCGAGTAAAGCCGTAAAAACAGCGCTTGAGGATTTTGGATTTGAAGAGGTAGTATTTGTATCAAGAAGACCCAACAAGGAAATTAACAGTGAATATGCCAAAGTATTTGTGGTTGATTACACCCAATGGCAAGAATTTGCTGATGAGGCCGATCTTTTCATTAATACAACACCGTTGGGCATGCACCCGAATATGGATTTATCACCGGTTAATGAGCAAGATGCTGATCTTCTTGAAGAAAAAATTTGCTACGACCTGGTATATAATCCCCTGAAAACAAAATTTTTAACACTTGCTGAAAATCGAGAAGCTCAAGTAATACATGGACTTGATATGCTTATTTACCAGGGTAGCAGGTCGTTTGAAATATGGACAGGTAAGCCGTTTCCTGTAGATGAGGTAAGAAGTTCTCTAATGGAGTATTTTGGAAGTTAAGGTTGAGGTAGAGGTTAGGTTGAGGTTTAAAAATGTATATAAATGGAAAAAATTGGGGCTAATTGCGGTTGAAAATTATCTATCCTGACATATTCAAAAAAATTGAAGGTGTTACGTCGCTCTTTACACTCGCTAACAGAGGGTTTGGAATTGATGGAAAAGGGCTGGATTTAGGGCTTAATAGTACAAATTCAAAGGAAGAGCTTTATTCCAATCTGAAATCTCTGTCTGATCAAACCGGAATTGACTTTTCAAATTTGGCTTTGGTCAATCAGATTCATGGTACTGAAATTAACCACGTGAAGAGGGCCGGAATTTACAATGATGCTGATGGTTTAATCACAACAACACCAAACCTTGCGATCTCCATACAGGTAGCTGATTGTGCTGCTGTTTTGATAGCTGATCCTGTAAATTATGTAGCCGGTGCTTTTCATGCAGGCTGGAGAGGAGCTGTAGCCGGAATTGTTCCGAATGGGGTACGTAAGATGGTGGATACAGGAGCAGATCCAAAAAAGATGCACGTTTATGTAAGTGCATGTATTTCAATCGAAAAATTTGAGGTAGGAGAAGAAGTAGCCCATAAATTCCCCAATAAGTTTTGCGATTTTACAAGCTACAGAAAACCGCATGTTGATTTAAAATCTTTCATCAGACATCAGCTCTTAACGGCAGAAATTCCTGAAGAGCAGATAGAGATTTCGCAGCACTGCACTTTTCAAAATACGGACTTTTATTCTTACAGAAGAGAACGAGAAAACGCCGGCAGAATGTTAGGGATAATAATGCTGAACAAAATCATCAATACGTGAGGATAAGCTACGCTGCGGGTTATGTTGCTCCGTTACCGGATGGACACATCTTCCCAATGAAGAAATTTTCCGGCTTGCACAGCTATTTGCTGGCTAAAAATGTAATCAAAGAAAATAGCATTATTGAGCCCGGCATGGCCGAGTTTTCGAGCTTGCAGACTGTACACAGCAGCAGGTACAGTACAGCTGTTTGGGATGGCTCGCTCACCAAAAAAGAGATTCGAAGAATGGGATTGCCGTGGAGCAAAGGTTTGGCTATCCGCTCAAGACTGGCCGTACAGGGTACTATTAATGCCGGGATTATGGCACTTCAGGACGGCATTGCAGGAAATCTTGCCGGTGGCACCCATCACGCTATGCCAGATCATGGTGAAGGTTTTTGCGTGTATAACGATGTTGCAATTGCTATCAAAATGCTTAAGCAGGCAAAATGGGTTCATAAAGTTCTGGTTATTGATTGTGATGTACATCAGGGAAACGGAACCGCTGAAATTTTTAAAGATGATGACGATGTCTTCACATTCTCCATTCATGGAGAGAAGAATTATCCATTTATCAAACCACCATCCACACTTGATGTGGGGCTGCCAGACGGCACAACAGACAAACCTTACCTCATGACACTGGAATCTGCACTTCAGGATATTTTAAGCCGGTTTAACCCGGATTTGGTGTTCTATCTTGCAGGAATAGACCCGCTTGAAACCGACCATTTTGGGCGGCTATCACTTACACTCAACGGACTAATAGATAGGGAACATCTTGTGATTGAAACAATCACCCAAAAAGAAATACCTATGGTGCTGTTACTTTCTGGTGGTTATGCACCAACGCTCCAAGAAACCGTTGAAGCACATGCAATTATGTTTCAGGCTGCAAAAAAATATTCTAACCGCTACTTTCACTGAACATTTTCTATTTTCAATAGTCAAGAATAATCAACATTCTATTTTGGATAAACCTAAGCTCGCAATATTAGGCTCAACCGGCTCAATCGGCACCCAGGCTCTTGAAATACTTGAAAAAGCAGATGATTTGTTTCATATAGCAGCACTATCTGCTAATAATAATTACACTCTGCTTGCAAAGCAGGCTAATCGTTTCAGGCCCGAAACCGTTATACTCGCCAACACTACCAAAAGTGCAGCATTTGAAGAAATGCTTGATTATAGGCCCGAATCCATCATCTATGGAAACAATGGACTTGATAATTATGCAAATGAAGGAGATTACGACCTTCTTTTAAACAGTCTCGTTGGCTTCGCCGGGTTTATGTCTACGTATCATGCACTAATCAGGTCAAAAAAGGTTGCTCTTGCTAATAAAGAGTCGTTAGTAGTTGGAGGTGAGATTCTTACCAATTTATCTGCGTTCAAAAACGGCAACCTGATTCCTGTAGATTCTGAGCACTCTGCTATGCTTCAGTGCCTTATCGGTGAGAATCAAAAGGATATTGGTAAAATTGTTATTACTGCAAGCGGTGGGCCCTTCAAGAATTACACAAAAGAAGAGATGCAGCATGTAACACTTGAAGACGCCCTGAATCATCCCAATTGGGATATGGGTGCTAAAATAACCATCGATTCATCAACCATGATGAATAAGGGTCTTGAAATTATCGAAGCTAAATGGCTCTTTAATCTGCCCGTAGATAAGATTGAGCCGGTAATTCATCCACAAAGTATCATCCATTCCATTATTGAATTTGTTGATGGCTCTTCCAAAGCCCAGCTTGGCCCACCTGATATGAAAGTGCCTATTTTGTATGCACTAACCTATCCTAACAGAGTTGCGTATCCAAACCGCACTTTGGATTACAGTGAGCGTTTGAACCTCGAGTTTATGCCGGTAGATTTTGATCGTTTTCCCTGCCTTCAGCTGGCTATTGATGCTGCAAAAGCAGGAGGTTTTAAACCGGCTATACTAAATGCTGCAAATGAAATTGCTGTAGAACGATTTTTAAAAAGGGAAATTCGTTATATTGACATCCCTAAAATCATTGAATCATCATTAATTAGCATAGAATCGAATAAGGAAATTACCCCTCTGGCGTTACAAACTATTGACAGAGAAACACGGGCGTTTGCAAATACACTATTGAATTAATTTATGGACTGGATCTTAAGCTTCTCTACAACAATTTTGGTATTTATTGCAGCGATATTCATTCTTGTAACTGTACATGAACTTGGGCATTTTCTTGCTGCTAAATACTTTAAGATGAGGGTCAATAAATTTTCTATTGGCTTTCCGCCTAAAATATTCGGTTTCAGGAAAGGGGAAACAGAATATGTAATTGGCGCAACCCCGCTTGGCGGTTATGTTCAGATTGCCGGTATGATTGACGAATCCATGGACGACAGTTTTGTTGAAGATGAGATTAAACCCGATGAGTTCAGAAGCAGGCCTGTATGGCAGCGAACCATTGTAATTTTGGCCGGAGTAGTTTTTAACATGATTCTTGCCATTTTTATCTATGCCGGCATGGCATGGAGTTATGGTGAAACAGTTGTACCTGTTCGATCTGTTGACAGCATCTATATTCAGGAAGGCAGTGTGGCATCGCAAATTGGGCTGCAAACCGGTGACAGGCTCATCGGTGTGAACGGGAGGGAAGTTGACTACTTTAACCAGTTATTCAGCCCATCCTCAATAACCGACAGAGAACTAAGTTTCCTTGTTGAGCGAGGCGGTGAAACCCTTACCATACCTACGCCACCTAATTTTCTCGATCTCATTAACAGAGAAGGGCGTTTTATTGACGAAACAAATGCCTTACCAAGTGAAGTTTCCCGTGTACTTGACGATAGCCCGGCCTACAATGCAGGATTGCAACCGGGCGATAGAATTGTTGCTGTAAATGGAGAAGAAGTTAACTACTGGCTTCAGTTGGTGAATATCATTCAAGGAAGTGAGTCTTCCCTTGAAATGGAAGTGCTTCGAAGTGGCGAAACCCTGGCCTTGCAGGTAACCCCTGATCCCGAAAGTAGAACCATAGGTATACAGGCACCTCATCCCGCCGATGTATTTGAGTTGCAGCAGAAGTCATACAATGCTGCTCAGGCTTTTGGTGTGGGTTTTGATCGCACAAATGATACTTTTTTTGGAATAATCAAAGGCATTGGCAGGATGTTCTCCGGCGACATTTCAGTTAGAGAGAACCTCGGAGGCCCGGTTGCCATCGCGAACATTACACGAGAAGCCACTGATGCCGGCGGCTGGAGGGGCTTTTGGAATATCACTGCATTTTTGAGTATCACCCTTGCCATTATGAATATGCTGCCAATACCGGCATTGGATGGCGGCCATTTTATGTTCCTTGTGTACGAGGGCATCACCCGAAGAGAACCATCGCCCAAAGTAAGAATGGGCCTGCAGCAGCTTGGTTTTATATTTCTTATTGGCCTCTTTATCTTAATTACATTTAATGACATTCTCAGAACTTTTGGAGGATAACTGAATGCTCGCAAAAGAGGGTTTTGCAACCATTGTTGTAGTATTTGTTTTCAGTATTGCTGTGGGCTATGCAGTAACATTTGCTCCGGCCTGGCTCGGTTGGATTGTATACCCGATGTTGGCTGCTTTGTGCGGATTGGTTCTCTATTTTTTCCGTGATCCGGATCGTTTCCCGCCTGAAGATCCCGAAAATAATCTCGTTATCTCACCGGCTGATGGAAAAGTTGTATTGATTCAACCTGTTGAAGAGCCTGAATACATGAAGTCAGGAGCGATTCAGGTTAGTATTTTTCTCTCACCGCTTAATGTACATGTAAACCGAAATCCTGTATCCGGAGCACTCGAGTATCTGCGGTATTATCCCGGTAAATATCTTATGGCCTGGGAAGATCACGCATCAGAAGAGAACGAGCGCGCACATTTTGGCGTAAAGCACGCAAGCGGTACTAAACTTCTCTTTAAACAAATTACCGGTTTTCTTGCCAGAAGAATTGAGTACCGTCTCAACGAGGGAGAAACCATTAAAGTTGGTGAACGGTTTGGGATTATGAAATTTGGCTCACGTATGGATGTCTTGCTCCCAGAAAATGCTGAAATACTTGTTAAAAAAGGGGATATTACCGTTGCTGGAGAATCCATTCTCGCAAAACTTTCTATAGATTAATACCTGATCGATCTGATACTGACTAACAGACATATCGCATGAAATACCCAATTCAAAAAAAGCGATTCAGAAAGCGGTTTAAACCTCGTAAAATTAAACCGATTCCCCGTTTTGTAGTACCCAGCTTTTTTACTCTGATGAATCTATTCTGCGGGTTTTTGTCGATCATTTTGGTGTCTGACGGAAATCTGATGATGGGAGCATGGCTCATTGTTCTTGCCGGCATGTTCGATGTACTTGATGGGTTCATGGCCCGGCTCACTAATGCCACAAGTGAATTCGGAATGGAGCTCGATTCACTTAGTGATGTGATTTCTTTTGGTGTGGCACCTGGATTTCTGGTCTATCATGTGGCATTCTTTGAGATGGGAATTGTCGGGATTCTGCTTAGCGCACTTGCACCAATCTGTGGATCTATCCGCCTTGCTAGATTCAATATAGAAGCCAAAGAGGTTGAATACGACTACTTCAGGGGCTTGCCTTCACCTGCTTATGCAATTATGCTTGCAGCCTTTTATCTGACATTTATGAATCGTATGGATGTGTTTGAAGGGTTGAATCATGGCGTTCTCTCTGTACTTGTACCCGTAGTAGTACTCCTCTCTTTCCTGATGGTGAGCACAATTCCGTTTGATAAAATCCCAAAATTCGACAGGGAATCCATCAAAAAACATAAAAACAGGCTTATTTTACTGGCCGTCTATTTTATTATCATTGTGATATTCCAGGATATAGGACTGATGTTTGTCTTCTCTTTCTTCGTTGTAAAAGGACTTGCAACCGGATTGTATATATTCTGGAAACAAGCATTTACGGATGATCCTGATCCTCTGGAAGAAGGGCTTTAATCAATCTTTTATCTTAACAAGATAGTCCCTGATTCGTTGAGCATTCTCTTTTGTAAAAGGTATTACGCGCCCGTTAATTTTGTTGAAATAGATCCAGTCTTCTTCTGATTTTCTCCTGAAACGTACGCATCGGTCTTTCTTAATGAGATTGTTGTAGAGGCTTCTGTCCGGCATTATATCTGTTTTCACTTCAAACATCTCGGATACAGCCCACTCTTCGCTGTGAATGTATTGGTTTCTCACACTATACTTTACCGTTAAAACGCCGTCTGAATCATTTTCAAGATCTATTAACACTTTACCATCTCTGATTTTAAAATAGCTGAGTATAGAGAGCGCAAGAAATCCGAATGAAGCCAATCGCAGGTAACCTTCAATCAAAACATTAGCCGTAACCTGATAACTGTAAAAAAGCGCCACAGCCAGTAGAAGGCTTATAATACAAATTGCAGGCCAGTACTGAGAATATTTCTCCTCAACTGTTAATGTTTGCTTCATGATAAAATTCGTTTTTCGATGATTTTGCCATCTCTGGTTACATAATGGCCATTTAGATTGGCTGTTAAACACGAGTGAATGGGGCAGACAACCAGATGGTTGCCTGTTATGGTTTCAACATTTCCAGATACCGCGCCGTGTTCCTGCGATAATGCTGACAGATAAAGTGGCACGGGCGTTATCTCATTACCAGCAATGTTCACAACCTGGCCATAATTTCTCGCATCGTCAACTTCAACAAAATCTTTCGACATGTGAACGGCACCACCAAGAATAATAGCCTTATTAATCTCTTTTGAAACTTGAGCAACCGGCAAGAGTGCAAAAAGCGCAACATCATTCAGAGTGCAACTTCCAATGCACACCTGCATCCAGTCATAAAACACAAAATTACCTGGAGTCAATTCGTCAATATCATCAAAATTTGTCAAAACACTTGCCGATGGTGTATCGCCGAGAGAAAATTTTGCTTCCGGATAGTGAACGTTCATCTTTTTATAAATGGAGAGGGTAGGGGCAATTAATTCAGTTATTTCCTCTTTGCTGCGTGCCTTGTACGTATCGCCATGATGCACATAAAAACCGTGAAATTGTACATTCTCAAATTTGGTGCATGTTTCAATAATAGAGTTTATTTGTGGCGTGTTTTCGTGATGAATGCCACTGCGATTAGAACCGGTGTTAAGTTCTATGTAAACCCGAAATTCATTTGTGAGAGACTCTGAGAGCTGCCGTACATCATCTGTACTATTAACAAAAAGGCGCAGCTTACAAGATCTGTTCAGCTGTTTCAAACCATCAATCTGTCCTTTAAAAAAGGGGAACGCGATGGTGATATCATTCCAGCCGGCCTCATGGAAATATTGAGCCATTGAAACAGAAGAAACCGTAATACCTGTTATACTTTTTTCCCGAAACCACTCACCAACTCTTGCAGACTGATGGGTTTTGAAATGAGGGCGAAAATCGCAATTCGAGGCTGTTGCTTTTTGAACCATTCTTTCGATGTTTTTCTTACAGCGAGCTTCATCAAGCAGCAGAACCGGTTTGTGTGGGCTGTTGTCTGTCATTATCGGTTAAATAAATTAGAAATTTTACGCCCTAAAATAGTGAATGCACACGAGCTAAAAAGGCCTTATTTTTGATGCCGAATGAAGAACCATCTGTCACATAATAGCCCGGAATTGCAACTAATTGGGCGTGTTGAAAAAATTGACCTTCCCGAGTTAGATATCTTTGAGCTGGATGCGAAAATCGACACAGGGGCATATACATCGAGCTTACACTGTCACGACATTACTACTGAAAAAATAAATAACAGGCTTTATGTCTTTTTTTATGTGCTTGACCCTAATCATCCTGAGTATGATGAAAGACAGTACAAAGCTCCGGTTCAAAAGATTAAGCGGGTAAGGAGCTCTAACGGACAAATTGAAGAGCGTGTAATCATAAAGCAAAAGATTGAATTTTTTGGTTCAACGTACAAAATTCAGCTATCGCTCACCAATCGCTCAAAAATGAAATATCCAATGCTTATTGGAAGGCGTTTTTTGAAAGATAAATTTATTGTAGATGTTTCTAAAAAGTTTTTATCAAATCAAATTATTTAAATGCAACACAACGAATTACGTATAGTCATTTTATCCAGAAATAGGACGCTGTATTCTACAAAGCGGTTAGTAGAAGCGATAGAGGCAAGAGGGCACAGGGCAGTTGTTTTAGACCACCTACGGTGTGATATCGTAATAGAACAAGACAAACCGGCCATATTCTATAATGGAGAAATCATTAAAAATGTACACGCAGTAATTCCCAGAATAGGTGCCTCTGTTACGTTTTACGGAGCTGCTGTAGTTCGCCAGTTTGAAATGATGGGCATTCCTACAGCTGTTGAGAGTCAGGCACTTGTACGATCGAGAGACAAACTTCGTAGTTTGCAGATTATGGCTCGTTCTGATGTAGGCATGCCTAAAACTGTGTTCACCAACTACAGTAAAGAGGTTGCAAAAATCATTGATTCGGTTGGAGGTGCACCGCTTATCGTGAAACTCCTGGAAGGTACACAAGGATATGGAGTGGTGCTTGCTCCCACAAAAAAAGCAGCAGAATCAATTATCGAGGCATTTCACAGTATGAAAGCACGAGTAATTGTTCAGGAATTTATTCAGGAAGCAAAAGGTGCTGATATAAGGGCCTTTGTGGTTGGAAATAAGGTAGTTGGTGCAATGAAAAGACAGGGTAAAGAGGGTGAATTTCGGTCGAATTTACATCAGGGCGGTACAGGTAAGCTTATTAAACTGAGTAAAAAAGAGCGCGAAGTGGCACTGACAGCAGCAAAAGCCATGAATTTGTCTATAGCTGGTGTTGATATGCTGCAGTCTGAACGCGGCCCACTCGTACTTGAGGTAAACTCTTCGCCTGGCCTGGAAGGAATTGAAAAAACCACCGGTAAAGATATTGCCACAGAGGTTATTAAATATGTTGAAGATCTGATCGAAAAAGTGAATCAAAAAAAGCGGTCTCGCAGAAAATACAAGAATGATGCCTGAAATTATCCAGATTAACGGCGAAAAAATTGCAAGGGGAGAGGATAAGAAACTATACATCTCTATTGCGCGGTTGCCTACCCATACTAATATCGATTTACCGGTAAGAGTTATTCGTTCAGAGAATCCGGGCCCGGTATTGTTGCTTTCCGGAGGGTTACATGGCGATGAAATTAATGGAATTGAGATCGTTCGCAGGTTATTAATAAATAATCTCGCAACTCCTGAAAAAGGTAGTATAATAGCTATCCCATTGATGAATGTGTATGGATTTATTCAGAATGTGCGTGGTGTACCGGATGGTAAAGACATTAACCGAAGTTTTCCTGGCAGTAAAACAGGTTCTCTGGCTAACCTGCTTGCATATACAATCATGAATGAGATCATTCCTAAAATAGACTATGGTATTGATTATCATACAGGAGGAGCAAGCAAGGCTAACTATCCTCAAATACGCTGCGTTTTTAACATTGAAAAAAACCTTGAATTGGCTAAAGCATTTGCACCTCCGGTTTTGTTGCATTCTCCATTGATTGACAAATCCTTCAGAAAAGCAGCTGAAAAAAAGAATAAACAGATACTTGTGTATGAAACCGGAGAGTCTTTGAGGTTTGATGAACACGGTATTCAGGAGGCAATTCATGGAACCCTGAGGTTGATGAAGCATCTTGGAATGAAAAAAGAAGCACCGGCACCAATGCAACCTACTGAAATTTTTGGAAAATCCTCATGGGTAAGAGCAGCTTATGCCGGCCTTTACAGGTCAAAAGTTCAGCTTGGTGATAGAATAAAGCGGCGTCAGCTGCTTGGCACCATAACAGACCCTTACGGTATAGAAAGATTTCAGGTAAAAGCGAGAGTTGATGGGCGCGTTATCGGAATGAATAATAATCCGGTTGTACACAAAGGTGATGCAATACTGCATATAGCAACCAATTAATCAAATAAAATAGCATACAGATGAGTACAGATTTAATATTTCACATTTTATCTAAAAGAAAATGGCAGGAAAGAAATAATGCAGGAACCTACAGCACCGGTGAAGATGAGATTGAGTGTGTAACTGCATCATTTTTAAATGAGTATTTGAATTCTCAATTTCAGGGAAGAAAAAATTTATTACTGTTAGTTATAGACCAAAACAGGTTGGCAAATTCCATTCTAAAAGAAGAGAATGGAAAGCTCTATTTATCGCTGGGTATTAATCTTGATGCAGTTCTTGACAAGATAAGAGTAGACTCGGCAAAAGACGGTAGTTTTGATATACAGGTAGAGAGCCACGTTTAGGCTCTCTTTTTTTTAAGAATATTTATATGTCGTATAATATATATTATGTAAAGTTAGAATGTTGGTACTATCGATTCATTCATATCCAGTGAAATCTATACCCCTGCCCTTTAGAGAAAATCAATAAACTTATATACTGCTTAAAACAGTTCGAATGGTTTTAAAGTCTGGCAGCTTACTTGAGTCCTCCAAAATTTCTGCATACTCAATAATCATTTCTTTATTAACTACAAAAGCAGATCTCTTGGATACCCCCTTCATTCCGAAGAATTCATTATACAGTGAGTTGTATGCACCCGATACTTCCTTATTAAAATCACTGAGCAGAGAAAATTTCAGATTATTGGACTTCTTGAATTGATTTAGTGTAAAAAAACTATCTACACTTATCCCTATTACATTGGTGTTCAATGATTTGTATAGCTTCATATTATCTCTTGTTGTGCATAACTCTTCTGTACAAACACCACTAAATGCTAAAGGAAAAAAAAGGAGTAATACTTTACCTTCTTTAGTTTCTTCAGACAAAGTTATTTCTTTGCCATCACTGTTCAACAGTGTAAAATCTTTTGCCTTATCGCCAACGTTCATAAATACTCTTCGTCCTCTACGGTTTCATCAAGTTTGTTTATCAATAGCCCCGATAATGAATAAATAGTAAGAATCATTCCAAATGAGAGAGTTAGTTTCCATATCCACTGCTCAATATTCACCACCTCGCCAACCATCCAGTATAAAATAAACGAAGTGATAAGAAGTAAAAGACCAAGGTACATCCCTCCCCTTTTATCTAAGTAGTGGCTATAACCGGCAGTTAGGAGAAAAAGTACAACAATTACCACAGCTTGTATTGATGCTAATATTATCTGTTCAACGATAATTGTGTCCATTACAAATAAAAAAGAGAAAGGCAGTAATAGCGGCAGAAATACTATCGGATAGGGATACTGAAAAACAACAGGCTTCAGCCTTCTGATAAGCATCAACAGAATCACAAACACTAAAGAGAGTGCCGTAATAAAAAGGATGGGTTTTAAAAGAATTGCGAATTCATTTTCAAAATTTGTAATGAGTTCACTGGCTACATAAACCACCAATGCAAGAATGGAACTAACTTTAATATCCCTAACCCTATTGGGATATCTCTTGATAATAATTAAAAGGCTAAGAATCGAAGCAATTAACAGATAGAGATCTCCCCACACAAGCTTGCCCTATTTAGGATTATTTCGGTCTACTACCCGTTTATTAATCTCGCGTTGGTGAATCTGTTCATTTTGGTATATAAGAACCAAATCGGCAATCTCTTTAAGCAATTTTCGCTCGTTTTCTATCATAGTAGCTGCAAAAACATAAAGCGTAATTTCTCTTCCCCTTTCGTCTTTCAGGTTCTTTTCCCAGTCAATACGGGCAAGTTTTTTAAAAATGGTGAGCAGTGCAGCGCGATGTTTTATAATCTTACTCAGTACTTTCTGTACGTTCTTTTCATCATCTTCGAGCTGTGTACTATCTTCAAACGTATCTCTGAAGTGGTTAAATTCTGTCAGAGAAATTCGCCTGGTTTCTGAAAATATTTTTTCTGTGATTGGCCTGTAGTAACGGTTTTGAGCATGGTCTATCAGCCGGAGTTTATCATAAATACTGTAATCGCCTGGCGGAACTTCATCGTAAGGAACTGAATCTATCACATATTTAAGAGCCTCAGCCTCGTCAACAAGGTACTCGGCATTATCAAAAAGTGCTTGAAGGTCACTTTGATTAAACTCTTGCTTTGTCATAACTTACGTAGTTATATAGACCAGTCGGATGATGCTTTTGTTGCATCATTCTTTTTCTGCTGCTCAAGCAGGTCAACCAGTGAAAGGCCTGTATTCCAGTCACGATCTCTGTCACGAACGGAATGAATATTATTCTCTTCCTGGAAATTCCAGAATTGGCCAAATTGATTATTCCTGTACTCTTTGAGGTAATCCAAGCGATCTTTGAGATCTTCCTTGGGTACAAGAAGCCTTTGCTTATCATAGATTGCATCTTCTCTTGATTCAAACACAATATCATAATCTTTGCTCATCACAATAGCTTCTTCGGGACAAACCTCTTCACAGAAGCCGCAGTAAATGCAGCGAAGCATATTGATTTCGAATTTCTCAGGGTATCTTTCTTTAGGGTCGTCAGAATTTTCACTGCCCTGCATGCTTATAGCTAACGGCGGGCACGCTCTTGCACATAAACCGCATGCAACGCAGCGTTCCTGGCCATCATCTTCTACAAGTACTGGCCTTCCGCGAAATATTGATGGCGGATCCCACTTTTCTTCAGGATAGTTCATCGTAAATTTTGGAGCAAACATTAATTTTAGCGTGTGCCAAAGGCCTTTAAAAATTTCAGGCAGGTAAATTCTCTCAAGAAAAGAGAGTTTTCTTTCACGCTGAAAATCTTCAGTAAGAGGGTTAGCAGCCGGGATATCAAGGTTGTTCTGCATTCTTATTGTAGTTGAATATTTATTGTTTTCTTACAATCGAACAAAATAACCCTTTGATGGATTCGGTTCAAAAGGTTTTCGCAATTTGTTGGGCTATTTTTGGCGGAATACCATTGTTATAGGAACTCCTTCGAAGTTGAAATGTTCTCGTATTTTGTTCTCGATAAACCTTCTGTAGTTAGGCGGAAGTTCCTGCGGATTGTTCATAAAAAACTTGAACACAGGCGGATTGGATTTTACCTGAAGCGCATATTGAATTTTGAGCTGCTTACCCCTTTTCACAGGTAACGCTCTCTCTTTCAAAATACGTTCAATAAAGGTATTCATCTGGCTTGTGGAAATCTTCTTTTTGCGCTCTTCAATCACTTTTTTAGCAACATCAAGCACCTTTTCAATTCTTTGCCCTGTTAACGCTGAGATGGATATGATCGGTATATATTGCAGCGTCTGTACCTTGCTATGAATATACTCCTCAAACTCTTTAAGAAGGTTGGTGCTTTTATCTGGTACAAGATCCCACTTGTTTAATGCTATGATAATTCCTTTGTTGAAATTTTCTGCCTCGCGTAGTATGCGTTTATCCTGTTCATCAAATCCCTGCATGGCATCGAGCAGAAGTACAACAACGTCTGCCTGTTTAATGGATCTGTCCGTACGTACCGTGCTGTAAAACTCAATATTCTCTTTTACTTTGGCCCGTTTTCTCAATCCGGCTGTATCAATCAGAATGAAAGTCTCTCCCTGATACTCAAGCTTACTGTTGATGGCATCCCGTGTTGTGCCGGGTATATCAGTAACAATGCACCGCTCATTTTTAAGCAATGCATTCATCAGGCTGCTTTTGCCAACATTGGGCCTGCCAACAAAGGCTATTTTGGGAAACTGTGTCTCTTCTTCATCTACTTTTTCAGCTGGCAGAAGCGTAACAACTCTGTCAAGCAGTTCTCCTGTACCGGTACCGCTTATGGCTGAAACAGGATACATCTCTTCGAAGCCGAGTTCGTAAAACTCAACAGCGTTAAGGCGTTTCTCTTCGTTATCGCATTTGTTCACTACAAGTAGAACCGGCTTTTTTTGACGCCTCAAAAGAGCTGCCACTGCTTTATCAAGTGATGAGATTCCGGTATCAGTATCAACCACAAAGATGATTACATCAGATTCATCGATTGCAAGGTGAACCTGCTCGCGAACTCCGTCTGAAATTACATCACCATCGGAGGGTAAATAACCCCCGGTATCAATCACGGAAAAATTACGGTCGTTCCAGTAGCTTTCGCCGTAATGGCGGTCGCGGGTAACTCCGGATTGATCGTGCACAATGGCCTTTCTGCGACCAATAAGCCGGTTAAAAAGCGTTGATTTACCCACATTTGGGCGGCCTACAATAGAAACTGTGGGTGTCATGAGTTAGCGTATATATAGATTAAAAAAAGTTTAGTAGATAGTATGTCAGGCTTTATTCAATGCAAAGTTGTTTTTTTGATTGCAGAACTACCTGTATCTTGATAGCAATTGAAATCTTTCTGCGATAAAAATGCAGATTGGAAAACTTGATTTCTATCATGTAAAGTTAATCATTTTTGATGAAAGCATATGCTTGAAAC
The DNA here is from genome assembly GCA_007693395.1 of Balneolaceae bacterium. Lineage (GTDB taxonomy): Bacteria > Bacteroidota > Rhodothermia > Balneolales > Balneolaceae > Rhodohalobacter. The sequence continues at coordinate 50,457 of REDS01000060.1, read as the reverse complement.
ACTGTACAATTATTTTGGCATTTTTGGCTCTATTTTGGCTGCTTTTCTTGTGTTTATGTTCTTTGTTTTTTGGATGGCAGGTGTTGCAGGTATATGCTTAAGAGAGAGGCCTCCGGCAAGGCAGGCTATCTTCTTTTCACTTGCCATTTTTATCCCGCTATATCCCGTAGCATGGCTGATTGCAGATATGATCAAACAACGAAAACAGCTGAAAAGACTTTGAGTTAGTTACCATTTCAAAGCACTTTGCTCTCCGCTCTCTCCTTCTCCAAGTTGTGGTGCTTCGGGTTCTTCCACAAGCAACCACGGTTCCAGTAATTTTTCTGATATATCTTTTATAAACCGGCTTGGGTTTGAAAAATAATCACCAAATCTGCTCTGAAACATAGCGGGATACGTTAAAAACAGCTGCTCTTTTGCGCGAGTAACGGCCACGTATAGCAAGCGTACCTCTTCATCCATCTGTATTTCGTCTTCAATTGCATATCCCGATGGTAAAATCCCATCAAGGCATTGAATGAGGAAAACTGTGCGCCATTCCAGTCCTTTCGCTGAGTGAATTGTACTGAGAATTAACGGTGATTCATCTTTTTGTGATGCCTCCGTTTCAATGGCAGTAGCCTCTATGGGATCCAATGCAACCTCTTCGATAAGCTTTTCGAGCGACCGATATTTGCCGGAAATGTCTACGAATGTTTCAAGATCTTTCATTCGCTTGGGATGGTCATCAAATCGTTTTTTGCAAAAAACAGAATAGTAGTCAACAACTTCCCGTAGCTGCTCGGTTACAGAACCATCCAGATTTTTGAGATTTGAAAAGAGCACACTTAACGCCTTCAGTTGTATCAGGTATTTTTCGCTCGTCTGTGGCGCTGAATGTGGGCTAAGAGGATCTCCTGTACTTCCCTGCCCCCAGATTAATAGGTCTTCTGCGGTTTTTGGGCCAATACCATCAATGAGCATAAGAACCCTGTTCCACGAGATGGTATCTTTGGGATTTACAAATACCCGCAGATGTGCAAGAACATCTTTTACATGCGAAGCTTCAGTAAATTTCTGCCCACCATATTTAACATAGGGAATATTTTTTTGATTAAGCATCACTTCCAAATCAAATGAATCCCTTCCATTACGAAAAAGTATGGCAGTGTCGTTCAGTTCGTGCCCTTGTTCTCTGAGATTCAGAATCATCTGTGTGATGAACCTGCTCTGATCGTTCATATTCGCAGCTTTCACCAGCCCGGGCAAATCACCTTCAGCATTGTTTGTGTATAATTTCTTTTCGAACTTCTCTTTGGCTTCTTCCAAAACCCGGTTGGCAACATCGAGAATGCGCTGCGTTGACCGGAAATTTTCTTCCAGCTTTATAACCTTTGTACCTGCAAATTCATCCGGAAACCGCAGCATATTTTTGTGATCGGCTCCACGAAATGAGTAGATACTCTGTGCATCATCACCAACAGCCATCACATTTTTGTGCACACTGCTCAAGAGTTTAATCAGTTCGGTCTGGAGTGTGTTGGTATCTTGATACTCATCAACAAGAACATGGTGGTTTTTTGAAGCCACTTTGAGACGAATCTCATCATTTTGAGCGAGCAGATCGCGTGTTTTTACAAGAAGGTCATCAAAATCCATAACGAAGTTTGCTTCTTTGTAAGCGCAGTAGTCATCAAAAATTTTTTCGATCGAAGCAATCTGCGAGATAAATTGCGGGTATTGATCTTCCACCACATCACGAATGCTAATCTGCTTGTTGACCGAAGTGCTGTAGATAGAGTAGAGCGTGGATTTTTTTGGAAAACGCTGCTTATTGCCGGCGAAACCCGACCGGCTTCGAACCATATGTATGGCATCCATCGAATCAGAAACATCTACAATTGTAAAGTTTTCAGGGTACCCAATAGCAGACGCATGTATATGAAGTAATTTACTGCAATAGTGATGGAAAGTACCACCCTCCACCCTCTTACATCGTTCATCAAGAATCTGGGTTGCCCTTTGAAGCATCTCCTGCGATGCACGCCGGGTGAATGTGAGTAGCAAAATTTCGGAAGGGTCTATTCCACTTTCAACAAGGCGTGCTACCCGATAGACCAATGTACGGGTTTTGCCCGTACCTGCTCCTGCAACTACAAGTGCCGGCCCGTTTGTGTGCATTACAGCGTTTAGCTGGGCTTCATTCAGCAGTTCACTGTAAGTAATGGAGTAGTTAGCCGGGGATTGATCTTCAGTTGAGAGTACGAATTTCTTCATAGTGTAAAGCTACAAAGAAAAAGTATTATATGTAAAATGTATGTAAATAAGCTACTATAATAACCTGACTAATCCAGCAATAAAAAAATAGAGATAGAGCCCAAGCGCAAAATAACCGGCTATATTCCACCGTTTCTGTACTTTTGTAAAATGTTCAACACTCTTCCACTCCTTATTTTCCCATGCCCATTTATTACCTTTTAAACCAAGAGCTATCATCATAAAAATGTTAATAACAGGCACCAGTGCAAAGAGAGCTACATATGTTTTATTTCCAACACCCCAAAAAGCATTTAAGGAGAAAGCTCCCCAATTCCACCTGTTTAGCTCTTCGGGCATTGCTGCTTTTTCACCTTGTACTGAACTGTTTTCTTCCATAGTATTATTAACTCTGATTATACATCCATCTCCGGTGATGATTAATGCAACAATTTGCAAAAATAATGAGATAATAATCAATGAAGTATCAGTTTTTTTTTCACAAAACCTACATAACCAATGAAAGCAGTTATTCTTGATTACGCCAGCCTTGCACCACACGACTTAGATACAAAAGCTCTTTTTGCGATGCCTTTTGACTGGTTTACGTACAATACTACGAAGCCGGAAGAGACATCTGAAAGAATTAGTGATGCTGATATTATTCTCACCAATAAAGTTGTGATTGACAGAGAGCTGCTATCAACCAATCATAAAATCAAATTGATAATCATTCTGGCTACAGGCACAAATAACGTAGACCTGGAAGCAGCAAAAGAGCGTTCAATACCTGTTTGTAACGTTGTAAATTATTCCACAGAATCAGTTGCACAGCATACATTTGCCTGTTTACTCCACCTGCAAAGAAGGCTCGGTGAATACGATAAATCGGTAAGAGATTCATCATGGACAGAGAGTCCGTTTTTTTGTCTTTTGGATTTTACCATTGAGGACCTATCGGATAAAACCCTGGGAATTATTGGCTATGGCGCAATCGGTAAAAGGGTTAAAGAGCTGGCAGAAGCTTTTCGAATGAATGTTCTTGTTTCGGAGAGTATGGTACCGGGCAGATCAAAAGTTGGCCGTGTACCGCTGGATACCCTTCTTGCAGAAAGTGATGTGGTAAGTATTCACTCTCCTCTTTCAGAATACACGGAAAATCTTATCAACAGCGAAAAGCTGGCTTTAATGAAGGACGGCGCAATGTTGATCAACATGGGCAGAGGCGGCATTGTAAACGAAGCTGATCTTCTTGAAGCGTTAACATCAGGCAAACTGAAAGCAGCAGCAATTGATGTTTTGTCGGTTGAGCCACCGGAGAAGGAAAACTCTATCATTAAGAACCAGCCCGATAATCTTTTGGTTACCCCACATATTGCCTGGGCAAGCAAGCAGGCACGCCAGAATCTTGTTAATCAGATTGTTGAAATTCTGAAAAGTGCCGACAGAGGCTCACTCATAAACCGTGTGAATAGTTAGTTAATTTCGGTTTCTAAAAAAACGTAAGCATACCACTGAAGAATTATTGCATAAATCAACAATAAACCTATCCAGCCAGCCTTCCAACGATCTGTACAATAACATGTCGTTTCCTTGACCTGTTGTCATGATCGAGTACTACAATTTGCTGCCAGGTGCCGAGAATACAGCTGCCTTTACGGATTGGAACCGTGATGCCCGGCCCCATAAATGTAGCCCGGATGTGGGAGAATCCGTTATCGTCGCCCCAGGTTTCTGAGTGGTGAGAGCGCATAGTTTCTGATGCAAAATCTTCCAGCTTCTCTTTGATATCTTTAACCAATGCCGGTTCAAATTCCATTGTGGAAACAGATGCCGTAGAGCCAACCACAAAAATGTGGCAAAATCCCTCCACTATTTCACTTTCAGATATGTGCTGATTTACAAGGTGGGTAATATCGTGTATATCAGAAAACCCTTTTGTGTTTAGATAGATATCTTTTGTTACGATTTCCATCAATCCTGTTGCTTGGCCATCTTTTTAGCCTTCTTTTCAAGTGAGCTTTTCATAGAGTCCCGAATGATTTTTAGCACTTTTATCCGGGCAAAGTTCTTACTGTTAGCGGGAATAATATGCCAGGGTGCGTATTCGGTGCTTGTTTTCGCAACCATATCGTGCACGGCTGCTTTATACTCTTCTTTTTTTTCACGATTTCTCCAGTCTTCATCGGTAATTTTGTGCTTTTTGTACTCAATTCTCTTTCTCTCTTCAAATCTCCGTAACTGCTCTTCATCGCTGATATGGAGCCAGAATTTATTAATCGCCGTACCATGATCAATCAACTGCTGTTCGAATTCGTTGATCTCGTGATACGATCTGCTCCATTCCGGTTCTGTTGCAAAACCCTCTACACGTTCCACTAATACTCTTCCGTACCAGGATCTGTCATAAATGGTGATTTTTCCATCTTTTGGGATATGCTGCCAGAATCTCCAAAGATAATGGTGCGATAGCTCGAGTTTTGTAGGTGCAGAGATCTGAATTACCCTGTACAGCTTTGCATCAAGTGTAGGAATCAACCTTCGTATTACACCGCCCTTTCCGGCCGCATCCCAACCTTCAAAAACAATAATATTGGATATCTGATTTTGATAGCACTGCCACGCCAAATATTCAATTTCTAAGTAGAGATCTTTATACTCATTTTTGTACTCATCTTTTGAAAGCTCCTTCGAAAGATCCACATTGTTTAGCACATTAATTGGCATTGCCGAAACATGAAGATCTGGTGTAATCTTACCATTTATTTTTTTATTGATGCCGTTTCTATTTAGTGCCGCTTTCATTCGTTGAAGAAGTGTCTCCATAAAAGCGATATCTCTGAAACGTGTTTGTGATGCATCAATGATATTCCAGGGTGCCTCTGCGGTATCGGTTTGGCGAATGGCGCGTTTACTTACTTTAATGAATCGCTCAAAATTATCATGATACCGCCAGTCGTAATCTGTTACTCTCCACTCAGTTCGCTCATCTTTCTCGAGTTTTTCAAAGCGTTTGCGCTGTTCAGCTTCGGGAATATGCAGCCAAAATTTGGCGATAACCATTCCACCAGCAGAAAGCATCTGTTCTAATGAGCGTATGTGACTCATTTCAGAATCAAACCTGTGAGAGTCAAGCTCATCAAACACCAGTTTCTTTATCGGCTGTGTATACCACGATCCAAAGAAAACCCCAATCTGTCCCCCACTTGGCAATACTCTCCAGAATCGCCAATAGTAAGGTCTGCTGGCTTCTTCATCACTCTCCTTTCTGAATACGTAGGTTTCGATATAGCGGGTATCCATCCAGGAATTCAGGCGATTGACAACCTCACCTTTTCCTGCTCCCTCTACACCGGCTACTTTAATCAGTACAGGGATATTCTGTTTCTGGAGTTCGAATTGTGTGCGAAGTAATTCGGCGCGTAGTTCGGGCAGCCGCTTTTTATAATCACTCTTGCTGATTTTTGAACCAGACTCAAATACTTCAAACATGCTGTTATTTTGGGTTTAAATTGTCTGCAGATCTAATATAATGCAGTTTTATGAAAGCATCACATCATTAAAGAAACAAAGAAACTCAACCAAAAAGGTGATCTTTGAAAATTATTTCTTTTCTCTTATTTGAGATGGTGTAAACCCCTGACTTGGATCGTGCTCAATACGTTTCGGTAAAAATCCATCTGGATAGTGGCTTACATACTCATCGCCAAATAGTTTGTTATGGATAGTTGTGTTTTTGTAGATCTCGTAATCAAATTTACCAACCCGCCTGTAGTAGAGTGTAATGAATGATGATGTGATGACGATAAACGTTGAGTAAAGTATTGCCAGCCAGAGCATTTGGCTTTGAATAGGTTCAGCAAAACTTAGCAGAATAATTGCGAATGCAATGGGCCCGTTCTGAATACCGGTTTCAAGGGAAATAGCTCTCTGGAATATCGGTGATAATTTGAAGAGGCGCGACATCCAAAAACCAAACAGAAAACCAAGTAAACCAACGCAGATTGCTGCAATGTAGATATTTATGGGTGTTTGCAGCATCAAACCGCTATGCCGGGCAAAGGCAGTTCCAATCAAATAAATGATCACTATAATGCCCATAAAACCTGCTGTATCTTCTGCAGTTTTAGCCCAAACCTGTGATTTTGCCCTTAAAAACATTCCCATAGCAACCGGAACCAGTACCAATATTAACGAGCTGATAATGTTTCCTGTGGGAATAACAAACTCAGTACCAGTACCGGCCGTTTGCAATTCGGCAGAGAGTGCATTGGTAAACTCAGATGTATAAAACTCAAGAAGAATTGGCATCATCAACAACGCCATAACCGTTGATGCGGTGGTCATCGCAATACTTAGTGCTACAGACCCCCTGGCAAAGTAGGCAAACATGTTAGAAGTGGTTCCTCCGGGTAAACAGCCAATAAGAATGATAGCAATGGCGTATGCCGGTGGCAGATTTAAAAAAATAGCCAAGCCATAAGCGAAAAATGGCATCAGGCCAAATTGAGAGAGAAATCCGATTAAAATACCGCGTGGATATCGCATCACAGTTTTAAAATCGTCGATAGTTAGGCTGGCACCCATTCCAAACATAATGGAGAAAATCATCAACGCAAGCAGTATCTGGTCAATCGGATAGAGCAGTTGTGTAGTAAATTCCATGCTATTTGCCTCCCGTTGATTCGTTCGTGTACATTGCTTCTATCCTGTCTGCATATTTATCCTGAATGATGTGACGCTTCATTTTAAACAGGCTGGTTAACTCAACACCATTCTTAAAGGTTTCCGGCAACAGCTCAAATTCCTGAATAAGTTCATGCCGCTTAAATCCGTTTGATGGCGAGATCACTTTTTTAATCTCAGCACGAATTAATTTTTGGGCTTCTTCACTTTCAGATGCTTCTGCCAGAGTTTCTGCCTTTATCCCTTTCGCTCTAAGTTCACCTAAATCCGGAACAATTAATGCCCCGATAAATTTTTTATCCTGACCCACTACCATACAGTGCTCAACAAGTGTACTCTGTGTTAGCCGCATTTCAATCGGTTCAGGCTCAAGATTTTCACCACTAAGCAATACAATTGTAGATTTTGATCGGCCGAGGATCTTCAGGCAGTTATTGAAAGTAATCATGCCAAGATCGCCGGTTCTAAGCCATCCATTTCTGATTGTGTTTGATGTAAGTTCTTTTTCTTTATAGTAACCTTGCATTACCTGGGGGCCTTTCACATGAATTTCACCGCGAATTCCACGGCCGTTTTCCGGATGGCTTCTATCAGGATAGAGCGTATCCCCTGTCTCAAGATCAACAATTCGAACTTCGGTCTCTTCTACAATAGGGCCAACGGTACCTATTACAAGCTGATATTCAGTACGTACAGCAATAACGGGCGATGTTTCCGTCATACCATAACCTTCAAGCACGGGGATTCCGATATAGTTAAAGAAGCGGTCAATCTCGTTGGGTAGTGCTCCACCACCCGAAACGGTTGCTTTTAGTGATCCGCCCGCGCTGAGACGAATCGGTTCAAGAACTGCTACGTTAAAAAAGCCGTAAAACGGAGTAACAACCAACCAGCGAAGGGCATGAAAGGGAAGCTGAACTATACGTAAAAGTGACGACTCTTTTTCTGTTTTCAGTTTTCTGTTGAACATGAAATAGAGCGACGATTTGTACTGCTTGCTTAAAAAGTAAGCTGTGTGAAACAGCAGCCTTCGCATTGGGTGTGCTTCTTTCACTCTTTTCAAAATTCGTTGATGAAGGCTTTCCCAAAGGCGAGGTGCAGACCCCATAAATGTTGGTTCTACATTTTTTAGGTCATCGCCTAAAGTTCTTATGCTGGTATAATATGTACAAACTCCACATGCTATTGTGTACACCTCAAACACGCGTTCAAAGATGTGCCAGACCGGTAAAATGGAGAGTACTCTGTCTGTACAGTTCAGTTCTATAGGTATCACTTTCATCTGAGACATAATGTTCTCATGAGAGAGCATTACACCTTTTGGCTTGCCTGTGGTACCCGATGTATAGATCAGTGTGAAAAGATCTTCAGGGTTGATGGCTTTCATACGGCTTTCTGCTTGCACATCGCCCTTATCGCGAAGTTTCTTCCCGATTTCTTCCACTTCTGTGATGTTCAGCACATTTTTAGCCTTTGAATCAGACTCTTCATGGAGAATTATTTTCTTGAGAGTTGGCAACTCTTTCTTAAGGTTTATAATACGGTTGGCCAGTTGAGCCGTCTCTGCAAACGCAATTTTTATCTCTGCATGATTGATGATATAAATAAGTTCAGCATCCGTAACATCGCGCCCACGTGGTACATCTGCTGCACCACAAAGCTGAATACCGCAATCTGATAAGATCCATTCAAATCGGTTATCCCCAAACAACCCTACATGATCGTTTGCCTTTACTCCCAAATCGATGAGTCCGGTGGCAAGGTTTAATCCCCTCTCATAGAGCTGGCGAAATGAAACAGGTTCCCACTCAAGTTCTTTTATACGGGTGGCAAATGCAGGCAGATCTCCATACTGTTCAGCAGCCCGTTGAAAAAGCTGAGCCATATTCTCAGCAACAATCCTGTTTTCCATAAGCGTTTATTGTGCCCGGTAGTAATGTGGTTTTCTTAAAGCTCCATTTCCAATAGCGAACGAGAATATACTTGGTTGTTCGTAAATATTAAAACTCATTTCAGTGTGGCGCCTTTCAAACAGGTAAAACTTTGTTCAGCCGGTTATGATTCCTCCATCAATACGGTAAGCAGCACCGGTTATCCACGAGGCATCATCACTTGCAAGAAAAAGTGCCAATTTAGCTACGTCACCGGGTGTGCCAAGGCGTTTCATGAAGGTGCCATTAGCGGCATTATTGATGGCAGTTTCGGGATCTGGAAATGCTACGGCAGAATCATGCAGGAATGGGGTATCTACAGGGCCGGGGCAGATTGCATTTATACGTATCTGCGGGCCATAATCTGCCGCAGCTTGTTTTGCCAAAGCCACCGTTGCAGCTTTTGAGGCACAATATGCAGGGTGATTTGGAAATTGCTTAAATGCCGCAATAGATGCATTTACCAGAACTACTCCTGTTCCGATCTGCTTCATATAAGGCAAGCTATGTTTCATCAGATAAAAGACTGAATCTACATTTGTTTGAAATGTTTTTTCCCAGATTGAGGAATTTAGAGTTGTAACCTCACCAAGCCCAAGCATACCTGCATTCGTACTGATGCCATCTATTTTACCGAATCTGCTAATCGCTTCTTCGGTCAAAGCAACATTTATAGATTCCAGACAGACATCACCCGGAACGAAGTGTGCATCACCTCCCTGTTGATTTATTCTATCCATAACCTCTCCTCCGCGTTTTTCATCGCGGCCATTTAGAAGCAGCTTTGCCCCCTCTCTTGCAAATTCCAGAGCAATAGCCCTTCCCATCCCGCTTGTTGCACCGGTAATTATGTAAACTTTCTCATTTAATTTCATTACTCTATGTTTATTGCCGATTTACAGAAGTATACAAATGTTCATAATCAGTTCAACCCTAAACAACCGGTATCACTTTTGCTTCCATCATTTTATATGGTGGAACAAGACTAAGGTTAAGAACTGCGGATTTTCATGGTTTTCATCCTGCATTTACGCATATTGAGTTAATCATCAACAAAATTTGATCACGTATGAAATTCATTGCAATTCTACTGACTTTTATCATTATGGCTTCATTTCAATCCTCTCAAAGTCAAGACAATCACGGAATATTCACCTCTTTCAACAGTATTAATGCTGAACCAGATCAAGGATCTTTTTTCTATGATGAAAAGCTACAAACCTATGCCATCCAGAATTTTGTTAATGAATTGATTTCTGAAAATCACTCTTTTCACGTGGTATCTGCACCTCGGCAAAATCAGTTTATTCTCCGTGCCCGTTTAGATATGCTTGAGGACGGAACTGCAGGGCTTATCATCAAAGATCAACAGAATCCCGAATCTTTCTACATAAAACTATTTGTAAGGGCTGATGGGCGAACAGCGCTTTCATATAAATCAGGTCAGAATGAAGCTAAACGTGAACTTGGTGAAGCCGATGTTCTGCAGATTGAACGAAACAATGATACATTCATCATCTCTGAAGCTCGATTTGGAGAAACATTTGGTGAAAGAACGCGCATCGAACTAAAAATGAATAAAACCGTGCATGCGGGATTGTTTGCATCAGCGGGCTCTGCGCAATTCAGCAACGTACGGATTACCGTTCCCGTTGATGATGATTATGTACCCTATCAGGAGTACATCGGCTCACGCCTCGAAATTCTGAATGTTGAAACGGGGCACCTTGAAGTTGTTCATGAAGAAAACCGATCACTGCAAGCCCCAAACTGGACCATCGATGGAAAATCGTTGATATACAACGCAGACGGTCTGTTATACAATTTTGATCTTGAAAGCAGAACATACACTCAGATTTACTCCGGTTTTGCAACAAGAAACAATAATGATCATGTGATTTCATTCAGTGGCGAAATGTTGGGCATCAGCCATCATAGTGAAGATCACAACGGTCAATCCATTGTTTATGTGATACCAATTGAGGGCGGAATACCAATTCAGGTTACAGATTTAGGTCCCTCTTATCTGCACGGTTGGTCAGCCGGGGATGATACACTCACATACACAGGCCTGAGAAACGGGCAATACGATATTTATAAAATCAGTGTGGAAGGCGGCGAAGAGGTTCAGCTTACCGATACACCCGGACTTGATGACGGATCGGAATATACGCCAGATGGCAGGTATATTTATTTCAATTCGGAACGAACGGGCACTATGCAGATATGGCGAATGCGCCCCGACGGTAGCAACCAGGAGCAGCTTACGTTTGATGAGTATCAGGACTGGTTCCCCCATATTTCACCGGATGGAAGAACTGTGGTCTTTCTCTCCTATCTGCCGGAGGTTCCCTCAGGAGATCATCCGTTTTACAAGCACGTGTACCTTCGTAAAATGCCTCTTGATGGTGGAGAACCAAAAGTGATTGCCTACTTATATGGTGGCCAGGGAACCATCAACGTACCGAGCTGGTCGCCGGATAGCAGATACATCTCTTTCGTGAGCAATACACAGATGGAAGATTAATCTGTTTATGCCGGCTTCACTACAAGATTAACGATCCGCCCCGGTACAAAGATTTCTTTAATCATTACGGTACCATCAAGATGACGTTCAACATTTTTGTTTTGTTTGGCTAAACCGATCACAAAATTTTTGTCTTTCACTTTATCCGCAGGAATTTTGATGTTAGCTCTAACTTTTCCGTTAACCTGAATGGGCAGCTCAATTGTATCGCTCTTCAGATACTCTTCATTATATTCAGGCCATTCTGCATAAGCGATAGATTCCTTATGGCCTATCTGGCTCCAAAGTTCTTCTGCAATATGCGGAGCAAATGGTGAGAGTAAAATCAAAAACGTTTCAGCTATCTCTTTAGGCAGCGAATCCCACTGGTTGGCTTCATTAACAAAAATCATGAGCGCTGAAATGGCTGTGTTAAAGCGCATATTTTCGATGTCGCCCGTAACTTTTTTGATAGCTTCATGCAGCACTTTCAGCTGTTCACGATCAGGTTCAGTTTCTGTCACTCTCCATTCATTATCATTGCCGGCAAGAAACAGCCTCCAGGATCGGTTCAAAAAACGGTTCACACCCTCAACCCCTTTTGTACTCCATGGTTTCACTTGCTCCAATGGGCCCATAAACATTTCATAAAGCCGCAGTGAATCAGCGCCATATCTCTCAACCACATCATCAGGATTGATCACATTACCGCGTGATTTCGACATTTTATGCGCCCGGGCATCTACCGAAATTTCGGTACCCTTCATCACAAACCGCTCCTCTTTTTTCTCAACATCTGTTTCAGAAAGGGGAATTCGTTTTACCCCTTCAATACCGGCAGCATCTTCTGCACTGATGATTTTTCCATCTATTTCGTACGCTCTGTATTCTACTTCACCAAGAATCATCCCCTGATGCACAAGGCGCTGGAATGGCTCTTTTGTAGATACAACTCCGCAATCGTAAAGAACTTTATGCCAAAAACGCGCGTAGAGCAGATGCAGAACGGAGTGTTCAGCACCACCAACATAGAGGTCAACCGGCATCCAGTAGTTTTCCTCTGCAGGTTTTACCGGACCGCCATCAAAATCTGGGCTGATGTATCTCAAATAGTACCAACAAGAACCCGCCCATTGCGGCATTGTGTTTGTTTCCCGGAGGGCTTTTTTCCCGGTTTCAGGGTCGGTGGTTTCTATCCAGTTTTTTGCACGTGCGAGTGGCGGTTCACCGGTTTTTGTTGGCTGAAAATCGTCAACTTCTGGAAGCGTAACGGGGAGTTCATCAACCGAAACAGCCTTGGGCTCGCCATCTACATGAATAATCGGGAATGGCTCGCCCCAATAGCGCTGGCGGGAAAAAAGCCAGTCGCGTAGCTTGTAGTTTACGCTTTTCTTGCCAACCCCGTTATGCTCAAGCCATTCATTTATTTTTGTTTTGGCATCGGTGATGTGCAAGCCATCAAGAAAGGCACTGTTGATGGATGGGCCATCTCCTGTGTATGCTTGTCCTTCAAAATCCTCCGGTGGCTGAACGGTTCGAATAATAGGAAGCTCGAATTTTTCAGCAAATTCCCAATCGCGCTCATCTTCGCCGGGAACAGCCATTATTGCCCCTGTACCATAGTGGGCAAGTACATAATCAGCTATCCATATAGGTATTTCTGCACTGTTAACGGGATTAATTGCATATGCACCTGTAAAAACGCCCGTTTTCTCTTTGGTGAGTTCCTGACGTTCCAGATCTGATTTATTGGCCGCTTTTTCCTTGTAAGTATTCACTTCATCACGCTGTTCATCCGTTGTGATGATATCTATTAAATGATGCTCAGGTGCCAGAACCATGTAAGTTGCTCCAAAAAGTGTATCTGGCCGTGTGGTAAATACCCTGATCTTTTCATTGTGGGCTGGAACTGCAAAATCCACTTCAGCGCCAATTGATTTACCAATCCAGTTACGCTGCATCTCTTTTGTTGATTCGGGCCAATCGAGATCATCAAGGTCATTCAGAAGTTGCTCGGCGTAGGCAGTAATTTTAAGAACCCATTGCCTCATTGGGCGCCGTACTACAGGATAGCCGCCAACTTCACTCTTACCGTCAATCACCTCTTCGTTGGCAAGTACAGTTCCAAGCTCAGGACACCAATTTACCGGCTGTTCGTCTTCGTAGGCAAGTCCGCGTTCAAACAGTTTCAGAAAAATCCATTGGGTCCATTTGTAGTAATTTGGATCGGTAGTGTCCACTTCCCGATCCCAATCGTAAGAAAAGCCAAGCATCTGCAGCTGTTCTCTGAACCGTATAATATTTCGCTCAGTGGTAATTCTGGGGTGCGTACCTGTTTTAACTGCGTATTGCTCTGCAGGCAAGCCAAAAGCATCCCACCCGATTGGGTGTAATACATTGTAGCCCTTCATTCTTTTGTAGCGGGCTAAAATATCTGTAGCTGTGTATCCCTCAGGATGCCCAACATGCAAACCCGATCCGCTTGGATAGGGAAACATATCGAGTATGTAGTATTTCGGTTTATCGTGATCTGTTGGTGTTTTGAAGGTTTTATTCTCTAACCAGTAATCTTGCCACTTTTTCTCAATTCTGGAGGGATCGTATGAGCTCATCTGTTTTTTTAAATTATTCGCTTACATAGTTGAACAACCTTAAAAGATAAAGAAATTTGAGGTGGGAAAAAGCCGGAAAAGGAAGTGAAGCAGGCGATGGTTCAAATGTGTTGTTGATGGCAGATTTCAGTAATTCTTTCCGCTAAACGAATCTAAATGGGTTTAGACTTCCGTTGTCTCTTCAGACAATTAGAAAATCGTAAACCATCTATAGATTGTTACTTTAACAGAGTATCTCTACTGATGTCTTTTTAAAATGCTTTTATAAGCATCAATTCTTCTGTCTCTGAAATATGGCCAAATCTGCCGGTGATTTTCAATGGTGCTGTAATCAACTTTTGCAATTTGCACACCTTCCTCTTCACCCATTTCGGTAATCATCTGCCCAAATGGCCCGCAAATAAACGAGTTTCCCCAGAAAGTTGTACCACCCTCCGTGCCTACGCGATTTATGCTCGCAACATAGCATCCGTTAGCAATACCATGGCTGCGCTGAATGGTTCTCCATGCATCAGAGAACTCTGCTTTATCGGTAACACTTTCATCAGGCAACGTGCCAATCGCAGTGGGGTAAACCAGTATATCCGCACCTTTTAAGGCTGTAATTCGTGCAGCTTCTGGGAACCACTGATCCCAGCAGATGAGAGTCCCGATCTTTCCGGCACTGGTATCAAACACCTTAAACCCAAGATCACCCGGTGTAAAGTAGTATTTCTCATAAAAACCGGGATCATCCGGTATATGCATTTTACGATAAATTCCTGGAATGGTGCCATCTCTCTCAATTACAACCATGGTATTGAAATAGATACCGGCTGCTTTACGCTCAAATAGTGGTAACAGAATTACGATATTCAGCTTTTTTGCAAGGTTACAGAATAGCTCTGTTGTGGGGCCCGGTACAGGTTCTGCCCAACTAAAAAAATGCTGGTCTATTTCCCTGCAAAAGTATGTGGTGTTAAACAACTCCGGCAGTGCTGCAACATCAGCCCCATCTCTTGCAGCTTTTTCAATGAACCATTCCGCCTTTTCGATGTTTTCTGATTTTATGTTACTGCAAGAATATTGAATAAGTGCTACGTGCGCTGCCGTCATTTGATTAAGAATTTTTATGTGTATCTATTAATTGATAAGAGAATAAATCGGGTATTTGAGAACGTTTTAAGGTTTTGTTAAAAACTTCAAGAATAAGTTAAAAAAGCGCTTTTATTTTATAAAAATTATGGAAAGCCATACCTTAGTAAATTCAAAACTTTTCGAAATGTCCTGTTAGTTTAAAAACCTGTAATCTAACCTAAGAATAATAAAATAAGAAGATCATTCATGAGTATTGATTATAAAAATCAACCCAAAAGCAGTGTTGAGCTCGATTATCTTGGCTTACGTAACAATGGCACTGCACTTTGGAATCTTTCCACATCACAGCTTTACGAAGAAGCAATCAAAAATCGTGAAGCAGTACTAACCAATAAAATGGCACTCCGGGTGTTAACCGGTAAGTACACCGGCAGATCGCCGGAAGACCGATTTATCGTTGAGGAAGATACATCAAAAGACCAAATCGACTGGAACAGCATCAACAAACCGGTGAGTGAGAAAGTATTTGATAATCTGCACAAGAAAGTTGTGGATTACCTTGACGGAAAGAATCTCTACATTAAAGATCTCTACTGTGGTGCCGATCTCGCATACAGGCTAAATGTACGTGTTGTGAGTGAAGTTGCTTATCACGCTCTGTTTGCACACAATATGTTTATTAACCCAACTGATGAAGAGTTAAAAAATCATAAACCAGGATTTACAGTTCTTGCAGCTCCAAATTTTCAAGCAAATCCTGAAGTTGATGGTACACGAACCAACACCTTTATTCTGTGCAATCTTAAAAAGAAATTGATTCTGATTGGAGGCACACTATACTCAGGTGAAGTAAAAAAAGGAATTTTCGCGGTTATGAACTACCTGCTTCCACAGCAGAATGTAATGCCAATGCACTGTTCCGCGAATATGGACAAAAATGGTAAAACATCGGTCTATTTTGGTTTGTCAGGTACCGGTAAAACCACCCTCTCTGCCGATTCTGACAAAATTCTGATCGGTGATGACGAACATGGCTGGAGTGATAATGGCATTTTCAACTTCGAAGGCGGATGCTATGCTAAGACGATAAACC
The DNA here is from genome assembly GCA_007693395.1 of Balneolaceae bacterium. Lineage (GTDB taxonomy): Bacteria > Bacteroidota > Rhodothermia > Balneolales > Balneolaceae > Rhodohalobacter. The sequence continues at coordinate 34,317 of REDS01000060.1, read as the reverse complement.
TTACTGCTGATATTGAACCGGAAATTTTCGAGACCACACAGATGCCAGGTACTATTCTCGAAAATGTAGTACTCGATGAAAAACGTGTACCAAATTTTGATGATGACTCTCTCACACAGAATACACGGTGTGCTTACCCGATATCATTCATTCCAAACGCGAGCAAAACCGGCCTGGGTAATCACCCTGAGAATATCATATTTCTCACAGCTGATGCATTCGGAGTGCTCCCTCCTATTTCCAAACTTACACCTGAGCAGGCCATGTACCATTTCATCAGCGGTTACACGGCAAAAGTGGCCGGAACCGAACGTGGTGTAAACAAACCACAGGCTACATTTTCTGCCTGTTTTGGTTCTCCCTTCATGCCGCTGCACCCCACTGTTTACGCAGAACTGCTTGCGGAAAAAATTAAAAAGCATCATGCAACAGTTTGGCTTGTAAATACAGGATGGACAGGGGGTATGTACGGAACGGGACAACGAATGAGCCTGCCGCATACCCGGAAACTTCTGAGTGAAGCAATTGAAGGAAATCTGAAAAATGTGAACTACTATACTGAACCCGTCTTTGGTTTACAGATTCCTGAAGAGGTTGAGGGCGTACCTTCAAATATTCTTATTCCCAGAAACACCTGGGCTGATAAGGAAGCATATGATAAAAAAGCTACGCAGCTTGCTCACATGTTCAGGGATAATTTCAAAAGATTTGCCGATAAAGCCAGTGATGAGTTATTAGCAGCGGCACCAAAAGGATGATGAAATTAAGCTGTGGCAGAGCTCATTACAGTAATCAGCTAAAAATCCTTTTACCAATACTGATGTGCTCCATCTTGATAGCCTTCATTCGTTCAAATTTTTTGTAATTAGGATTGAGAATGTAGCTTGTGTTCAACAGTAACAACTACACTTGGTACTTTCAGAGCAAGTTTTTTTATTTAAGCCAACCATCAGCAAACTTTTGCGCACTAATACCGTGAGATAAGTGGTGCCATCCGGCAGGAAACTTTAAAATATAGGGTAGTGCCGGATCTTCAATTTTTGATTCTTTTTCCATACTGCGCCATTTTGTTAAACAGCTTACGCCAAATTGCGTTTTACTTGCAATGTTTCAATATACTCCGGATTAATCCATTTTTTCAGCGTGGTGAATATCCGTACATTTAGGCTCATTAGATTCACAGTCAAGTTTTGAGTTTTTTTGCCATGAGTATCGCCGAAATACCGGATTTTAAACAAACCATTCCAATCGATAAAATTGGAGTTGAAGAACGCGTTTCAAGATTAAATAAGCGCAGTATCAAAAAAGATTCGAAGTTGCAGGCTTTGAAACTTGCACTCAGTATGATAGACCACACCACACTTGAAGGAAAAGACTCTGAAGGCAAAGTAATTCAATTATGCAGTAAAGCCAGGCTTCCATACGCACCCATGCCCGACCTACCACATGTAGCAGCAGTTTGTGTGTACCCCAATATGGTATCCACTGCAAAAAAAGCGCTGCAGGGAACCGACGTAAAAGTGGCCAGTGTGGCTACTGCTTTTCCAAGCGGTATGGCTCAGTTTCATATCAAGCTGGATGATACCCGCTATGCCGTAGATCAAGGAGCAGACGAAATTGACATGGTTATTTCGCGCGGTGAATTTTTAAAAGGAAACTACAGTTTTATTTTTGATGAGATTGCCGCCATTAAAGAAGCCTGCGGTGAAGCACATCTAAAAGTAATCCTCGAAACGGGCGAACTTGAAACCCTGGAAAATGTACGAAAAGCGAGTGATATCGCGATGTATGCAGGTGCCGATTTTATCAAAACTTCCACTGGAAAAATATTACCCGCAGCCACACAACCGGTAACACTTGTTATGCTGGAGGCAATCCGCGATTTTTACCACGAAACCGGAACCATGGTTGGAATGAAACCTGCCGGTGGAATCAGAAAGGCAAAAGAGGCTCTTCAATACCTGGTTTTGGTAAAAGAGACACTCGGTTCAGCATGGCTTACGCCCGACTGGTTCCGTTTTGGAGCAAGCTCTCTTACCAACGACCTCCTGATGCAAATCGTAAAACAAGAAACCGGCGTTTATCAAAGCATCAACTACTTTTCAAACGACTAAGCTGAACCTGAACGATTATGTCTGACATCAAAACAGAAGAAAACATTAACAAAACCAGCAACGGTTCTCCTAAACCTACTTCGCCCAATTCAGATCTGAAGCTCGATTTTGCATCATTCTGGGAATATAGTCCTGCACCAGAGAGCAGTGATTTTGTTCAGATCGATGATAGATACAACCACTTTATTAACGGCGAGTTTGTTGAGCCTGTAAAAGGCCGTTACATGAAATCGATCAACCCGGCTACGGAAGAGGTTCTTTGTGAATTTGCTGATGGTACATCGGAAGATGTGGATAAAGCGGTAAAAGCGGCCAGAAAAGCGTATGAGAAAGCCTGGTCGAAACTTTCCGGAAAGGAGCGCGGAAAATACATCTTTCGGATTGCACGGATGATCCAGGAGAGAGCCCGCGAACTCGCCATTATTGAGTCGATCGATGGCGGAAAACCTATTCGTGAATCCCGCGATGTAGATGTTCCCCTTTCTGCCGCATACTTCTTCTACTATGCCGGCTGGGCCGATAAACTAAATTACGCTTTTCCCGGCCGCAAACCAAAATCGCTTGGTGTTTGCGGACAGATCATCCCCTGGAATTTCCCGCTGCTTATGCTTGCATGGAAAATTGCCCCTGCCCTTGCAACGGGTAATACAGTAGTTTTGAAACCGGCTGAATCAACCCCGGTAACTGCACTCAAATTTGCCGAAATCTGCCGTGATGCGGGTCTGCCCGATGGCGTTGTTAACATCGTGACCGGTGCGGGACAAACAGGCTCTGAAATTGTAAATCATCCCGATATAAACAAAATTGCATTTACCGGCTCCACCAATGTTGGCAAGATTATCCAAAAATCACTTGCAGGAACCGACAAGAAATTTACTCTTGAGCTGGGCGGAAAAGGCCCGAATATTGTTTTTGAGGATGCCCCTCTCGATCAAACCGTAGAGGGAATTGTTAACGCGATATTCTTTAATCAGGGCCATGTATGCTGTGCGGGTTCACGGCTGCTGGTTCAGGAAGGCATTGCCGACCGTCTCATTCAAAAACTGAAAGACCGGATGGAAACGCTCATTGTTGGCGACCCGCTCGATAAAAATACCGACATTGGTGCCATCAACTCCAAGGCACAGTTCGAACGCATTCAAAATTACCTGGAAATTGGAGTGAATGAAGGTGCCGAAATCCATCAGAGCTCTTGCCAAATTCCGGAAAACGGATATTTTTGCAGGCCAACCATTTTCACCAATGTGAGCCAGAGCAATCGTGTTGTTCAGGAAGAGATTTTTGGCCCGGTACTTACAATCCAGACATTCCGCACGCCTGATGAAGCGATCGAAAAAGCCAATAACACACCGTATGGCCTTGCAAGTGGCGTCTGGACGGATAAAGGCTCCAAGATCTTCAAAGTTGGGCAAAGTGTACGCTCCGGAGTGATGTGGTCGAACACCTACAACAAATTCGATCCAACCTCGCCGTTTGGCGGCTACAAAGAGAGCGGTATTGGCCGCGAAGGCGGATTGCACGGCCTCTACCCTTATATCAAGTTTTAAACCATTTTATTCAGTAAGCGAAAAACCAATGGCAGACCGATTAGAAGTCCTCAAAACCTATAAAACCTATGTAGGCGGAAAATTCCCGAGAAGTGAGTCCGACCGAACCTACCGCGTTACCGATAGAAAAGAGAAACATATTGCCAACGCTTGCCGCTGCTCTCGAAAAGATGTAAGAGATGCAGTGCTGGCTGCGCGATCGGCTTTTGGCGGATGGAGTTCCCGTTCGGCTTACAATCGCGGCCAGGTTTTATACAGAATTGCCGAGATGCTGGAAGGCAGGAAAGAGCAGTTTATCAAAGAGCTTGAACTTGCGGGTGTAAAAGAGAAAGATGCCCGGGCCGAAGTGCATACATCAATCGACAGGCTGATCTATTTTGCCGGATGGACGGATAAAATAAGCCAGGTGTTTGGTACGGTGAATCCCGTTGCGAGCGCTCATTTCAATTTCAGTTCGCCCGATGCAACCGGGGTTGTGGGCATCATCGCACCTGACAGATCCCCCCTGCTCTCCTCCATATCACTGATTGCACCGGTTATCGCCTCAGGAAACAGCTGTGTGCTGATTGCATCGGTTGAAAACCCGCTGCCCGCTGTTAGTTTTGGTGAAGTTCTGCACGCTTCGGATGTGCCCGGCGGTGTGGTAAATATCCTCACCGGCTACCGTGATGAAACTGTGGACACACTCAGCAGCCATAAAGATGTAAATGCTGTTCTGAATACCATTGCCGACAGAGAAACCCGGAAACTTATCGACGAAAATGCATCTATAAGTGTGAAACGTGTAACTCACTACCCGGCTGAAGATTGGTTTTTGGATGATCATGAAAATCCCTATCTGATTCTTGAGTTCATGGAAACCAAAACCACCTGGCACCCCGTTGGTATTTAAGTTTACAATGAAAGCATGAGATACTTCACCATTTTATTTGCACTTGCCCTGCTGATTTCTTCCTGCGGAACAACAGAAACGGTATCTGAAGCCGATGCCGACCGACCTGTATTTGATATAGACGAAGAGATTGCCGAAGAGTATCTGGCAGCAGAGATGGATGAATTCGACAGGCTTCTTTATGAAAACCGCAGCCGTCTGAGTGATCGGTTTGCCACTATAGAACATGACATCCCTGATATTTTTTTGAGGGAGGTGGTTCGGGAAGAGAGCGAGGCCGAACGATATGCCGGTTTTCGGGTCCAGATTATTTCAACCCGAAATGTTGCTGAAGCCGATTCCCTGCAGGATGATTTCAGGGCATGGGCCAATGAACGCTTTGACAATTATGAGCCAGAGGTATACATACTTTTCCGCCAGCCTTATTATCGTGTGCGTACCGGAGATTTCAGAGACAGAAATCAGGCTATTGAGTTTTCCCGGTTGGTTAAGAACCGTTACCCAGAAGCCTGGGTAGTTCATGACAGAATTGAACCTGAACTTACTCCCAGACGTGATGCTCCAATGCGTTTTAAAGAACGATTGCCTTCTTTGCAAAACATCATAACTGATTGAGCTAAGTCTTTGGCCTCACTAGATTTTTTAGCCTGATTAACAATCAGATATTGTAAACAATGAAGCTAAGCAGGAAACAATCGGCCTTTCTCACAGAAACCATAGATAGCTGGGAAAAGAGTGGAACGCTATCAAAAGATACCGCCAATATTCTTAGAGAGAGCTATGAAACCACAGCATTTGACTGGAAAAAACTGGCAAAATACTCTTTCTGGGCAGCACTGGTTTGTATTATTATTGCTTTCACAGCGCTTATCGCTGATGAGCTGCTGATAAATCTTTTGGCAAAATTCTTCTCACTACCTGCGTATCTGTTAAGTACGCTGTTCACAATTTTAGCTGCCATATTTTATTACGTCGGTATAAAGAGAAGAGAGCAAAAACCTGCAAATATCTACAGTAACGAGTCCATTTTCTTTATTGGGATTCTCTTAACAGGTGTTGCGGTAACCTATTTTGGCATCGCACTGGAAATTGAAGAGAGCTATTATTCCATCCTTATTCTTACATCAACCATTATTTATGGCACTTTGGGAATATGGTTTCCCTCAAAACTAATCTGGATTTTTTCACTACTTTCGCTTGGTACATGGTTCGGCACGCAGACAGGCTACATATCGGGCTGGGGTGCTTACTTTCTGGGGATGAACTACCCATTGCGTTTCGTACTCTTTGGAGCTCTTCTTGTTGGATTAAGCTTTTTTATGATGAAGTATGAAAGGTTACAGATTTTGCAAAAAAGCACCTACATAATTGGTTTACTTTATCTATTTATTTCGTTGTGGCTGCTCTCAATTTTTGGAAATTATGGCGAGATAAACAGCTGGTACGATGCAAAACAGATAGAATTGTTTCACTGGGGATTGCTATTTGGCCTGGTTGCTATCGCTGCAATTATTTACGGTTTAAAATACCATGACTACACATCACGCAGTTTTGGTATCACGTTTCTTTTTATAAACCTCTATACCAAATATTTCGAGTTTTTCTGGAATGGAATTCACAAAGCTATATTCTTTGCGATCCTTGCCATTTCACTCTGGTATATTGGAACCAGAGCGGAAAAAATCTGGAACCTGGAATACCTGAAGAGTAACCTAAAATCCAGTGAGGGAAATTCGAATGAGAATTAGCTTAATTCACTCCTTACCAACTCTCTTTCAGGTATCTGTTTTAATAAACAAAGCTATACATTAAACCTGAACAGCATCACGTCGCCATCTTTTACAACATACTCTTTTCCTTCCTGGCGCATTTTTCCGGCTTCTTTGGCCGCTTTTTCTGAACCGAGTGATGAATAATCATTATAAGCTATGGTTTCCGCGCGGATAAATCCCCGTTCAAAATCAGTATGGATCACCCCGGCTGCCTGAGGAGCTTTTGTGCCTTTAGTGATGGTCCATGCTCTGACCTCTTTCGGCCCTGCAGTGAAGTATGTGACTAATCCAAGATTTTCGTAGGCAGCCTGTATAAGGCGGTCGAGCCCGGAATTTTCAACACCAAGCTCTTCCAGGAACATCTCTTTTTCTTCAGGTTCAAGTTCGGCAATCTCAGCTTCAATTTTGGCACAGAATGTTACAAGATTGTCATCAAACTTATCGGCTATCTTTTGTACTCTTTTCACATAATCGTTGCCGGTATTGATATCCCCCTCAGCAACATTGCAGGCGTACAGAACCGGTTTGGCTGAGAGCAGAAAAAGATCTTTGTAAAGCTCTTTATCTGTATCATCTGCGCTAAACGTACGTACTGTGTTGCCATTTTCCAGATGGGTTTTCAGGGCATCAACCACATCAAACTGTTGCTTAATTTTCTTATCACCGGTTTTAGCTTGTTTTCTGAGGTTATCTGCTCGTTTCTCAACACTTTCAAGATCCTTGAGAATCAGCTCATCCTCAATAATCCTGATATCTCGTTCAGGGTCAACAGATCCTTCCACGTGAATGATGTCATCATCATCAAAACAGCGAACTACGTGCACAATTAGATCCACTTCCCGAATGTGAGAAAGAAACGCGTTACCCTTCCCTTTTCCTTCAGACGCACCTTTCACAAGGCCTGCTATATCCACAAACTCAATGGTTGCGGGCACCACCTGCCCCGGATTTAATAATTCAGCAAGTTTATTCAACCGGCTATCGGGCACGGGCACAAGGCCAATATTGGGGTCAATGGTGCAAAATGGAAAGTTTGCTGATTCTGCACCTGCATTACTTAATGCATTGAATAGCGTGGATTTTCCAACATTGGGAAGACCTACGATGCCACATTTTAAACTCATACTTCGATTAGTTTAGATAGTTATCTGATTATTTTTTTGACAGGCTGAAATATCAATCAATAGAAGCTTGCTGTACAAACTCCATCGAAGGCAGAACAACGGCTGTAAGCTTGCCATAGCCAAGTTCATCATATACGCAGCCTGTGTCTATGCCAACCATCATCTTTTTTCTGATGGGATAAGGACGTGGAGTGTGCCCAAAGATTACAGTTTTTTCCCAGGGAACTTCAAAAGCATTCAGGTGTTCTCTGCCCCAGAGATAGAAATGTTCTGATTCTTCATTCAGTTTACTCTCTGCGATGGTTTTATGTGGAGGGACACCTGCATGAACAAAGAAATAGGAATCCGTTTCGTAAAATAGCTTGGTCTCTTTATAAAAATCGAGATGCTCAGCAGGAAGGTCTTTAACAGATTTAGGATTGTGATACGATTTTAGCGTGATATCACCACCATTATATAGCCAGTTTTCAACATTATTTGATTTAAGGGCATCTAAAAGCATCTGTTCGTGATTGCCGCGCAGAAAAATGCATTCTCTGTCGAATCGCACATCAAGAAGAAAATCAACAACTTCCCGTGAAGACGGCCCCCTATCTATATAGTCTCCTATAAAAACGTGCGTTGCGTCTTTGTATGGTTTTAATTTATTCCAGAGAGTTTTCAAGGTGCGTACACAACCATGAATATCTCCAATCGCTACGATTTCTTTACTCATTAACGATTTGAGACTTCTATTAAGCCTCTACCTTTTTTATTGATTTTATTTTCTTTAATCAGGGTTTTGAGGATTGCATCAAGAATTCCATTCACAAAATTGCCACTTTTTCTGGTTGAGTAGCGCTTTGCAAGCTCTATTGCTTCGTTAATGGTTACTTTAGTTGGGATCTCATCAAAATTTAGCAGCTCTGTAATTGCCATTCTTAAAATCAGTTTATCAATAACTGCCAGCCTGTCAACTTCCCAATTGTTGATGTGCTTCTCTATCATTTCATCATGGTCAACCGCAAAATCAACGGTTACCAGTAACAGTTTTTCAGCAAACTTTATTGACTCTGTATCCTCTTTCAGAGTGTGCTTAATAATATGCCTGGTAACATCAACGGTAGAATTTTTTCCTAACTCAACGGCGTATATCGCTTTTAATGCAGCTTCGCGCGCAACTCTTCTGTTTTGCATGGAATTTTTCAAAATTTTCAAAGATCAGTAAAATACAACTCTTTATTAACAGCTGAAAGAAGCTTATGTTATTTTCATTGCATCTCAATCAATAGCATTGGTATATTTAGCACATGGGTTCATAGCTCAGTTGGTTAGAGCGCCACGTTGACATCGTGGAGGTCGGCAGTTCGAATCTGCCTGAACCCACTCCCATCAATACTATGACTTTCAATTATTTACTACTTCTACACTAAGTACGTAATCCCTCACTAAAAAAGCTCATATAATTTTCTTTTTTATCTGTTCAGCTCGCGTGCGATTATATATGAAAACTTTTTTCGGGAGCAGGGGATTTCTTATTTTTAAGCTTACTTTCAAACAAAATAGAAATTTACAATACTCATAAACCCCGATGTCAGAAGAATTTATTACGCTCACCTTCCCTGACGGCACCCAAAAAACTTTTCCATCTCACAGAACAGGCCTCGATGTGGCAGAAAGCATCTCGAAAGGGCTTGCAAGAAATGCATATAGCATTACTCTTGATGGTGATATACTTGATCTTGACCAGCCCTTAAATCGCAACGGTAAAATATCGATTAATACTTGGGATGCAGAAGATGGACAATATACATTCTGGCATTCGTCTGCTCACCTGCTGGCAGAAGCAGTACAGGAACTATACCCCGATGCAAAATTTGGCATTGGCCCTCCCATTGAAAATGGATTTTATTACGATATAGATTTTGGGGAAACCCACTTTGGAAAAGAGCAGCTTGCTGCTGTTGAAAAAAAGATGCTGGAACTGGCGCGAACCAAAGCTGAATACAAAAAACGTTCAGTTTCAAAACAGGAAGCGTTAACATTTTATAGAGATAAAAATAACGAGTACAAGGTTGATCTGATTAGTGAGCTCGAAGAAGGCACAATCACGTTTTATGAGCAGGGTAATTTTACGGATCTCTGTCGTGGCCCGCACTTGCCGGATACCTCTCCTATCAAAGCGGTTAAGCTTACAAAAATTGCCGGAGCCTACTGGCGTGGTGACGTTAACAGTAAACAGCTTACACGTATTTACGGTATTTCTTTCCCGAAGCAAAAAATGCTGGATCAGTATTTGGAACAGATTGAAGAGGCACAAAAACGGGATCACAAAAAGCTTGGTAAAGAGCTTGGTATCTATATGATGGACAATATGGTTGGCCCCGGCCTGCCGTTATGGCTTCCTAATGGAACGGTTTTAAGAAGAACTCTTGAAGCATTTTTGCGTGATGAGCAAAAAAGGCGCGGCTATCAGGAAGTTATAACACCCCATATTGCAAATCTTGAGCTGTATAAAACATCGGGCCACTACCCCTACTATAAAGAATCGCAATACAACCCGATGAAGGTAGACGATGATGAGTATATGCTCAAACCAATGAACTGCCCTCATCACCACCGTATATACGCGAATGACCTGAAGAGTTACCGCGATTTGCCGGTTCGTTTGGCAGAATTTGGTACTGTGTATCGGTATGAACAGTCAGGTGAGCTGAATGGAATGTCTCGCGTGAGGGGGTTCACTCAGGATGATGCTCATATCTATTGTACACACGATCAGCTTAAAGATGAGATTAAAAACGTAATCAATCTTACTCAGTATGTTTTCAACACGTTTGGAATGCCAGTGGATATTCGCCTCTCCTTCCGTGATGATAACGACAGCAAATATGGCGGTGATACTGAATACTGGGAGCGTGCTCAAAAAGAGATTAATCAAGTTGCCGATGAACTGGAGCTCGACTATAAGATTGTTGAGGGTGAAGCCAGCTTCTACGGGCCTAAAATCGATTTCATCATACGCGATGCTATCGGGCGTAAATGGCAGCTCGGTACTGTTCAGGTAGATTATATAATGCCGGAGCGTTTTGATTTAACCTACGTTGGTTCTGATAATGAAAAACACAGGCCGGTAATTATCCACAGGGCTCCATTCGGTTCAATGGAAAGGTTTGTAAGTATTTTAATTGAACATTTTGCAGGAAATTTTCCTGTATGGCTGGCTCCTGTTCAAATAGCTATTTTACCTATATCTGATGATTTTAACAGCTATGCCGATGTATGTGCCGAAAAGCTTACAAGCATTGGAGCCAGGTTCGAAGTAGATACACGATCAGAAAAAATTGGAGCGAAAATCCGCGACGCGGAAAACAGAAAAATACCCTACATGTTTGTTGTGGGAGAACGCGAACAGCAAGAAGGTACCGTTTCTGTACGCCGGCATAAACACGGAGACATAGGAACGTTTCCGTTTGATGAATTTTTAAGTAAGGTAAGGGAAGAGATCGATTCGATGGAACTTCCTCCAAAACCTAAAAAGTAAATCTAATTCATTTTAATTTACTCAGATTCCAAAAAAAGATTATTTTAGACCAAACATCAAATAAACACAGAGGTAACTTATCGCAAAACGACGCACACCCATTAGAAGAAGAAACGACGATCGCCCAAAAGTGAACGACGAAATCAGATCTTCCAGAGTTAGGCTCATTCGCCCGGATGATGAACACGAAATTGTATCTATTGACCGAGCCCTTGAAATAGCCGAGCAGTTCAGAATGGATCTAGTAGAAGTTGCACCGGATGCAAACCCACCGGTTTGCAAGATTATCGACTTCGGTAAATTCATGTACGAAAAAAAGAAAAAAGAGAAAGAGGCCAAAAAGAAGCAGCACGTTATTCAGGTAAAAGAATTGCGTTTCAGGCCTACTACAGACGATCATGACCTTGAATTTAAAACGCGCCACGCCCGCGAATTTCTTACAGGTGGTGATAAAGTAAAAGCTACCGTACAATTCAGGGGGCGCGATATGCTTTACACAGATCAAGGCGAAAAACTGCTCAATGAGCTTGCAGAAGCACTGGATGATGTGAGCAAAATTGAATCGAAGCCAACCATGGAAGGCAGGCGGATGATCATGATTTTGGCTCCGGCCAAAAATTAAAGATCTGCTTTTAATACACGGTTTTACTCCTTATCTTACCTGTCTTTAATTTTTCAGACAAAAGAGCTAATTATGCCCAAAATGAAATCTAAGAGTGGTGCTAAAAAGCGTTTCAAGCCTACCGGTTCAGGTAAGCTAAAGCGTAAAAAAGCTTTTAAGAGCCACATTCTAACGAAAAAGTCCAGCAAGCGGAAAAGAAATCTTACCCAAACAACATTGGTTCATGAAGCCGATGAAAAAGCGGTTAAGAAAATGCTTCCTTACAGCTGAGAATTTTAAACATTAATCTCTAAACGTTAAAAAATGCCACGTTCAAGAAATCTGGTGGCTTCCCGTCGCCGTCGTCGCAAAATATTAAAGCAGGCGAAAGGCTACTGGGGCAGACGTAAAAACGTTTATACCGTTGCCAAAAATGCGGTTGAAAAAGGTCTATTGTACCAATACCGCGACCGGAAAGCACGAAAGCGCAACTTCCGAAGGCTATGGATTACTCGAATCAACGCTGCTGCCCGTCTAAACGGAACCACCTATGCTAAGTTAATCCATGGTTTGAAAGAGAACGAAATTGATATCAACCGCAAAATGCTTGCAGAAATCGCTGTTCGGGATCCCGAAACATTTGCAGCAATTGTGAAAGAGGCAGTTAAGTAACTTTCCTGATACTATGTTTTAAAACCGGCAGTCATTCATTTGGCATGCCGGTTTTTTTTTAGTCTCTTTTTTTGGTGATAAAACCTTTCCAATTCGTAAAACAATCATTCAGGTTTAACAGCTCATACCTTATATTTAACGTTTCCCAAGAGCTAACCAACAATCAAACTGTTACCATCTACATACATAGTAAATCATGATTGAAAAAATCGACGAGTTAAAGAGCTCCATCCAAAATTTTAGTATAGATAATGAAAGCAGCCTGGAAGCTTTTCGTCTCGAATTTTTATCCAGAAATGGCAAAGTGCAGTCGATGTTCGGGTTGATGGGTTCCGTGCCGAAAGATCAAAAAGCTATAGTTGGGAAGGCGATGAATGAAGTAAAAGTTCTCGCTCAAAACCGGTTTGATGAGGCTAAAAAACACTTGGCATCAGCTACGGTTAAAACCTTTGGCGCTCTTGATGATATCTCACTACCTGTTGAACCTACCTACACCGGCTCTTTTCATCCCCTAACCCATGCACTGGATGAGATAAAGCAAATTTTTCTCCGGCTTGGATTTAATATTACCGACGGGCCTGAACTTGAGGATGACTTCCACAATTTTACTGCACTGAATTTTCCGCCGGATCATCCCGCCCGAGATATGCAGGATACGTTTTTCATACGGAAAACAGACGATCCTGATGAGGACGATCTCGTACTGCGAACTCACACCTCTCCTGTTCAAATCAGACTGATGAAAGATCAGAAACCACCTGTTCGATCAATTATGCCCGGCCGTGTGTATAGAAATGAGGCGGTAACGGCAAAATCGTATTTTCAGTTTAACCAGGTAGAAGGGCTTTATGTGGATGAGCGAGTTACTATGGGCGAACTGATTGAAACCCTCGTTATGTTTGCAAAACTAATGTACGGCAGTGATGTAAAGTACAAAGTACGGCCATCATTTTTTCCTTTTACAGAGCCCAGTATTGAGATGGATGTGTGGTGGGAAAATGAAAAAGGAGGCCAATGGCTTGAAATTCTCGGTGCCGGAATGGTAGATCCTAACGTATTTGAAGCAGTTGGGATAGATTCTGAAAAATATACCGGCTTTGCATTTGGAATGGGCGTGGATCGCATCGCTATGCTGCGATATGGAATTGATGACATCCGTCTGCTTTACGATAACGATATTCGCTTCCTCGAGCAATTTAAATCATAACTGACTGATAATTTTCTAACAAACCTCAGAGATTTCTTCTCGTTTTCCTCTATGAAAATATCCTATAACTGGCTTAAAAAGTACATAAAATCAAATCTTACCCCCGCTGAAACAGCTGATAAACTCACCCTTTTAGGGTTGGAAGTTGAGGAGATTGAAGAGATTGGCTCCGATTTAGAGAACTTCGTAGTTGGTGAAGTACTTGAAGTCCGCCCCCATCCTAATGCCGATAAACTGCAGATATGTGATGTAAATACCGGCAATGAAAAGGTTCAGATCATTTGCGGAGCAAAAAATGTTGCCGCGGGCCAAAAAGTTCCTGTAGCCAAAACCGGTGCAACCATTCCTGTGCCCATGAAAGATGGGTCTTTTCTTACCATCAAAAAAGCCAAGCTGCGCGGTGAAATATCCAACGGAATGATCTGCTCGGAATCTGAACTGGGCCTTGGCGATGATCACTCTGGTATTATGGTTCTTGATGGAAGCCTGAATAGCGGTACCCCACTGAAGGACGTTCTGAAATCGGAAAAAGATTATGTTTTTGAAATAGGTCTCACACCAAACCGCCCCGACGCAGCCTGCCATATTGGGGTTGCCAGAGATTTAAGCGCAGTTACCGGTGATGAGCTATACAATCCATATAAAGAATCACCACAGTCTGATATTAATATTGATGATGAAATCACTATTACCATCGAAGACCCTGATAAATGCCACAGATATGTTGGCATTGTGGTTGAGAATGTTAAGGTAGATGAATCACCCGATTGGCTCAAAACACGACTGAAATCTATTGGTTTGCGGCCAATTAATAATGTGGTGGATATCACTAATTTTGTTCTTCATGAAATTGGCCAGCCGCTGCACGCCTTTGATTATAACCTGATCAACGGAAAAAAGATCGTTGTGAAAAGCTTTTCCGAAGAAACTGACTTCATTACGCTCGACAGCACAAAAAGAAAAGTGCCTGCCGGTTCTCTGTTTATTTGTGATGGCAACGGCCCTGTTGCTATAGCCGGAGTAATGGGCGGTGAAAATAGTGAAGTTACAGAGAGTACCACCAAAATTTTGATTGAAAGCGCCTATTTCGAACCCTCTGGTATACGTAAAACATCGAAACAGCTTGCACTGCAAACAGACAGCTCGTATCGCTTTGAACGTGGTATTGATCCTGACCTGCAGCTGCGGGCTGCGTACCGAGCGGCTAAGATGATTGCAGAAGTTACCGGCGGAACTATCCTGGAGGGATACGCTGATCAACATCCGGTAATTACTGAACCGGCAGAGGTTAATCTCCGGGTTTCAAGAATAAATCATCTTCTTGGCACTCAACTTGAGGAAAACGTTGTAATAAACACACTCAACAAACTTGAAATTGGTACTTCAAAGGTTAATGACGACACCCTTCTTTGCAACATCCCAACCTTCAGGCCGGATATTTCCCGTGAAGTTGACCTGATTGAAGAGGTTGGCCGTGTATTTGATTACAATAATATTCCCCGTCCTGAAACTGCCCCTTTCTTTACACCGGAAAAACTTTCTGATTGGGAGGTATTCAATCAGAAACTAAAGAGTATTGTTAAATCATTCGGATACAAAGAGATCACAACAAACTCCCTGCTCTCTAAAAAAGAAGCATCTTTACTTGCTGATGAATCCCTTCATATTGATACACTAAACCCTGTATCCCAGGAAAATACAACCCTGCGAACAGATCTTTTGGGTGGATTTCTCAAAGTTGCAGGTTACAACTTCAACAGAAATGCCACATCTCTAAAATTCTTTGAAACCGGCCATACATTCAGAAAGAGTGATTCAGGCACATGGATTGAAGGCGTTGAAGAGCATAGCCGCCTTTTGCTTGGGTTAAGTGGACATAAAACTCCCGAAAGCTGGCAGAGAAAAGCAGAAACATTCACTGTTTTTGACCTTAAAAAAGATCTCGAAGCTTTTTTTACTGAATTAAACATTAATAGCGAACTTGTACGAAAAGCTGATGGAAACTTCGATCTGACCTATACCTATAAAGACGCTCTGGTTGCCAAACTTTCAGTTGTAAAAAATGAACTGCTTAAAGCTTTTGATGTAGAGCATGATGTTTTTACAGCAGAGGTTGATATAACCAGGTTGTTTGAACTTGGCGTTGGCAGCCGGCATGTTACCTACACAGCGATACCTAAATATCCCTCTTTTGAATTTGACGCCGCTTTCATCGTTGATAAACAAGTACGTGCAGGTGAAATGGCAGATCAGATCAAAAAAGCAGCTGGTTCCATTTTAAAATCGGTATCTGTATTTGATGTTTATGAAGGTGAAAACATTGGAAATGAGAAAAAAAGTATTGCATTTAGGCTCACTTTTTTAGATTCTACCAAAACACTGACTATCAAAGATGTAGAGCCTGTAGTTAAAAAAATTGTGCAGCAGCTTGAAAAATCTGCAGGTGCTAAACTTAGATCCTGATAACCACTTTTTTTCCATGAACGAACTCCATAAAGAGACATTCAAACATCTTTTAGAGCAGATACGAGTTCAGGTACATCAGCTAAAAAAAAGGAACAGGGATCTCAGTAAAGAAAATCAGCGATTGCGTTCCAAACTAAATGAAGTACACAAAACGCAAACCGATATCTTCTCCAACATCAGCGAATCCGAACGCATTGCGATGAAGCATAAAGTAAATGGATTAATTGAGAAAATAGACCGACACCTTAATGAGTAATATGCAATCCATCAAAGTAACCATTCTCGGAAAACAGATACCCCTGAAGGTTCATGAATCTGAGGTAGAGAATACCAAACGTATCGCCCTCTACGTTGATGAAAAGTTGAAGGTGTTTCGAAATCAATTTTCAAATCAAACGGATTCAACCATCATGATTTTAGC
Source organism: Balneolaceae bacterium (assembly GCA_007693395.1). Lineage (GTDB taxonomy): Bacteria > Bacteroidota > Rhodothermia > Balneolales > Balneolaceae > Rhodohalobacter. Next base: position 17,978 of record REDS01000060.1, on the reverse strand, counting down.
CTGTCTTAGCATAACAGAGGAATTATTTGAACTGCGTGCCAGGTTGAATCAAACAGAACAGAGAGAAGACGAAATCATGGAGCAGATAAACCATGAAATTTCGAAAGTTTTAAAAGATATTAGCTGATTTCTTATGTACAAAGGCGAACGCTTTAATAGTTATACACACCTCATTGGATGCATTGGCTCTGTTGCTGGGCTCGCAGTGTTAATATATGTAGCCGCGGGTTCAGGTGATCCCTGGAAAATATTCAGTTATACCATTTACGGCCTCAGCCTTCTTACACTCTACACTTTTTCAACGCTATACCATAGTTTCAGGGGGCGGTTAAAACAGATCTTCAAAAAGCTCGATCATATCGCAATTTATCTCCTTATTGCCGGTACCTATACCCCATTTACACTGGTTACACTTCGCGGAGAAATAGGCTGGGTTATGTTTGGTATTGTTTGGGGGCTTGCTCTCCTCGGCATCTTACTCGATATTCTTCATAAAAATGGAAACAGGTACATCCAGCTGGGAATCTACCTCATTATGGGGTGGGTAGCCGTTTTTGCTGCAGAACCGCTTCTTAATGAAATATCGGTTCATGGATTTGTATGGCTGATCACCGGCGGGCTCTTTTATACTTTTGGAGTGATTTTCTTTGTTCTTAGCGACCGATTCAGGTATGCACATGGAATCTGGCACCTCTTTGTGCTTGCAGGCAGTATCAGCCATTTTGTAACTGTTGTACAGTTTGTTTGATAGTTTACTTACACATCCCTCTCATAGCGTTAAAAAAGGCTATTCTGCTACCTTCTCTCTATTCAAAATGATACCTTACCACCCATTTTTCACCATAAAGAAACGATATGTCTGATACTGTTCGCATTTTTTTTATTGCTGATATTGTAGGTGAGCCGGGCCTCTCACTTCTCGAAACCATTTTCCCCTCCCTTCGCGACAAGTACAAACCCGATTTTATCATTGCCAATGGTGAGAACTCACATGAAGGAAGGGGAATCAACCGGGAAATCGTAAACCGATTGTATAAACTCGAGGTTGACGTAATTACCGGCGGTAACCACTCTTTCGATAAGTGGAAGATATTTGGATACATGAAAACCGATGAGCGACTGCTGCGCCCCCTCAACTACCCGAAAGGAAATGCAGGGTACGGATTTGGTGTCTATCCTGTAAAAAACCGGAATGAAAAAATAGCTGTTCTAAACCTGCAGGGGCGCACTTTTATGCAACAGATTGATGACCCATTTTCAACTTCCGACTGGGCTTTGGAGAAGATAAAGGAGGAGACAGATCTCATTTTTGTTGATTTTCATGCAGAAGCTACTGCCGAAAAAATTGCGTATGCCTGGCATACGGATGGAAAAGTATCGGCCATTGTAGGTACACATACCCACATACCTACCGGCGATGCACGAATTTTCCCGAGAGGTACCGGATATATTACCGATGCCGGCATGACAGGCCCATTCGATTCCGTTATTGGGATGAATAAGAAAACCTCAATCAACCGCTTTACACTTGGCACACCGCAACGCTACTCTATTGCCGATAAAGATAATCGAATATGCGGCGTTGTTGTTGATATTGAAACAGAACGAGGAACCTGCACCTCCATTGAGTCCATCATCTACCCTGCATTCCAAAACAAAAAGTAAGAGATGAAAAAAGAGATTATTCTTCGCTGTTCTGCCGTTACCAAAAACTTTAAATCTGAAGCCGGTGATGGTGAACTAAAAATTTTACAAGGTGTAAATCTTGATGTGAAACAGGCTGAAATTGCTGCTATTGTAGGTTCGAGCGGTAGCGGAAAGAGTACACTGCTTCATATACTTGGCGGCCTTGATAAACCCACCTCCGGTGATGTGTTCTGGCATGGTGAATCAATTTACAGCCACAAACCAGACAGGCTTGCTGAGCTGCGAAATGAACATATAGGGTTTGTATTTCAGTTTCACCATCTGTTGCCGGAGTTTACGGCTCTTGAAAATGTAATGATGCCGGCACTAATCAAAGATGTAAAGTTCGCAATTGCAGAAAAGAGAGCTTCTGAACTGCTTGAACGGTTCGGCATGCAGGAGAGGCTGCATCATCGCCCATCACAGCTCTCCGGTGGCGAACAGCAGCGGGTTAGTATGGCGCGGGCACTTACCAATAATCCCTCTATCATTCTTGCTGATGAACCAACAGGAAATTTGGACGAAAAAAATACAGACACCATTTTATCACTTCTGCTTCAGCTCAGGGAGCTTGAAAATGTGGCCATTGTATTAATCACCCACGAAGAAGAGATCGCTGCAAAATGCGACACACGCTATACCCTGCAAAATGGTATTCTTGAGATTTCAGAACCGGCAGAATAGCTTTCTCAAAGCTCTTCAGTGCCTCAGTGATAATTAAAACAAAATCTTATTAACAAAAAGGATTATCACATAAATAGAGCCCTTCATACCACCCTTTTTACTTGGTTATAAGGCAAAGTAATTTTAACTTTACTGTTCTGTAAAAGAATTGTATTTAACACACTGAATAAGCGTTAGAACCCCCTTTTTTATGAGTAAAAAATTATCGAAAGAAGATCTTGAACAGGATATTCTGATTGAATATTCCTCAAGGTTTGTGTACTTCTACAATCAGAATAAAGCTGCTGTAATTGGTGGCGGACTCGGGATTATTCTTGTCATAGGCCTTGTCATTGGCTACATCTTTTACTCAAATCAGCAATCGCAGCAAGCCGAAGTTTTACTTGGTATTGCTGAGCAAACGTTAATGCGCGGGGATATTGAAGGCGCACTCTACGGTGATGATGCTGAATTCACCCTCGGTTTTGTTCAAATCGCCCGAAATTTTGGGCGTACAAGTTCAGGTAACCTTGCTAACTATTATGCAGCTATAGCTGAGTTTGAACTTGGCAATTATGAAGAGGCACTTGTGTTCATAGAGCGGTTCTCCCCTCCCAGAGGAATTCTTGGCGTGGCACCAATCTCAATGCATGCCAATATTTTGATGGAACTTGGCAGATATGAAGAAGCCGCAAGAATATTCGAACGGGCAGCCAACTGGGACGAAAATAGCTCTACTACGCCAAATAACCTATTTCAAGCGGCGCAAGCTTACATAGAAGCTGAGAATAACCAGAGAGCAATTCAGCATTTGGAAACTATCCTGGCAGACTATCCCAATAGCCAACAAGCCACAAGAGCCCAGCGCATGTTGGGAATGATTGCTGCCGGTTAGTTGAGTTTTTACAACCCACGGTAACAGCGGGAAGTATCTCACCTGACGAATAATTATAAAGGTATAACTCATCCAAAGTCATTGGATGAGTTTTTTATGGGTGAGCAGCTCATTGAAACATGAGATTTTTTCCGCATGGACTCACCCAAAGACTGCCTGTTCCAAGTGGTTCGGCTTACATGTTCCGGCGATATTGGCCGCCTACTTCATAGAGTGCCCTGGAGATTTGGCCGAGTGATGCCGATTTTACCGTTTCCATCAACTCTTCAAACAGATTTCCATTTTTTCGTGCCACTCGCTTTAATCGGTTCAAAGCAATCTCAGCTTCCTTCTCATTTCCTTTCTTGAAGGCGTTGAGATTCTCTATCTGTTGTAGTTTCTCTTCTTCTGTTGATCGGATAAGTTCGATCTCATTCTCAAGGATATCCTCATCTTTCTCACTCATAAAGGTATTCACACCAATAATCGGCAGTTCTCCAGAATGTTTCAGCGATTCGTAGTGGAGGCTCTCTTCCTGAATTTTTCCACGCTGGTACATGCTCTCCATCGCTCCAAGTACACCGCCTCGTTCAGTAAGCCTGTCGAACTCTGCGAGGATTGCCTCTTCAACAAGGTCTGTCAACTCTTCAATAATGTAAGAACCCTGTAGCGGATTCTCATTCTTTGCAAGCCCCATCTCTTTGTTGATAATAAGCTGAATGGCAAGTGCCCGTCTTACAGATGCTTCGGTAGGGGTTGTGATGGCTTCATCAAATGCATTGGTATGCAGTGAGTTACAATTATCATAAATAGCCATCAGTGCCTGAAGCGTGGTTCGGATATCGTTGAACTGAATTTCCTGTGCATGGAGCGAACGGCCACTGGTTTGAATATGATACTTCAGCTTTTGGGACCTCTCATTAGCTCCGTACTTATGCTTCATCGCAATAGCCCAAATACGGCGTGCAACGCGCCCAATCACTGCATACTCCGGGTCAAGTCCGTTACTGAAGAAGAATGAGAGGTTATGTGCAAAATCGTCAATGTTTAATCCTCTTGAGAGGTAGTACTCCACAAAGGTAAATCCATTGGAAAGAGTAAATGCAGCCTGTGTTATGGGGTTGGCACCGGCTTCTGCTATATGGTAGCCCGAAATAGAAACGGAATAGTAGTTTCGAACACGGTTTGCGGTAAAATAGCTCTGCACATCCCCCATCATTTTAAGCGCAAACTCTGTGGAAAATATGCATGTATTTTGAGCCTGATCTTCTTTCAGGATATCTGCCTGAACTGTACCGCGCACAACTTTAATGGCATCACTCTTAATCTTCTCATAAACTTCTTTTTCAAGTAGTTTATCGCCGCTGAGGCCGAGGAGTCCGAGCCCAAATCCACTGTTGGTTGCAGGCAGCTCATTAGCATAATGAGGTGCAGCCATTCCCCTCTCTTTGAAATACGCCTCAACCCTTTTTTGGGCACTTTCCCATTCACCTTTAGCTTTCAGATAGCGCTCCACCTCTTGGTCAATTGCCGTGTTCATAAACATGGCAAGAATCATCGGGGCCGGTCCGTTTATGGTCATCGAAACAGATGTGGTTGGTGCCGTAAGCTCAAACCCGGAGTAGAGTTTTTTCATATCGTCGAGCGTACAAATACTCACACCTGAGTTCCCGATTTTTCCGTAGATATCGGGCCGGTGATCGGGATCTTCACCATACAATGTTACAGAATCGAACGCTGTGGACAGCCTCGCCGCCGGCATCCCCTCACTAACATAATGAAAGCGTCTGTTAGTACGCTCCGGAGTTCCCTCACCGGCAAACATTCGGGTGGGATCTTCCCCTTCCCGCTTAAACGGAAATACACCGGCTGTGTATGGAAAATAACCCGGTAAATTTTCTTTCAGAGCAAAACGGAGCCTGTCTCCCAGATTTTTTGTCTTTGGCAGCGATATTCTCGGGATTTTTGTTCCGCTGAGAGACTCTCTGTAAAGTTTATTTGTAATCTCTTTATCCCGAATCTTTACAATAAAGGAATCTGCCCTGTATTGTTCGTACAATTCGTCCCAGCCATCCAGAATTTTTGCAGGCAATGTATCGAGCTGTACAGACCAGTGGTTTTCCATCTCATCGAGCCGCGATAGAAGCAAAACACGGTCATCAGGGTTCCAGTTTTTTATCTGCCCGATAGTTCCCCTGACCTGATCCAGTTTGGTTGCAATCTCAACCTGTTGTTCTGCCCATTGATGGTAGTTATGAATGGTTTCAGAAATTTCAGAGAGATAACGCTGACGTCTACCTGGGATAATGGCCTGGATGTGCAGATCTTCTGCCGGCGCAGCATTGCGATAAAGCTTTGTTTTCCATTGAAGCGGAAACGAATCGTTGATGCGATTTACAATTGCAGCAAAAAGCCGGTGTACACCTTCATCATTAAATTGAGCAGCAATAGTTGGATAAACCGGCATCTTTTCAGGTTTAATGTGCCAATCACCCCGATTGCGCTGCATCTGTTTACGAACATCCCGCAGGGCGTCAAGTGAGCCTTTTTTGTCGAACTTATTGAGAACCACAAGATCGGCAAGATCAAGCATGTTAATCTTCTCAAGCTGGGTTGCTGCACCATATTCATGGGTCATCACATAGAGAGGAATATCGCACAGTTCGGTAATTTCCACACCACTCTGCCCTATTCCGCTTGTTTCAACAATTATCAGGTCAAATCCGGCTGCCTTATACACTGCAACAGCCCCCTTTGCAGCATCACTGATCGACTTATTCGATGCTCTGGTTGCCATACTTCGCATGAATACTCTGTCGGTATCAATGCTGTTCATCCGGATGCGGTCGCCAAGGAGAGCACCTCCTGTTCGAACTTTTGATGGATCAATCGAAATGACGGCAATTGTCAAATCATCAAATTCAGTTAGAAATCTACGGATAATCTCATCGGTCAGTGAACTTTTTCCCGCCCCTCCTGTTCCGGTGATTCCCACTATAGGAATCTGTTTAGAACTCTTTTCAACCTTTTCTCCATGCAAGAAGAGAGAGGAATCATCAAATACGGCAATGTCGCCCGCACCATTTTCGAGGGCTGTTATGGTTCTTGAAATGGCGTTTATGTTTTGATCTAAAATCTCACGGGGTTCTTCTGGTGCAACTTTTGTGGTATCGAAATCGCACTCTTCCATCATAAAGTTTATCATCCCCTGCAGGCCCATATTACTTCCGTCTTCAACAGAGAATATTCGCGTAACACCATAATCGTGCAGCTCTTTTATTTCGCGATCCACAATCACACCGCCGCCGCCGCCAAAAACTTTAATGTGTGATGCACCCTTATCGCGCAGCAAATCGATCATGTACTTAAAGTACTCCACATGCCCGCCCTGGTATGAACTGATTGCGATTCCCTGCGCATCTTCCTGTATGGCACAATTTACAATTTCATTTACTGAGCGATTATGCCCGAGATGAATCACCTCAGCTCCGGTTGCCTGCAGAATACGCCGCATAATGTTGATGCTGGCATCATGTCCGTCAAAAAGACTCGCCGCTGTAACAAAGCGCACCTTGTGAGTGGTTGAAACTTTCTCGTTACTGGCAGTGCTGTTCGTACGGTTTTTTTTACCCGGTTTTTTGGTACTTATTTTGGTAGCGTCTGACATAAAGTTGAATGGTTGATGATCATTTCGGAAGCGTTTCCAAGATAACGAATATGAGACAAAGTTTTAACGGATATAGAATGTGATTCATTTCCTTTACAATCTTTTAAGCTGGCCAGCCAAAAGTTTAATTCATGTTAAGCAGTCTCTTCGCATCGTTTATGTTCGCTGCAATGGCCCACCACATCCGCTGACTATCGACAGTACTCACCGTGAACTTATTGAATCTCTCTTCTTGTTTGATGGTTCTTTATGTACCTTATAACGGTAATAAATCAATTCAAAACATTGAAAAACAGCAATTCAACTTCGTACGATGCAATCGTTGTAGGGTCTGGCCCGAACGGACTGGCAGCTGCTATTCGTCTTGCACAAGAGGGATTACACGTTAAAATTTTTGAAGCAGCTGATACGGTTGGAGGCGGCACCCGTACTAAAGAGATTATAAGGCCGGGTTACTTGCACGATATCTGTTCAGCAGTTCATCCAATGGGTATCTCATCTCCATTTTTCAAGCAACTGCCTCTGGAGAAATTTGGGTTGAAATGGATTCATCCAATTCATCCTGCAGCCCACCCCATGGATGATGGGCCGGCAGCCATTCTGTATAACGATCTTCACGAAACAGCATTTCATCTTCAGGAAGATGAAAAAGAGTACCTGCAAATTGCAGAACCCATCACCAAAAACTGGGATAAATTAACCGGTGATTTCCTTGGTCCGCTTAGTATTCCCTCCCATCCGTTTAAACTCGCATCATTTGGCCTGAAAGGGCTTCAGCCTGCATCCCTTTTTCAAACCCGGTTTCAAACCGAACGAGCAAAAGCTTTATTTGGAGGGATGGCTGCGCACAGTTTACTTCCTCTTCATTCAATGGCAACAACGGCTATCGGATTGGTATTTTTCGGTGCCGCACACACAAATGGCTGGCCTGTGGCTGCGGGTGGATCCCAGGCCATAGCGAATGCACTTGCTTCTTACTTCACTTCACTTAACGGCGAGATTGAAACAGGATTCAGAGTTGAACGTGTATCTCAGCTTCCAAAAGCCAAAGCAGTTCTGTTTGACCTTACTCCCAGACAGGTTGCCCGTATAGCCGGTGACGATCTTTCGCCCCGTTATAAAAAAAAGCTGCGCAATTTCAGGCTGGGATCCGGAGTTTTTAAGATTGATTACATCCTGAAAGAACCGGTACCATGGAAAGATACAGAGTGCCAACGTGCCGGTACCGTGCATGTAGGCGGCACATTTCAGGAAATTGCTGAATCAGAAAAATCGATGAATGAGGGGCGACATCCGAAAAAGCCATTTGTACTTGTAGCACAGCAAAGCCTTTTTGATTCGGAGAGAACCGGCGGAAACGGACACACACTTTGGGCTTACTGCCATGTACCAAACGGTTCAACCAGAGATATGACAGAGGAGATTGAGAACCAGATCGAGCGGTTTGCACCCGGTTTTCGGGATGTAATTGATGAAAAGCGGACCATGAACTGTTCCGATTTTGAAGAATATAATGCAAACTACATCGGAGGAGACATTAACGGCGGCATGCAGAATTTACGGCAGCTCTTTTCTCGTCCCGTGAGTTTTGTAAACCCGTATGCTACTCCTGCAAAAGGCCTTTACTTCTGTTCATCTTCTACACCACCGGGAGGCGGCGTTCATGGCATGTGCGGCTACCACGCAGCTAACCTTGCACTAAAAAAAGAGTTTGGTATTCGTTGACTCCTCCAGTTGCACTGAAAACAAAGTTTCATCAATTTTTTACCCAAATGGTTGCCATTTCTTCATCTAAAAGCTCTATTTTTGGGATAACATGATTCGCAACCTCCTGCAAACAAAACATCTCAGGCCTGTAAAAAACTCATCAGCTACCGCACGTTCCGGTTCCGGCTGGTGGACAGTTTTAACCATATTCGTTGCCCTGCTTGTGGGTGTACCTGTTTTTACCGTTGCAGCCAATCTCTTTGTTCCCAGCGGTGATGTGTGGCAGCATCTTGCATCAACGGTGTTGCCGGATTATGTGAAAAACTCTATCATTTTAATGATTGGCGTTGGCAGCGGGGTGTTTATTCTTGGGGTTGGGACTGCATGGCTGGTTACCATGTGTTCATTTCCCGGCAGTAAATGGTTCAACTGGATGTTGATTCTTCCAATGGCCGTTCCTGCTTATCTGATGGCCTACACCTATACTGATTTTCTGGCGTATACGGGACCAGTACAAACAATGATCCGCGATATAATGGGCTGGGGTTTTGGTGATTACTGGTTCCCGAACGTTCGATCCATTGGCGGAGCCATCCTGATGATGTCGTTCGTATTCTTTCCTTACGTTTATCTGTTAACACGGGCTGCTTTTTTAGAGCAATCATCATCACTGCTTGAAGCAAGCCGCAGCCTTGGTGCAACTCCGGTGCAAAGCTTTTACAAAATTGCCCTTCCGTTGGCCAGGCCATCTATTGCAGCCGGTATGGCTCTCGCTTTGATGGAGACCCTCAATGACTTTGGAACGGTTGACTATTTTGGCGTACAAACATTTACAACAGGCATTTACAGAACCTGGTTTGGGCTTGGCGAGCGTGCCGCAGCTGCCCAGCTTGCCGGATTTCTGTTGATTTTCATCCTATTTCTAATTCTGCTTGAACGATGGAGCCGTAATAAGATGAATATGAAACAGAGCACGGCCGGCCGGTACAAACACCTTCATATTTACAAACTGCAAGGCTGGAAAAAATGGGCAAGCACCGTTTTCTGTTCCATTCCCGTGCTTATTGGTTTTATTATACCAACTCTGATTCTTGTTGACATGATGATTGCCAATTTCGATGCCGCTGTTGACGCTCGGTTTCTGCAGTTTAGCATTAACACCATTTTTGTTGCACTGATTGCCGGCTTAATCGCTCTCCTCGTCGCTCTAATCATGGCGTATGGTGTTCGATTAAATCCCAATTTTTTAACGAAAGCATCAACCCGAATAGGCTCTATGGGGTATGCAATTCCCGGTTCGGTAATTGCCGTAGGTATCCTGATTCCATTTGGCTGGATGGACAACACCATTGACGGATGGCTGCGCAGTACGTTTGGAATTTCATCCGGCCTGCTTCTCAGCGGCACTATTTTTGCGCTGATATTTGCCTATGTAGTGCGATTTCTGGCAGTGGCATTTAACACGGTTGAGGCGAGCCTTGGCAAAATTACCCCGAGTATGGATGAAGCAGCCGAAGGAATGGGATACAGCTTTGGGAAAACACTGGGTAAAGTGCATGTTCCGATGATGTCTGGCAGCCTGTTTGCGGCGATCATGCTTGTTATTGTAGATGTTATTAAAGAGTTACCTGCTACAATTATTGTGCGTCCGTTTAATTTCGACACGCTTGCCGTGCAGGTTTATCGCCTGGCTTCAGACGAGCGCCTTGCAGAGTCATCCGGTGCAGCACTTGCAATTATTCTGGTAGGGCTGGTTCCCGTATTTATCCTCAGTAAATCTATTGCAAGAACCCGAAAAACGTAGAGCAGAAAGTTCCACCTACTGAAAAATCAAGAGTAGAGCTCTTATTCTCAAACAAAAAATGCAATACAGGAGCTTTTTGACTACTTACCTCCAGCCCACTCTGTCCATAAGGCGAATGGCTGCAGGGTTGTTCACTCCGTAATACGTTACGTTTACAGCATCACTGTCGTACGTGCCAAATGAGAGCAAAGCTTCCGGTAAATCGAGGCCGCTGAGAACAGGAAATTCATTATTACCTACCGCGAAAATCAGTTGCGCATCATCGGTTGCCAGATACTCAATAAAACGAACTGCATTTTCACGATTTGGAGAGTTGGCTGCTATCCCGGCACCGCTTATGTTCACGTGAGTTCCGCCAAATTCAGCTGGCGGGAAATGGATACCTACCTGATTGGCAACTTCGCGATCCTGGACAGAAGACGACTGCATCAACCGTGCCAGATAGTAATGATTTGCAAGAGCTACATCACACAATCCGGCAGCAACAGCTTTTATCTGGTCGGTATCGCCACCCTGTGGTGACCGTGCAAAATTTCGAACAAGCCGCTCTGCCCACTCTTCCGTAGCCTCTTCTCCAAGCACTTCAATCATAGACGCTACAAGTGATTGGTTGTAAATATTATTTGAAGACCGTACACAAATTCGGCCTTGCCATTTTTCGTCAGCAAGCTGAAGATATCCCTGTAATTCTGCTGGTTCTACGGTGCTTAGGTTATATATAATTCCCCGCGTACGTTCAGAAAGCCCAACCCAGTAGCCTTCAGCGTCCTGCATCTGATGTGGAATGGTTTCGTTCAGAAACTCAGAATTATGAGTCTGCAGAATACCCGCCTCCTTTGCCCGCCAAAGCCTGCCGGCATCAACTGTAATTACGATGTCAGCCGGGCTGTTTACACCTTCATTCCGAATGCGCTCGATCAGTTCATCACTTGAACCTTCTATCAGATTGATGTGAATTCCGGTCTCTTCTGTGAACCTGTCATACAGTTCATTATCTGTATCGTAATGGCGTGATGAGTAGATATTTACTTCATCGCGCTGAGCGCACGACATAAAAAAAAGCACTACAAATAGTGCGGAAAGTACTTTTTGAAACATAATGGAGGGTAGTTTTGATATTGCAAATCTATTTAGAATAAATCTAAATAAAGATCTATCCCCGATCAATAGCAAAAAATTAAAATTGAGATAACCTAAAGAAACTCTTCAATATATTTGTACTCAGGAGTGAGCTCTCCTCTATGAACAATAACTGCTTTTTTTAAGGGTGCCGGCAGGTGAAGTTTACTGAACTCCTGTAAAAAATCGGCATTTGCCAGAGCTTTTATATAGGGTTTAAGTGCAGAACTGAAATGCTCAGATGCTTCTCTTGGAAGTTCGCTCGGTAAAATGTCCACCGCCATAACGGCTATACCATCCCCCCTGAAGCCCATCTTAAAGCGATCATCAGAGGGATTGTAAACAAAAACCGGATCTTCAATTTCGGTAGCTTTTTCTGTGCATTCTACAGAGCCATGCACATCACAAGTAATATCCCCAATCACCCTTAGTTTGAGTTCTCCGGACTGGGCTTGTTTTTTCAGCCACTCTTTTTTGATGAGCTTCGGGTAGCGTTCATCCCAGTAAATACCATTCACAAATATATCGATATGCGGCAATAGCTCTTCAATTGATGACCTGTAACATTCAGGATTGGCTATGTAATCGGCAAGGTCAAACTCTTTTCCGTCAATATGTGTGAGGTAATCCCCGGGAGTAATATTTACAATTTGAATAGGGTTCGTATCGAAGTGTTTTCCCGATCGCAACTCTTCTGTAGTCATTGAGTTACCCTGTAAAAGTTCAGCAATTTCAAGTGCACCTTGCGATACATTACCATCACCAGTGATGGCAATAATCAGCGGGTTCATACCCTCCGGCAATCCAATGTTATGCAGATGTTTAGCTGCTTCCTTAATGTCACTCTTAGCTTCATCCAGTGCGTTATAACGATAGGCTTGTTTCAACCTCGAAAAAGCATGTTCAATACCCAGTTCTTCAAATCGTTTACCAGCAGCCCATAGTGTATTAACCATTCCGGCAAGACCGGCATACCTTCCAAAAAATATGAGTCTTCTTCCGTTTTCATCTTCAATTTTTTCATAATCAATGAGCGTGCTTCCGGCACTCATCAAATTTCTGAGCATCGGCATGTTGTAGGGCTGGCCTTTAATCACATGCGAGAAAAAGATGTAGGTTCTATCTTTCGCAAAATAATTTTCGGGCATCTCTTTCACGCCCAAAACAACGTCGCATTCAGCCATATTATCGGCTACAGCCGCACCGGCGTTGGAGAATTCATCATCCCTGAAAATTCGTTTGTCTGAACTCTCAATATGAATTTCTATGCCATCTTTAGTGAGTTCTCTCACATCAGAAGGAATCAGGGGTGTTCTCCTTTCTAATGTATATTTATCTTCGTGCCTTATTCCTATTCTGTTCATCTTCTTAATCCAATTAGTCCAAATTTTTGAAGCGGTTACCCATTGTTTAATAAACTAAAGTAACAACGGCTCGGTAAAGCGTAGCTATCACAAAGGTTTACCCAACATTTTTGCGCGATTCAGCCGGAATGTACTCATTAATTTTTTCGAGTAAATAGGCATGAAAATGCATATTACCGGCAATAACACGCTGGCCAAACGGCCAACCTTTCCCGCCGTTCCAGTCAGTAACAGTACCACCTGCTTCGTGGATAATCAGAGCTGCTGCTGCCATATCCCAAATATGGAGTGAATATTCATAAAATCCGTCAAATCGTCCACAGGCAACATTACACAGGTCGTAAGACGCTGCTCCCGGCCTGCGTATACCCTGAAGCTCTTCCATCAAAACACGAAAAAGGCGCAGGTAAGGGTCAACCAAAGAGAGGTCATTATACGGAAAACCGGTTGCTACAAATCCGTTTCTTGGAATTGAAGTAGATGATACTGCTATCTTTGTGCCATTCATATAGGCTCCCCCACCGGCTACTGCTGTAAACTCCTCGTCACGGTTTACTTCTATAACCACCCCCACCCTGGGCTCTCTGTTTTCCCAAAGTGCCACCGATACACAGTAGATGGGAAAGTCGTGTGCAAAGTTGGTGGTTCCGTCAATCGGATCAATAATCCAGGTTCGATTTTCGCTTAGAGAATCACTATTGGCTGTCTCTTCTGCTAGGATATCATCATCAGGAAAATTCTCTGTAATTACAGCAAGAATAGCCTTTTCAGCCGCAAGATCTGCATCAGTAACCAGATCATGAAATCCCTTCTCCTGAATAGTAATTCCATCCTTCCGGTACTCTTTGATGACCCGAACACCTTCTCTTGCCGCAAGCCTCGCAATTTCTAAATCCTTATTCATACTTAATTATAATTATTTTATGTCAACATTCTTTCCAATTGCTGCACATATATTTATGTGTATATACTAAACTTTAAAGACAATTGAACTCTATCTTTTGTCCACCGGCATTACTTTAACGTTATCCTCAGTCTCAACTTTTCCCTTTCATTATATACTCAAACGTCTTCTTACCCATCTCCGGTTCATTCTGTGCAAATTCGGGATCATCAAAAAGTTCATCGGACGACATTTGCTCTATTCTGGAAATCTCTTTTTGAAGTTTCGTTATCATCTCTATCAATTTCATTTTCTGTTCTTGTTCAGCTGTTTTAATCCTCTCCGTTACCTCTTGCCGTTTTCGTTCACAAAACGTAAGCCGAAGTGACTTCATGCATGATTTTGCTGTCCGAACCGGATTCTTATCACGTCGGTACTCTCCGCCAACACGCTTTGCAAGGCCTTCACTAACCGAATAGCGCTCAAGAAGCACATCCCCGAGCAGCGTTGGAAATGGAGCTTCACGATTCATGTAATGCTCTTTCGTGGCCTCTTCGCCTCTCTGATGCCTTTCCATGATATCGATAAAAAACGAGCGGATTTCATCATCTTCAAAGTGATCTTCGCCAATGTTCTGCCCGATAAACTCCCGCATTTTCTCACCATAAAGTAGAAGAAGGCGTATCACTTCTTTCTCATAATGCGGCTTCTTCTTCACCGGTTTGCTCTCTGCAACACGTGGATCAATGGCATCATAATAATCACGATCGGGCATTGAGCCTGCCGGAGGCACCTGCTGAGGCTGCGTTGCCCGCCTGCTACGGAATGCTTCCTGGCGCCTTCGTTCGTTCAAAATAAGGTCGAGCTGCTGAAACAATTCGCGGTCGCTCCCCTTTCTGTACACTTGTGTTTTTTGATGCAGATGCTGTACATAAACCTGCCTGTCCAGCTCGCCGGGTATCAACGAAATACTTTCGAGAATCTGCTTAATGGTTGATGAGCGGTCGGACGGGCTCTCCATCTTTCCCTCTTTCTCCGCTTTCTGGATGATGAAGGTTACAAAATCTTCTGCGGTTTTTTTCTTAAGATCAAGAAACGAATCTTTCCCAAATTGCTTGATGAAGGAATCGGGATCTTCGCCTTCCGGCAATTCCATCAGTTTAACATCCATACCCTGTTCCAGGGCAATGTCCATTCCGCGAACCATAGCTGCCTGACCTGCTGAATCGGCATCATAAATCATGATAATCCGGTTTCCATAGCGTTGCAGAATGTTAACCTGTCCTGCAGTCAAAGAGGTACCGCTTGAGGCAACCACATTTTTCACATCATGCTGGTTCATCGATATCACATCCGTGTACCCCTCAACCAGAATCACCTCTTCCTCTTTTCGGATTTCGTTTCTCGCAAAATTCACACCGTAAACCACCTCACTTTTATTGTAAACAAGTGTCTGTGCAGAGTTGATATACTTAGCAGTCTTTTTATTTTCGTTCAGTATCCGCCCTGCAAAAGCTATAACCTTGCCCGAAGGATTAAAAATCGGGAACATCAGTCGATCGCGAAATGTGTCGTAATATCCATCACCGCGGGTGCTCGGTTTGATGAGATCTGCACCTGCAAGATACTCTTCCCCAATGCCTTCTTTCTGAGCGGCTTTCAGAAGGGCATCTTGCTGTGGCGCATAACCAAGCCCGAATGTTCGCCAGATTTTTCTATTGTATCCCCTGTTTTCAAGATATGCACGCGCTTTTTCGGCTTCGTCCGATTCAAGCAGTTGCCTGTAAAAAAAGAGGCCGGCAAATTTCAGGGCATGGAAAATTCCTTCTCTCTGCCTGGTACGTTCATCTTCTCCTTCCACGTGCTCATCTGGTATGTCGATACCGTATCGATCGGCCAGAGTTCGCAGCGATTCAGGAAAACTTATACCCTCTTGTGCCATCACAAAACTGAACACATCGCCGCTCTCACCGCATCCGAAACATTTGTAAATACCCAGCTTGGGAGTTACATGGAATGATGGCGTTTTCTCATTATGAAACGGACATAGGCCTGTAAATCCACTGCCTGATTTTTTCAGTTTAACATAATCGCCCACCACCTCAACGATGTCAGCAGCCATACGAATTTCTTCCTTTTTATCGTCCGTAATCATGCTGAAATAATAATGAAAAGCAGGCTGTGCAACAAAGCAGATTGAGTGATTTGTGGTAAAAATCACACCCCACAGCCAAGTCATCAAATGAGTGTTACCGGACGGGTAGCTACATCAAAAAAAAGAAATATTTCCTGAAAGGACTCATCCGATGACTTGCTGAAATGCCCCACATGTATGAGTTTGCCTTTTTAATAAGGACTGATAAGGGATAAAGGATTTCCATTAGAGGAACGATACATTTGAAAGCCCCTGTCTATGGTAAAGATCAATGAATCTTTAGATTTCTCTGCCATTTGTACCAAACAAGCGTCTGCAAAAGACATGGGGATATTTGAATATTTTTTAACAAACTCGTGAATCTGCCTTGGTTGGTTGGAATAAGAGGATTCAAGCTGAATATGTGGGGTTTCCAGCAGCTCAATAAGTTTTTCTTCTCCATTTGGAACGCGGCTCATCAGGAAAAAACTTTCTGTAACCACGGCTTCACATATATAGAAGGGAGGCGGATAATTCCGCATCTGCTGTTCTACAAAAGAGTGATGTTGATCATTTTTATTCAGAAAAGCAACAACTGGTCCGGTATCAATAAAAATTTTCATTGCCCAAAGCCATCCATATAGTCCGGATTGGCAGCGAGGTCCGATGGCCCATTCACAGCCCCGGAAAGATGTTCAATCCCTTTTAAAAAAGAATCCTCAGGGGCTATCCTTGGTAAATTTTCGGTTTGCTGTTCTATCAGGTCCATAATGGCCTGCTTTTGACTGACTCCACGACGGCGGGCAAGCAATTTGATTTTTTCTTTTTGCTCAGGAGTCAGCTTCATGCCAAACCAAACAGTTTTTTTTGTTGTTTTGCTCAATGGAGTGATTTTATTTTGCGGTTGCTACTAAAATAGTAATGTTGCAACATCTAAAAAAGTGTATCTGTGTGAAAAAATAGTTAGTCTATCATCAATGTCCATGTGAAATCAGTTAGTGAAAGTCATTAACCGAACAGACAATCTTATCGCTCTATGTTAAGATGAATTCTTAATTTGTAGCGGGCTTATTCATCTGATGCCTTGAAGGGCTTTTAAGATTTAACCTATTATTACCCAATCACTGCTTTGGCAATCAAAGCCAATGATGGTATATTTACGGGATTGAAATAAAAAGATAATCTAAATAATTAACCTGATTCATGAGTGTATTAGTTGGTAATAACACCCGTTTAATCGTACAAGGATTTACCGGAAGCGAAGGAACTTTCCACGCCGGCCAAATGATAGAGTACGGAACCAATGTAGTTGGCGGCGTAACCCCGGGAAAGGGCGGCCAAAAACATCTTGATAAACCAGTATTTAACACCGTAGCCGATGCGGTTGAAAATGAAGGAGCAAACACTTCGGTTATTTTTGTACCACCGGCATTTGCTGCAGACGCCATTATAGAGTCTGCTATCTCCGGCATCGGAGTAATTATATGTATTACCGAAGGGATTCCTGTGCAAGATATGGTTAAAGCGAAGCAGGTATGTGTGAATCATGGAGCAACGCTTATTGGCCCTAACTGCCCCGGTGTAATTACTCCTGGCGAAGCAAAAGTGGGCATTATGCCGGCTATGATATTTTCTCCGGGTAACATCGGCCTGATCTCCCGTTCAGGTACCCTTACCTATGAGGCTGTAGACCAGCTGACAAAAATCGGCCTGGGACAAAGTACAGCCATTGGTATTGGCGGTGATCCTGTAATTGGCACCACACATACCGATGCTGTTAAACTCTTCAACGATGATCCCGATACTGAAGCCATTGTACTTATTGGCGAGATTGGCGGGTCGGCTGAGGAAGAAGCAGCCGCCTATATTAAAGAACATGTAAATAAACCTGTAGTAGCATTTATTGCAGGCAGTACTGCACCTCCCGGGCGCCGTATGGGGCACGCAGGTGCGATTATCTCCGGCGGGCAGGGTACCGCAGCCGATAAGAAAAAAGCCCTCCGCGAAGCCGGTGTCACCGTAGCAGAAAGCCCTGCTGAAATTGGTGTTACACTTAAGGGAATTCTGTGAAGATTAC
>REDS01000183.1 GCA_007693395.1 Balneolaceae bacterium | reverse complement strand
ATCACGCACATCCTTGCCCCTGTTGTAAAACTCATTGAACGTTTTCTCGTCGATGCAACCCGACTATCCGTAAACGATGTGGATTATCCAATCGATACAGTTATACTGAAACTGGATCAGTATTCTATTTTTGAACATCGGTTTACGCAGAAAGAGCTGGAGCCTATTTCCGTTTTTGGCTCGAACGCCTGCGGGAAGCAATCAATGAACTGCCGGCTGATGTGCTTCAAAAAGCGTTTCAAACAGAAGCGAGTTTATTTGATCAGGATATAGCCTGAAGATGAATGAGCTCACAGACCATTTTGAAATTGAAGCAAAGATCATACTTGAGATAAATGCCGGCGAATATAGCCCTCTGAAATTAATCATGGATCCCCGGCAAACGCTCGAGACGGGCGGGCTTCTCTATTCAAAAGCCGCAAATAGTTTTCTTACTCCATACTTAAATACTAACTCATTGTAAGTCTATTCAATCATGAACGGCTTTTTTCAATATATTACGATATGAAGTGTGCTACAGGAAAAAACAGGTACGGTTCAAAGAGTCTTGCAGAGACAGCGCTGATTGATGTCCACGTCTATCGTAACTTTCCTCCGGAACAGGGGCCGCAGGATGTTTACAAGTGCGAATTTTGCTATGACTGGCACTTTACAAGAAAATCAACAAGCAGAAATGAGCGCCTGCAGAAGATGATCGATTCCGGCGAAATACGGCGGATGCAACAGGCGAGGCGGTGGGAGTGAATGGTTTTAAGCAGGATGATTAAAGAGTTCGGATTCTCAATAGCAGGTATTTTACTCATCCTCCTGCAAACGGAGGCGCTTTTTGCGTATCAGAGTTCTGACCCTCCATCAGATGTAATTGAGCATCGTTTCGATCTGCGTCCGGTCTATTCTTATGTAAACACCACAAATCGCGATGGCTCGAATGATATCAATCATACACTAAATTTAAGAGCGAGATACGGGTTAAGCTACCATTTCAATGATAAGCTCACGGTTCAGAGCCGCGCGGCTTTGCGGCTGTCTGATAAGCAGGGCGATTTCAGATTCATGTTTGATGGTCATACCGGAGGCAGCGGCACATACCCCGCCGGCACGGCTACCCTGGATGAACTGCTAATAAGATGGCAGGCCCATCCGGGCCTGAGGCTTACAGCCGGCCGTTTTCAGGCTCGATTTCCCCTTGCTGGATTTATACCGAAAGGGGTTGACCGGTATTATGGCGCTAATCTCTCAATCTCCCATACAGACGGTATATGGATGGAATGGGATGTGAATAACCGTTGGCGGCTACATCTGGTTGGAAGTCACAACAGCCAGTCGGGAAGTTCACATGCAGCACGTACACCACTCAGGTTTGATGAATCGGCGGGTGCAAGATTTACCTGGTTTACAAACATAGAGCATCGAAATCGGGAGGGCAGGTGGGCTCAGCGAGAATTAAGTATCTCGGTGACTCCACAAAATTTTTATCGTGACGGCGAGCTCAGGAATCACCTTGCGCTTTCTACACGATGGATGTACAGGCCTGGTTTTTCAGTTTCAGGTGAAGAGTATCTGGTTGGGGTAGAGTTGGGTTACATTCCGGTTGCCCCAACCCCGTCAGAAGCCGGATTTGAGGTTAGTGAAGAGCGACTTCTGTTCGGGCGTTCGGCAATCGCCTAGCAGTTATCAGCCTACATCAATCGCATTCGTGAAAGTCACAGAGTGGGTATTTTATACGGCCAAACTGATCCACACTGGTTGATCTCTTCGAGTTTTTCTCCGAACGTGACCATGGCCGAGATGCGATATCGGTATACATTCTCCTCTCGTTTCAATTATGAATTCCGTTTCCGGCTGAGGGATGAGATCTATAAACCGTCGGGCGCTGACCAGACCCGGCAGATTTTTGATTTCTATACGCGGATTACGTTTAGCTTTTAGCAGATGTTGCTATTGCCTGAGAACTGTAGAAGCATAACAATTCAGGAAACTCCCCGCCTGAACCGCTCGCGCAGTTCTACGATATAGATTCCAAGTTCGTCCCGAACCTCTTTGGCGCGGCCATAAAATTCGAGATAGAGCTCACGGTCAAGAATCTCTTTTTCACCAATTTCATAGAGAGCGTTCAGCATTTGGTTGGCTGCAATCAGTCCCCGTTTACAGTTGGCTATGTTGCCGCCAATACTCTCCATTTCTAAACCAAAACTGAAGCCACCCGCAATTTTTGCGGACGGAACAATAATGGAGCGGCAGAAGGCTCTTACAGACTCGTCATCCAAATCAACCAGATGCTCATCTGCCATTTTTATGGAATCGATCGCAAAACTAAATGCTTTCTGGTAAAGCGGGAAATTCTCGAAACTGTCAAACTCTGCAGGCTCGTGGCCGGTATGTCGCTTCCACTCTTCACCCTCCTCATATCCATTGAAATCAAACTCACCGATCCAATCTTTACTCTCGACTTCAAGTTCATCCAGAAGCCGAGTCCAACCCATCTCCTCAGCGATAATACGATCGCGGTCGGGATGGTCCATATATTCATCAAGAAGTTGCGAATACTTATCTGTACGCTTATCCGACTCCCTGAAAAATTGTTCCCAGCGGTATTCATCCCAAATTTCAGGTTCGTTTTTACTCATGCCACTCTCCTGTATGTATTTGGTTGAGATTTAATTATTGGTTTATCCTGGCTATAGTCTGTTTATCTAACTGCATTCAGATTACTCAAAATTTCTGTAACGATTTTGTTTGTTTCAGCCTGGTTCAGGGCCATTTACTAAGTAGAACAGATCAACGGAGAAGTTTGAAGATTTTTTAACTGCAGTGTATGATAAAAGCCTCATATTTTAATGAGAATCAACGTAGAATCATCTTCCATCGAATCGGAAAAATCATCTGATTTCACTTTTTCAAAAATGGATTTTGTGAGATCTTTCGGGCTGCTATCCGGATGATTTTTTATCATTTGAAGCAAAAGATCCTCAAAATAGTGTGATTCTCTAATTTGCATCTGTTCATCACGGGTCTCAATGAGCCCATCGGAGTAGAGGATGATCAGATCTCCCTCATCAGCCGAAAACTTAAGGTTTTTGTAACTCGCCATCTCTGTAATTCCCAGGCCAATTCCTTTATGATACCTTTTTTCCAGTGTACACGATTTTCTGCTGTAATGAAAAACCGGCAGATGTCCCGCGTTGCAAAGCACGGCACTTCTCTTTTCAAGATTTAGTTTCAGAAAAATCATGGTTGCATACATTGACCGGTCTGACTGGCGAAGTAACATTCCGTTGAGTCTTTGCATGATTTCAGAGGGATCATCTCTGTATTCAAGATGGGTTTGTAAAGCACTCTTTGCCATGGTCATCAATAAGCCGGCACCAAAACTGTGGCCGGATATATCACCCACGGTTGCGAAGAGATTGTTGTTAATTCGGGTGAGTTCAAAATAATCGCCTCCCAGCTCCTTGGCAGGTATTGAACAGGCGTATGCCTCAGTACCATCATGCTCAACAGAAATGTCTTTTAAAATTCGGTTTTGCACTTCCGTTGCAAACTCAATCTCCGATTCGATCTCTGCTCTACGGGTATAGAGTTCCCTTGCAGCAGAAAAAACGTGAGATAAGCCAACATAGGCCCATACAAAGGCACCCATTGATAAAAATATACCTCCTAAAATAATTTCTATGCCGGTTATAGTAGTTTCTCCAAATGAACTGCCTACCCAATAACCGAAATAGCCGAGTGGCAACATCAAAGGGATTATGATCCACTTGAGATACTTCTTATAAAATTCACGGCTTTTTGGATAGAGGTAGGTTGCTGTTTCAAGAATAACCGCTGCATAGAAAACGAGTATTAATCCGCCGATATAAATCAAATACTTACCTTCAAGAATAAAGTAGAAGAAAACCAATGCCAGCAAGGCCGGCAACAGGTGAATCATCAAATGTGCATAGATGATTTTTCGCCGGTTTACAGGGTCAGTATCATAAAATGCCTCAAGTTCATGATCCCGGTAAATGGAGATGTGGAAATATTTATTTTGAAATAAACTCAAGGTATCGGGATGAATGAGTATTATAAATCCGATGTTGTTGTAACATAATTACTTGCTTAACTACATGTAAATTTTAACTTACAACATAACAAAATTTTGATGGAGTGGTGAGTCTCATTCTGGATACATAGTATCAGGGTAAATATTCAGCCTTAATCAGGTTCACTCAGCCGGTCTGCCTGTTTCCTTGCAAGCAGATCAAAAAGATTCATAAACAAAATCCGTTCAGTTTCAGAATAGGTGTCCCGATGCGGAAGACGGGAAAAGGGTACAAGTGATAAAAACAGATATTCCCCTTTCTTTTTAAACGAGTTCAATCTGCCTTCAAAATTTCATTTGATTATCTTGTGCTTTAAAAGCATAAAGTGCTATTATATGTAGCTATATACCAATATCGAAATTAATGCAAAACGCTATGCTCATATCATTTTCTTTAAAAAATCTTGCAGTTATTCTGGTACTGTTTTTTGTTTCAAGCCCTGTTTTTGCAGCTCCAACAGGCATTACCGAACGCAACGAAACAGATAACGACTTAACTCCTCTATCTGTTGAAAAGCTTTGGGAGATGAAGCGCATTGGTGCACCTGTAATCTCTCCGAATGGCGATTGGGTGGTGGCACCCGTTACGCGATACACGGTTGACGATGACAAGAGCCATACCGATCTCTGGCTTTTTAAAACAGACGGCAGTGTTGAGCGGCCGCTTACCCGGCACGGTTCAGCCGACGACCAGCCAGCCTTCAGTCCCGACGGATCGAAGCTGGCCTTTGTAACACGCCGGGATGGGGATGATGCCGCACAGATATACATCCTGCCGATGGATGAGCCGGGCGAAGCTACACGCCTTACCGAAGTGCCCACAGGTGTAAGTGCCCCCAAATGGGTGGGCGATCATATTTATTTCATCAGCCGCATTTATCCGGGTATGGATTGGGATGAAATGGCGGAAAAGCTGAGTGAGATCCGAGGTTCGCACACATCTGCTCATACATGGAATGCCTTACCGTACAGCTTCTGGGATCACTGGATCGATGAGGAACGTGAAGCTCATATCTTCCGCATTCCGGCTGCCGGCGGCGATACGGAGAATATTACGGAGCCTACCGGATGGCAGCTTCCGCGATCAAGTCAGGGAGCGGGGAATTTTGATGTGTCGCCCGACGAATCCCTTGTGGCATTCAATGCCAACAGCACACGTGATGAAGCCAATGTGAATATGGACCTTTTCCTGGTGAGGCCGGGAAGCAGCGAAGCGATCAACCTCACCCCGAACAACGAGGCACCCGACGGCAGCCCGCTTTTTAGTCCGGACGGGCAGACGCTGGCGTACTCATCTCAGCGAATCAAAGGGTTTTATGCCGATACCCGGCGGCTTGTGCTTTATGATGTGAATACCGGAACTCATAATGAGATCACGACCGACTGGGATCGTTCAGCCGACGGCCTTATCTGGAATCCGGATGGCAGTGGTTTTTTCGGAGCCATTGATGATGCCGGCACACGGCGCATTTACTCCATCCCGGCAGATGGAAGCACGCCGCGGCCGGTAACCACAGAGACCGATTTTCCATCGGTTGATATCTCTTCAAATGGTGTACTGGTTGCACAAAATCACAGCTTCCTCTACCCGCCGCGAATTGTGACAGTGAATGCCTCTAACGGTGAAACCACCCGCCTCGATACCATTAACGACGATATTCTTGCCCAAGTGGATTTTGGAACCTACGAATCGGTGACCTATGAGGGCGCTAATGGGGAGGAGATCCAGATGTGGGTGCACTACCCGCCCGGGTTTGATGAGAACAAAGAGTACCCGCTCTTCCTGCTGATCCACGGCGGGCCTCACAACGGAATTACCGACGGTTTCCACTTCCGGTGGAACGCACAGACATTTGCCTCATGGGGATACGTAACTGCGTGGCATAACTTTCACGGATCATCCGGCTTTGGCCAAAATTTTGCCGATGCCATCAACCCCGACTGGAAAACTCTGCCCTATGAAGACACTATAAAAGCAGCTGAATGGTTTGCAAATCAGCCGTGGATTGATGCAGCCAGAATGGTAGCCGGAGGTGGCAGTTACGGTGGTTATTTGTCAAGCATCCTGCTTGGTAAAGAGCACCCTTTTAAAGCACTGTTGATTCATGCACCGGTATATAACATGTATTCACAGATGGCTGCCGATTTTGTAGTGCACAGCGAACGGTTCGGTTATTTCTGGGAAGAACCATCGATTTATCAGGAGATATCCCCACATTACTTTGCAGAAGAATTCCACACCCCGGCACTTATTATTCACGGTCAGCTCGATTATCGTGTGCCGGTTGGCCAGGCGTTTGAGCTCTTCAGAACTCTGCAGGCACAGGGAATCGATTCCCGGCTGATATACTACCCGGATGAAAACCACTGGATTCTGAAACCCAACAACTCCATCTACTGGTACCAACAGGTTCGCAAGTGGGTTGAGAAGTACGCACCGCCTGGAGGGAGGTAGTTTAAACTGTCTTATGAGTTTACCTATTTTAAAAAAAAGCATTAATCACAGGTAAATTTTCTGTGATTAATGCGAAAAAGTTAAGTACGCTATGAAAACCGGAGTCAGAACTGCTCTGGAAACTGTAGACTTACGAACTCCAATGATTTCAGTGATTTTAGTTTGTGACTGGCCTGCTTTAAGCAGAGCATTGATCTTATGACGACCTTATAGGTCAAGTTGATTGTTTTTTTAAAGTTACACGAATATAAACCGCTTTGCCGAAAATCCTGAGGGGCGCACCCCTCAGCATTATTTTATCGTGTTGCACTCATTATTTGAACTCAGATCTTTTCCACGTTTAGGCTATATTCTTAGCTTATCCTCCAATACCCATAATCTAAATTTTGTTCAAATGAAGAAGTACCTGTTCTCGGTATTGTTAATTATGTGCGTTGTTCTATTTTGTATAAAACTTCAGGCACAATCTTCAACACCCTGGTTTACGAGCCACCCCACGCTCACGCCCGATGGG
>REDS01000089.1 GCA_007693395.1 Balneolaceae bacterium | reverse complement strand
ATCCTGTTCTATTTTGGAAAATTAAACCTCTACCCACAAGGTTTCCCGTAGAACCATTAATATTTATGGGATCAATAGATCCTGATCTAGAATTTTGACCTTCATCAAATGTTCCATCAGATAAAAGAATCTCCTCTTCAATGATCCCATCTTCAATAATCAAATACAATCCTTCATCAGCTGTAGCTAAATCAGTTGTTGAATAAGTCCAATCAAATGACCATAGACCAGATTCGGGCACTGTGATAATGTAATCTATTGTATTTTCTTCATCTATGGTTGTGTTGCCATCTTCTTCATCAGGGCCGATGATCTCTAAAGTTGTTGTGCCATCGGTCTGAATGCTACCGCCGCCAGAAGGATCTCTTATAGTTTGCCAATTGCTGCTATCGAACGCATAATAACCAAGAAAGCCTTCCGAGCTGATCTCATAGTATTGCATTTTTGCATTAAAAGTATTCTCACGAATTAGAGCGCGATATCTATGAAGGGTATTAACTTCAAATACAGAGCGTCTTTTTTGGACTCCTGAAACAAACTCTGTAATGATGTCCAGTTCTTCATTGTTAAACTCTGTTTCAATGGATGAAAAATGTTCAATAAAGGTTTGAATGCTCTCATTTTCGATCAGATGAAATTCATTATGTTGAATAGTATCACCCTCGAAATACACCATGGGTTCGCCATTTTCAAAAAAAAGTGTTTGGCTGTTAGCAGCCGGGACTACAAGAAACGTTGCAAAAGATATAACACATAAGAACTGGGTGGGTGTTAATTGCAATTTTATCATGAGCTCATCACTATTTTTTAAGAATCCTTCGATCTTGCTTCAATAGACAGAAATATATACGTAAGGAGTCACTTTTGAAATGACTTTCGAGTTGGAATGTAAAACAAATATCCAATTAATTAAAAATGAGATATAATGAAAGGAAATTCATTTTATGCTTGGGGGTAAACACTTTTAACAAACCAGATTACTGGACATAAAAAATGCCATTCCCTGCTTGGAGGAATGGCTTTAATTTTGCTTTGAAAGTTGTTCTTTTAATAAAGTTATACTTTCAACGCACTACTGGTTTTTTTAAAGTCTTTTTAATTGAGAAACTGCATTTCCATTTTGATCAATAACAGTTATGCGTGCACCGGAAAAACCATCTTGCCTGTTGCTGAATTCTGTTGAACCAGATGCATTACTACCACCGATATTGATAGTTTCAGACTGTACTGTGTTGCCGTTGATAGCATCAACTTTTATTGTATAAAGATCTCCGTCAGTATCAGAAACTGCCCATGATATTGTGAGGCGTCTGTTTGGTCCTTGATTACTGGTGGAAGTGTTGAAAGTATCAATTATAGGATCGTTGTTGCCGGCAGATGATCCATCATCGCTGCTTGAACTGTCACTGTCGCTTGATGATCCATCAAAATTAACAGTTCGTACCGCTGAATTTCCATTTGAATCAGTAACAGTTACCCGTACACCAGTTGCTGTATTTCGGGTTCTTAGATCAGTTGTGCCAGAAGCGCTACTGCCACTTACATTGGATGTTCCAGAGTCAAGTACACTGGTGTTATTCATGAGATCTACTTTTACGGAAGAGAGATTTCCATCTGCATCAGAAACTGACCAGTCAACGGCTGTTCTGTTCCATGGGCCTGTTCTTGTGTTATTGAAGGTTACGTTATTTACTACAGGATCATTACTTACAGGATCGCACTGGTTGCCATCATCACCATTGTCACCATCATCACCACTATCACCGGAATCTCCATCATCATTGTTGTTGCCGGTAAAGAGTGAGTAGAGCATATTGTTGTTTGCAGAGTTTGCATTGTTTACAACGCCCATAGTTGCATTGCTGTAGATGGCTTGTGCAACATCTACCGGGGTTGCACTGCTGTTGTGCTGTAAGAACAAGGCTGCTACACCGGCCACGTGTGGTGCTGCCATGGATGTACCGCTCATTAAAGTGGTGCCGGTATTAGAGCCAAAGCTGGCAGATCGAACACTTGAGCCAGGCGCAAATATATCGATACAATTTCCATAGTTTGAATAAGAGGCACGGCTGTCATTGCTTGTTGTTGCTCCCACAGTAATTATTTCTTGCATACGTGCGGGGCTGTAGTTACATGCATCTGCATTGGCATTGCCTGCCGAAGTTACATAGGTGATACCAGCATTGATGGAGTTTCTTACGGCTGTATCGAGTGCATTTGAACCACCACCGCCAAGACTCATATTTGCAACAGATGGGCCGTTTGCATTGGCTGTTACCCAATCAATACCTGCCACGATACCACTAAGTGTACCACTATTACTTTCGTTCAAAACTCGAATGGATACAAGGTTTACACCTTTCGCAACTCCATATGTAGTTCCGCCTATCGTGCCGGCTACGTGTGCCGTGCCCGTGCTGGTCGCTGCCATCTGCTCCCCATGCATCAAAACCGAAAGATGCTCTTCCGCCAAACTCTTCGTGGGTGTAGCGAATTCCGGTATCAAGAACGTAAACAGTTACACCTTAACCGGTGTTGTTATAATTATAAAGCCCATCGAGGGGAAGGGCTCTCTGATCTACTCTGTCGAGTCCCCATACTGCATTTGGCTGGGTTCCTGTTCCGTAAATTTTTCGATCATGCTCAATGAACTCAACATTTGGGTTGTTTCTCAATGCATTTAAAGCATTTGGTGAGGCTTGTTCAGGCAGCTGGATTGTGAACCCCTGAAGAGTGTGATTAAATTCTCTTCCAACTTTACCGTTAGAGGCTCTTGCCAGTTGATTTGCTCTCTGATTAACATTGTTTGTACCTCTCTTAAATACAACGATGTATTCTCCGGGTATCAGATCCTCATCACCGCCTATTTTGGCATGTGAAGATGTAGGAGTTTCAGATTGAAGTGAATTGTTGCTCTCAAGCCTGTCTACAGACATAGGGCCATCGCAGCTTGCTAATAAGAATGCACTTATTAAGAGCGCAAATCCGAATGGGTTGTTGAATAATTTTAAAGCTTTCATCTTAATTACCAGTAGTTTTATTGATTACAGAGGAGGAATTTGTCAAGCTTTTTCGTGCCCCGGTGCAATCAGTTTGTTGTTAAAGCGTAGCGTAGTATTGAGCCACATGTTTTTTTCTCTACTATAAATTAAGAAATCTTAATGTTCAGAAAAACCCATTTATTAAAAAATTTTAATAAATATAATCACAGTTTTTACTTACATATTCAGGCTCATATTGTGAGATTTCAGGTGGTGATGAATGATCATTTTAATATGATTACATTATAAATAACAATTATTTATAGATTTTTCTAAGGATGACAATTTTCACTGTCATCCAGCTATGAGGATTGATTCTTTATTTGGGAAATGTTTTTTACGTAGTAAAGATCTAAGTGTTTTTAACTATAGCGACAGATGATCTTGAGACCAAAAATTAAAAAATTTTAATAAATAGAGAGGGTCGCAGGAAGGTCCAGGTTATTTCGCGATTTGCTATTTCAATAGAGGACAAATGCACTATCGGGGGGGGTAAAAAACGATACGTTGAAACGTGTCCGAGAGAGAGGTAGCCAACTCCGGCTGATAGATGGAGAGAATGAATTTCAAAAAAAAGGCCATGCACAATGCATAGCCTTTAATGTGAATCGTTAAGATTGGTCAGATATTACTGTACAACCAGTACACCTACCATTCCGCCGGCAAAGTGGCCCGGGAATGTACATACGTAATCGTACTCGCCAGGCTCTTCAGGTACAGTAAATGTAATGGTATCAGTCTCGCCGTTACCAAGCATTCTTGTGGTAACGATCACCTGATCCTCGAAATCGGGAGCAATGTACTCATTATCACGTGCTGTAATTGAAGCTCTTGCAAATGCATCTACATCAGTGCCAAGTTCAACAATAGCGAGGTTGTGAGCCATAGCCGTTGCAGGAAGGTTACTGATTGTAGTTAACCGAATTCTGAGCTCTTCTCCCGGCTCAGCTTCAATTCCTTCTAACAAGATGTATTGGCCGGCTTGGCCGCCTGTAATAAGGCGATCATCATTTTCAACAGCAGAGGGTTCTACAACAAACTTCATGTCGTCAGTACCTATGATGTTGATAGTTCTTACGCCGTCGTCAATTACTTCTTCTTCAACTTGCTCCGCAGTTTCTCCACCTCCACAAGCTATGAGAGCGAACATCAGTGCAAAGATTATAGAGCTAATAAATAAGTGTTTCATTTTATTTGATATGTGTTTTGATTTTACTTCTCTGTTTAAAAACATTCCTGAATTACTAAACATTCAGGTAAAATACGGTTTTTACAGCTCACTTAACAGAACTCTGATATCTTCAACGATCTCTTCATAGTGAAATTCACTGCCGGGATATGTTCGCCTCACCTGACCATTTGCATCAATTAGAGTAACCCTGTCAGTGTGATCGATAAAGTACATCGGGCGGTTCTCTTCAAGAAACCGGGTGGGTGTTTTAACGGTTTGAATCTGCAATTTACCAAGCAATCTTTCCACTTCCCGGCGGTCTCCGGTAAGAAACCTCCAGTTTTTCTGATTTATCCTGTAAGCTTCTGCGTAGTGATAAAGCACCTCGGGTGAATCCCTGTCTGGGTCAAAAGAGATGCTTACCAGCATAAAGTTTTCTTCGTCAGGAAGGGCTCGTTGAACATCACGCATATTATACGTGATGATAGGGCAGATATCAGGGCAGTGCGTATAGACATAACCTACAAGCATTACATTCCCTCGAAAAGATTCGGGAAAAGCTATTTCGTCATCAAACTGATCAATCAGCAGATACTCTTCACCATCGAGAGTATCTTTAACTGAAAGACGATCGCAGCCTTGAAATAACATTGCTATTGCCAAAACTGCGATCGTAAATTTGAAAACACTGACCAAACTGAAAAACTGCATATAAGTATCTGATGAAATCTTATCTCAACGGTACCGGACTATCAGGACTAAAAGGCAACGAGCCTCCGTATGTAGCCTGTAACACGTCATATATAACAGGTGTATATGAAAGTACAATTAAGATTATGGCGATAATAATATATGGCTTAAAGTTTCTGAGCCAGGTTGCCGGTTCATCATGCAGTGGTTCTGATATTGGGAATGTAACAATTGCATCTTCTTCAGCTCCCTTGCTCTTCGAGAATACAGTAGTAAAGAATGATATGATGTACATTACAATACCCACAAACATAATGGAACCACCTATTACCGTAAGGTCAATGTAGGGTATCCAATCTGCCTGATAGAGTACGCTGTCTGGGTTGGCGTAAGATGCTCCGGTATTGGTTCTTCGCGGCATACCCATTAATCCACCAATTTTCAGGCCGTACGACATGATCAGCAAGCCAATTGTGTACACATAAGGAGACAACATCGCCCATGCTTTGAGCCGGACCTCCTTGTTTAAAAACTGGGCAACCAGATATAAACTGCCTCCAAGGAAGGCAAGCATTACAGGTCCGGCTACAGTAAGGTGGAAGTGACCGGGAACCCAGGCTGTGTTATGAACAACGGTATTCATCTGGTAAGAGGCGTTGATAATTCCGCCGATACCACCAAAGATGAATATGATAAGGCCGGTTATCAGGTAAGCAAAAAACCAGTTCTCTTTTTTGAAGTAGGGCAGTTTACCCATCCAGCCAAATAGGCCTTTGGAGCCTTTTAATTTGCCGGCATATTCGAGCGATGCGGCGATGGTAAAGGCTGTAATTAAACTTGGCAGAGCCACAGCAAATGTGAAAATACCGTGCAGCAGTTTCCACTGAGAACTGATGGCAGGATCCATATACTGATGGTGTGTACCAACCGGCACTGAAAATACAATGAACATCATAAACACCAATCTGCCGGCCATATCGCTGTATAACTTGCCGCCGGCCAGCTTTGGCATAAATACATAGTACATAACATAAGCAGGTAGCAACCAGAAATAGACAAGCGGGTGCCCAAAGAACCAGAATAGCGTTCTGGCAAGCATCACATTTATTTCATCGATCCAGCCTAAAGACCAGGGAAGCAGCATAAAAAGAATCTCTACTGCAACAGCCAGTGTTGCGATGAACCAGACAATGAATGTTGTGAACATACCCACAACTGCAAGAGGTGTTTTCTTGCCTTCATTCTCTTTTCGCCACTGAAGGTACATAGGCACCCAGTTGGCTGATGCAACCCAGGAACCCACCACTAACAGTGTAAGCCCTATATAAAAGAGTGGATGTGCTTTAAGAGGGGGGTAAAAGGTATAAAGAACTGTAGCCTCGCCAATCAAAATAACGATTGCAGCTACTACTGAACCAACCAGCATCAGTATACCGGCAATCCACGCAATTGTGGCATTTAAGTTCTTTTTCAGGGAGTAGGGAATGATGGCATTGCCAAAGGCAACTGCAAAAAATGTGGTGAAAACGATGGCATTCAACACTCCGTGAAAGGTTAGGCCTTTGTAGTAATCACCGCCAACAAACGGATCACTTTGGATGATGCCTGCCCTAAACAGTGTTTGCATCAAACCACCATACACCCCAATAAAAAGCAGTACCATTGGTATAATAATAAGTACTGCTACAAGCCTTTTCTCTGACTTGGAAAACCTGAATGTATAATCGCTCATTATAAGGTACCTCCTATAATCTCAGGTTCATCAAGGCGTTCTTCAATAATGAAACGGCCGGCCATGGTATGGTGAGCAGCACCGCAAAATTCGTGGCAGGCATACATAAATTCGCCTGGTTTATTGAAGGTAACACGCATATAATTTATGGCTCCGGGTATGGCCATCAGGTTAACATTATGTTGTTCAACTTTAAAGCCGTGGATAATGTCCTGCGATGTTACGTAAAGATCTACTGTTGACCCAACCGGCAGACGTACTGTACTTGGCTGAAATGCCCACATACGCGCAACCATTTGCAGTTCATACGTATCGGGACCGGTTTGGAACAATGTATCTGTAACAAACGGATCCATATCAGTAATACATGTTGGCACATCTATGTCTTTCGCAACCGCTGCATACATGATTGCACCGAAAAATAATACAAGCAAGAAGCCGCTTAATCCTAAAGCAAGTTTTTCTGAATTGTCCATTGTATTATCCCCTGCTTAAAAGTTCAAAGTATAGTGTAAACCAAACTATGGTGAAGAAAACCATAAGTACGATAAAGAATGCAATAGCACCTTTGGGTTTGAACTCTTCGAGTTCGCTGTTGGATTGATCATCTCCCATCCTTATACCTCTGTTATTTATTTAAATTGAATCGCTAATTTTAAGTGATATTTATAAGAAAGTAAAAAGATACGTGTGTCCAAAATAAAAAAAGTGCAACTTTCTGTGAAAGCGCACTTTTTCGAATATTTAACAGGATGTTTTTTCTATTTGTAGCTTAAGGTAACATTGCCACCTGATGTTCTTGCAGATAGCAGCGGGCCGCCTTCTCCAATTTGTCCGCGTATATAATTTCGCTCCGCTTCTCCTGTGAAATTGGTTAATTGAGCGTTAACCCTGTTAGCCCTAAGCTGCAAGTTGTAATCAATAATTTGGGGTATCTCTATATTAATATTGCCTCCGCTGGTTTTCAGCTCAATATCATCGTAAAATGTGGTGAAGGTTCCTTGGATGCTTCCGCCGCTTGTTCGGGCACTTAATTTTGCTGATATGTCTTGCAGGCGAACGCTACCGCCCGAAGTTCGTAAGGATGCAACTCCTTCTAATCCGTTTGCACGAATGTTTCCTCCGCTTGTTCGGGCATCAATGTTTCCAGAGATCTCTTCTAATGTGATAGAACCACCGGAAGTTTGCAAAGCAATATCCCCCTCAAGATTATTTACACTGATACCGCCTCCACTTGTTCTTAATTGTAACGAATTATAGATATGCTCTGCTGATACACTCCCACCGCTTGTTCTTCCATTTACTGCCGACATGTACGGGGCATATACTTTAAATGAGATCGACATTCTGTTTACTCCCCTTAAAATGGATGGCCGCTTTACCTCAGCCTCGGCTGTTACTGTATCACCATCCTGAAAAATGTTAATGTCAAAATTTGATAGGTCAGCTGCATCTGCAGGGAGATACCTGTTGCCTCTTCGTACAAACATCAAAACTTCAACATAATCTTCATCATGGCCAACTACATTAACAAAACCGCCGGATGTTTTAATGAGCACTTCCGGGCCGGATGACGTGTTAAATTGATCTATGCTGTAAGCATCATCGCGCGATTGAGCCTCTGCAAAGCCAAATATGGAAAGCAAAAGAAGTAGGAGAGCAGTAAAAGCTCGGATAATTTTTTGGATCATTTTTCTCACCATCGATTTTATTAATTTGTAACAAGGAAGCAAATAAAATTTAAATGTCTTCAACCATCGCCTACGCAATAGTTTACATTGAGTTTCAACTGCAGCCAACTATTTTTTGAATTCTTGATTCTGTGGAAGTGTTTGTAATGACAGAGTTCACTATTATTGAGCCCTGATAAAAGAAATAGTATTGCCCGTTATGAAACTACCATTTGCACTTGCCCGCCGCTTTGTAGCCGCAGAAACATTCGAAGATACCATCCCAAAAATTAAGGCGATCAACGAAAAAAAAATTCGTGTTACGCTGGATCTTCTTGGTGAAAATGTGCGTGAAAAAACAACTGCAGATGAAACAGTTGATATCTACATCCGGTTGCTGGAAGATATTCATGCAGCTTCTCTCAAAAGTACTATTTCCATCAAGCTTACCATGATGGGCCTCGATATTGATGAAGCGTACTGCAAAGAAAACCTCTACAAGCTGCTGGATAAGGCCAAAGAGTTCAACTCGTTTGTGCGGATTGACATGGAGGGATCTGACTATACTCAAAGCACCATCGATATTTTCAGAGAGGCATTTGAGAAATATGGCAGGCATGTTGGTATTGTAATTCAGGCATATTTGCACAGAACCGCAAAAGATATTGACGACCTTGCCGAAATTGGTGCTGATGTGCGCCTTTGTAAAGGTGCGTATAAAGAGCCCGGAACTGTTGCTATACAGTCTATGCCCGAAATCCGGGAGGCATTTAAAACGTATGCGAAAGTTCTTCTTGAGAAAACCTCATACCCAAGGATTGCCACTCACGATGATGAACTTGTAAACTGGGTTAAAGAGTATGCTGAAGAGAACAACATCAGCAAAGAGAAATTTGAATTCCAGATGCTTTACGGGCTTCGGGAAGAGACTATGGAACAGCTTGTAAAAGATGGCTATAACGCGCGCGTTTATGTGCCTTACGGTACCATGTGGTTCCCGTATTTCAAGCGGCGGCTTATGGAGAGAAAAGAGAACATCTTTTTTGTGCTCACCACAATGTTCAAAAAGTAACCTACCTCATTTTTTCGCAATACTCTCTTACTGCCTTCGCTACAGCAGGGGCAACAGATGTATCAAACGCGCTCGGGATTATCTTATCTTCTGATGGATTTTCAACACAGCCTGCAATTGCTCTTGCTGCTGCGATGTAAATCTCATTGGTCAGGGTTGCTGCACGGGCGTCGAGCAATCCCCTGAAAATTCCCGGAAAGGCAAGAACATTATTAATTTGATTGGCAAAATCCGATCGCCCCGTGGCAATAATTCTGGCGCCCGCCTGAACCGCTTCAGCCGGCATAATTTCAGGCGTAGGGTTCGACATCGCAAAAATAATAGGATCGTGATTCATCGTTTTTACCATTTGTGGAGTCAGCACTCCCGGTACAGATACTCCAATAAACACATCTGTACCATTTACAGCATCGGAGAGCCGGCCATCAACCTGCTTTTCGTTGGTGATGGACGCCATCTCTTCTTTTACAGGCGTAAGGTCTCCACGGTTTTTGTGAATGATACCACGGCTGTCGCACATTACAATATCACGAACACCTACTTCTCTGAGCAGCATTATGATTGCTTTGCCCGCCGCACCGGCACCGTTTATCACAACCCGTATCTCCTCAAACTTTTTACCTGTAACGGCTAATGCATTCATTAGTCCGGCAATGGTAACAACAGCAGTGCCATGCTGATCGTCGTGCATCACAGGGATATCAAGAATCTCTTTAAGGCGGCGTTCAATTTCAAAACATCGCGGCGCAGAAATATCTTCAAGATTAATTCCGCCAAATGTTGGGGCAATCATTTTTACTGCTGTTATAATCTCTTCCGTATCCTGCGTATCGAGAATAATGGGTACAGCGTCCACATCCGCGAACTTTTTAAACAGAACGGCTTTACCTTCCATAACGGGCAGCGATGCTTCCGGGCCGATATTTCCAAGGCCAAGCACTGCAGAGCCGTCACTAACCACCGCTACGGTATTTTTTTTGGATGTGTATTCGTAAACAAGGCTGCGATTTTCAGCGATTTCAATACACGGCTGCGCCACACCGGGAGTGTAGGCTATGCTGAGGTCTTCAACTGTTTCCAGCGGCATTTTTGACTGTATAGCCACTTTACCGCCATACTTTTTATGTGCTTCGGTGGCTTTCTTACCAAAATCGTGCGATGCTTCTGATGGCATATTCTCTTTTCTGAGACCTGTTTCGTTTAAAATTATTCGGTTTCGTAATCAATTTCGGCTTCTGTTTGAGCCGGCTTCCAGGTGTTGTTGCTGCGGTCAACATCAGCCATTCTAAGGGAAGGGTCAATTTCAATCCGAACAATCTCATCGATAGGGGCGGCGATGGTAAACTCATATTCCGGAAATACCCAGGGCCAGTCTTCTTCAACGTGGCGGGTTATATCGGGAAATTCATTCTCTTTTTCTCCCCACATCATTCGCATGGGGATGTAGTGATGTACTATGCTTCCATCAGAAAACTCAACTTCTACATCAAGGGGCATGGGCATCAAGCCAATTCTTTCGAGTGATACCCTTGTTTCACTTCCCGCTTCTTTAACCGCTGCAATGCCGTAATCAATCGTTTTGATGGTGGTAATCCAGTAATCATAATACCAGCGCAGTTTAATGCCGCTTTCCCGTTCGGCAATACGAATAAAATCATACCCATTCGGATGCTGAAATTTCCACTCATCGAAAAACTGTTTCAGGGTTCTTTGCAGTGCATCGTCTCCGATGATATACCCGAGCTGATGCAGAAATATGGCTCCTTTCCCGTACGAAGCCACGCCATAAGCTGTGTTGGTAACATAATGATCGGAATGAAGGTGCATCGGTTCTTCAATGCCTGCTTCCACAATTCTGAAGTATCCGTCATAACGGGCCTGCATCGGGTCGCCCTGGCCGTCGTTAAACAGTTCATTCATGATGAATGCAGTGGCATATACTGTGAAGCCCTCATCAATCCACTGGTCGTAAATTTCATTATTTGCGATAACACCTTCATACCATGCGTGTACAAGCTCATGTACGGTAACACCCACCAGGCTTTGGAGTGTCCGGTTTCCGGTAATGAGTGTTCCCATAGTGTACTCCATACCGCCGTCACCACCTTGTATCACAATGTATTCCTCGTAGGGATAAACACCATAACGCTCGTTCATATATTCAAATGCTTTGATGGTATATTCGGGCAGCTCTTTCCAGTTGTTCAGCAATCGCTCCTGCTGGTCGTCAGGGGCATTTTCCGCCACGGGATCTGTTTGATAGAAGAAACGAAGCAGCGGCCCATCGGGCACCTGTGCCGTGGTGTGGGTATAATCGGGATCGGCTGCCCACATGAAGTCGTGTACGTTTTCTGAACGGAAGTGCCAGGTTAGTTTTTCGCCACCGGGCTTGTTTACATCAGCTTCATCAGCATATCCAAAACCAACCTCTTCGGGATTTTGCAGGATGGAACCCGCTGCCACTACATAATTTCTGTCGATCTGGATGGTTACATCAAATGTGCCGAAGGGGGCGTAAAATTCGCGGCCAATATACGGTTCGGGGTACCAGCCGCGTTCATCATAGGCGGCAATTTTAGGGTACCACTGTGCCATGGAAAAACGTACACCTTCTGCATTGTCTCTTCCCGACCGTCGGGTTTGCAGCGGAACCTGCGCATCAAATTCCATTTCAAACACAACCGTTTCGCCGGGAGCAATCGGCTCATGGAGATGCACTTCCATAATGGTTCCCTTTATTGTGTATTCCACCGGATGCCCGTTCTGTTTTAAGCTGCTAACGTTTTGATAGCCGATCTCGGTTTCGTCGTAATGATAAATTCTGTCGCGCACACGCCTGTCGGGGTCAGCAATGGTTCTCGATCGCTTATCCATCATGCTATTTGGCTGGAAAGCATTAAAAAAGAGGTGATAAAATACCCGGTTCAGCGTATCAGGTGAATTGTTGTGATAGGTAAGCTCCTGAAATCCACTAAACTGATTAGCGGCAGCGTCCATATCGATTTCCATTACATATTCTACCTTCTGCTGCCACCGGTTGTCTTGGGCATCGCCGGTTTCAGCGGTTGAAAGAACAAGTAGAAGTGCTGATATAGAAAACAGAGTTACAGCTCTGAAGTGCGAGAAAAGAGAGATCATGATTACGTTTTATTCGGGTCTGTTTAGTTCTGATAAATTAAAATGCGGTTCTGCTGAGAAAAGCTCTGCTGAGTGTTGCTTCGTCGATGTATTCAAGCTCGGTGCCCATCGGTATGCCATAAGCAATGCGGGTAACAGTTACATCGTAATTCTGCAGCAGCTTGTTGATGTAATACGATGTTGCCTCACCCTCAGCATCAGGGTTGAGTGCCAGGATAATTTCAGTTACTGTTTCATCTGTGCCGCCTACTCTTTGTAACAATTCTTTAATACGGATATTATCGGGCCCAATATTTTCGAGGGGTGAAATGGTACCGCCAAGAACGTGGTACCGCCCGCGAAATTCGTTGGTTTTTTCGATGATATATACATCCTGAAACTCTTCAACTACGCAAATAACTCCATTGTTTCGTTTGAGGTTACTGCAGATGGGGCAGGGGTCTGTATCCGTAATGGTACCGCAAACGGAGCATCTTTTTACTGACTTTTTCAGCTGAACAAACGCTTCAGCCAGTTTTAGCACATTTTCTTCCGGTTGCTTAAGCAGATGGATGGCAATTCGTTGTGCCGATTTTCGGCCGGTGCCCGGAAGCTTCGCAAGCTCTTCTATAGCCCGTTCAAGAGCTTCTGAGGTTATTTGCATGTATGATTAATTACTGATGTTTTAACAAAAAAGTGCACTGGAAAAAGGGATTTAAACGAGGCAGAACATATTTGTGCTTCATAACAAGAGTAAATACAAAGGATTAACTACACTGCACCGGCACAATACGGTTTGCAACGACTCTGCAATCTG
This sequence comes from Balneolaceae bacterium, assembly GCA_007693395.1. Classification (GTDB taxonomy): domain Bacteria; phylum Bacteroidota; class Rhodothermia; order Balneolales; family Balneolaceae; genus Rhodohalobacter. The sequence goes on along the minus strand of REDS01000089.1, from coordinate 15,519 downwards.
TGAGACTGAGGCTGTAAAAAAGCATATCAATTATACTTTTTTCCTTCTTGGCCCGGTGAAACAAGTCTGTGGCATTTATGATTAATCATACTCTCTCAACCGGAGATGAAGAGATGATATTAAAGCCCAAACTTGCTCATGTCCATACCCGGAAGGCCGCCGCCGGGCAAAATATCTTTATAAACGTCCTGCATTTTTTCTTTGGCTGCATCTTCTGCTTTTGCAAGAGCCCGGTTCACGCCGGCTACCACAAGATCCTCAACCATCTCCTTGTCGTCGGGATCAATGATGTCTCTGTCCAGCTCAATGCTAAGTACTTCACGCTTGCCGTTTGCTTTTACTTTAACCATTCCGCCACCGGCTTCCGCTTCAACAATAACTTCGGAAAGGCGATCTTGTGCTTCTTTCATTTTTGCCTGCATGTCAGAAATTTTTCCAAACATATCGGCCATATTAAATTGATTCATAATGCTGTTTTAATTTTTTTGATTCTAAGTTAGAACGGAACCGGCCACGTAAAAATTCGGCTGCAAATCTGTTCCGTTTAAATAAACCTTTTACGAGTATTCCAGTTCTGCACCAAACAGTTCAACAATGGTCTTCAGGTGCGCATCTTTCTTTTGAAGCTGCCTGAACCGGTCGTAAGGGCTTAACGCCTCTTCGGTGTTCGTTTTTTGGCGTTCACACACGCATTTGAAACGGATGTGCACACCAATTACCTCTTTCATCAATGTTGAAAGCTGCATTTTGTGCTCTTCTACGGCTGTAACCGCAAAGGGTGAATTTACAGATACAATAAGCTCCGTTCCTTTCAGATCTTTAAGCTGAACATCCCGTATGATGATATAAAGGGTTTGCGAGAGATTTTTGTTTGCCAGATCAAGGAACAGCTCCCATTTCTCCTCAATGTCTTCAATGCCGTTCAGTTTGATGGAAACAGATTCAGCCTCCTTCACTTGCGAGCTGCTCGCTGCAGATTCTTGTGCCCTGCCGTTTAGCCTGTCAGGCTGGGTCATTGTTCTCAGATAGGGTTTACCCATCAGAAGATGTTCAAGATCATCATCTGCAGCGGTATTCTCTTTCTGCTGCACGGCACTGTTTTTTCCCGATTCAGATTCCTGGTCAGCCGCAGGTAAAGGTTCATCGTTTGCAGTGTCAGGATCCAGATCTTTTGCAATCTGTTTGGGAGGCTCCTCAACCTTGTCTTCTGCCGGTTTTGAGGATGGCACTGCATTCGTAATCGGCTTTCTCTCATCAAAAGTTACGGAGACGGCTGCGGGATCAATTCCTTTTTTTTTTAGATCGTCCATGGCGGTGAGCAGCTCACCAAGCTGCTTTACTCTGCTCATGTGCACCAGTTTCAGCATCAGGATTTCAAAATAAACCCGTGGCTGCTGTACTTCCCGCATGTTAAGCTGCGCCTCGCTAACAAGGTGAAGCATTCTGAGCAGGTTGTCTTCCGAAAAGTGAGCGGAAACTTCTGCATACCGTTGTTTTGTATCATCAGTGGCTTCAACCAGGTGCATATTTTCACCTTGTAGTGCCACGTAGATATTGCGAAGATGCAGCGTAAGTGATACCAGAAATTCCTGAATATCTAGACCGTCTTTCAGCAGCCTGTCGATAAGCAGAAGGCCTGCTTTTGCATCGCGGCTTGCAACTGCATTGGTAAACTCAAACAGTTCGTCGTTGCCAACTACATTTAGTGCCTGGGTAAGTTCGTTGTACTGAATGTTCAGTCCACAGAAAGCAATTGCCTGATCCATCAGTCCAAGAGCATCGCGCAGGGCACCATCTGCTTTTCTGGCGATGGTATGCAGTGATTCTTCATCAATGGTAATGCCCTCTTTGGCGCAAACATCGCGCAGGCGTGAGGTGATCTCATCCACACTGATACGCTTAAAATCGAACCGCTGCACCCGCGACAAAATAGTGGGCAACACTTTGTGAGGCTCGGTAGTGGCAAAAATAAAGATGGCGTGCGGAGGCGGCTCTTCAAGCGTTTTCAACAGTGCATTGAACGCCTGCTTGCTGAGCATGTGCACCTCATCAATAATGAAGATCTTATATCGGCCGCTTTGAGGCGGTACGCGCACAATTTCCCTGAGGTGGTGCACATCTTCAACCTTATTATTTGATGCGGCATCAATTTCAACAACATTCAGCGTCTGGCTAAGCGATTCCCCGTCAACGGTATCGTCAATGTTATTGATGGCGCGTGCCAGTACCCTTGCCATAGTTGTTTTACCCACTCCCCGCGGGCCACAAAACATATAAGCGTGTGAAAGACGGTTCTGTTTGATGGCATTCTTCAGGGTGCTGCTCACATGCTCCTGCGAAACAACATCCTCAAAAGTCTGGGGCCGGTATGTGCGGGTAAGTGCCCGGTAATTATTTGCCATTTTTTGCTTCTAATTAAGCAACATTCCATTATTTTTAATCTGATGGTTAAAGGTACAAAAATGATCTTCCTTTCGGAACCTCAAACACTTTTTTTGATTCGTTCAAGCAAACACTGCCACGCTGATTATTCCGTTTAATTTTTAACGGAATACATTAACTTACTCCAACCGATGATATTTTTTCCAAACCGCATATTACTACTGCTCGCTGTTTTCTCTATAGTTATAGCAGTTTCCGCTCTCCATGCGCAGCCGCAGCGCGCATACGAACGGGGTCTTGATGAACTCAGTCGCGGCAACACAACCAACGCTCTTGATATATGGTACACCGCTTATGACAGAGACGGAGGTGTTGACGGACGTATTGGTTTTGAGTTTATACGTGTGGTAACCGAAAACAACTTGCGCAATTATTACCAAGCGGCAACAGAAATGTATTTCCGGGCAATTTTTGATGGCGAAGGGATGAACAGCCATGCAGCCCTTCGGCAGGAGATAGACCGGATGGCGCCGATTATCGGGGAAGGAATTCACCGCCAGTGGGTTGAATGGTGGGCAAGCCGCAACAGGGAATTGGTGCGTGACATGCGCGGCTATTGGGTTCAAAACGACCCTACTCCCGCAAAAATTACCAACGAACGCCTTATTGAGCACTGGAAACGCATTGCGCATTCCCGCAAAAATTTTACAAGAAATAGTAATACTGTTTACGGAGCAGACGATCGTGCACTTATCTTCGTGCGTTACGGCGAGCCGGACAGAAGGCGCTCGGGCATCCTCACACTGCAAAGTTTTAACATCCGTTCGTGGCTCGAAAATCAGGCACATCTCTATACAGAACGAAGGGATGACCTTGAATTCAGCGATATTTTCCCGAGGGAAGATGAAGATATCATCAACCGTTTGCAGAATGCCATTTATGAATTTCACCGATATCCCGAGTACGAAATATGGTTCTATACAAGCCTTGCCGACTCACAAACCGAGCCGCTCATCTTCATGTTCGGTACGGATGTGCGGAATGATCAGTTTTTGATGCAGACCAGTCTCGAAGATTTTATCCCCGAGCGAGCATATTTCCCCGATCGCGTCCGCCAGATTGATTCTGTTGAATTTACCCGCGCAGGTATTACACCTGCCCTTATGCTGCAGCTAATCTACTATGAACAGCTGGCAATGGTTGACCCGTTTTTTGAAAGCAGGCTCAATCAGCTCAGAACCAGGGTGCTGGATCAGGGTATTGAAGCATTTCGCGGTATGGACCTTGCATTTAGAACTGAGAGTCAGCAATTGGTAAGCCAGCGGGGCGTTCGGATTGATCGCCAGCGGTCTACATACGAGCAGAGTGTTACACGAATACCATTGGAAGTACACCATTATCGCTTTCTTGATGAAAATCTGGAACCTTACCTTCTCACGTTTGTGGAAAGCTCTCCGCGCGAAGCATTTATGATTGATTACCACCGAACAAGAGGACGCAGTTTGGATAATAACGGCCTTCTTAATGGGGTAAACATTCTTGAGGAGAACCCGTTTTACGAGCTTGTGCATAATATCCAGTCTTATGATGACTACTGGCAGGTATCAGAAGTTTTTGAAGATCTGCCTGCAATTCAGATCAGCTCTGCAAACAGATATAACCGCTCTGAATCTGTCTTTACCATACCGCACACCGGCAGGGTAAACCAATCCGTTTCAGTGCTGCTAATGAATTACGATCCGGATGCTGCAACGGTTAACGATACACCATTTCCACCTGAGTTGAGAGGTTGGAACCGGCTGCAATACAGGCTTCCGGAACCGCTGATCAGTAATACAGATTCGCTCGAAGTTGCCGATCTTGTTTTGGGTTACTTTAGTGATGATTATGTATCGGAGCCGTTTTCATTTGCAGTTGCGAACAGCCAGACTGTTCCGTTTGGAGAGACGCTTCTGCTTCATTTCGAAGTGTACAATTTGCAACGCATGGAAAATCAGTTTACCCATTTTGAATTAACCTATCGCATTTTACCTGTTGATGATAACGGTAATGTTTTGACAGATCAGACAGAGTTTATTCTCACCCTAAATTTTACAAACGAAGAGAAGCATGTAATTGAAGACCTTGAGATTGAAACCGCTGATCTCTCACCCGGCCTTTACGAACTTGTTGCCCAATTTACTGATACGGAATCGGATCAAAGCAAGCAGAGAAACATTCGCTTTGAAGTGATTGAATAGCAATGGTTTGAAATAACGAATATGGTTATCGTACTCTCAATTTATCGAAGAGAAGCTAAAAAATCATAAGGCTATGTTCATTAACCCAGCCGAACATGCCGTTTTCCAGGCGAACATATTTCCAGTTTTCAACGCCTGTGCTCTCTGAAAAATCCACCCGCATGGTATAGCCTTCATAGGCAATACTGACAACAGCCGACTCTTCACTTGGCTGCTGAAAGACCGAGGCCTGCCTTTCAATCATTACACCCATGCCGTAGCGGTTTTGCTGATAATTGATGATGATTGCAAAGATGAATAGAACTGCTGAAAGCCCGATTACAGCAGTTCCCGTTTTTTTCAGCAGTTTTCTGAAATCCTTTCTGAACCATGAGCCGATAATCAAAGCTATACCGATGTATAGAAAAAATATTGCGATGAGGGTTATCATCATCAAGCCAAACCGGTTGGCCAGGTATTCAAAAAAACGATCCCAGGGAAGAGGTGGCAGAACAGCAGATCGCCGGGAAAACCGGTTATTTACAAACTCAAGCCCTTCACGCGCGAGCTCTTTGGTTTCACTGTAGGTTTCGGCTTTAAGCAGGTAGAATTTGGCGACACCAAGTGAATCGATCTGAGAATAGGCAACCCCGAGGTTCAGCCATAATGCACCCGAACGGTATCCGTCGTCAGCGATTGATCTGTAGAGCACAATGGCTTCTCTGTATTGGCTCTCTTCAAGTAGGGTATTGGCTTCATCAAACCGGGATTGTTGTGCAAAAGCGGTTGTACCCATCAACAGCCAAAAGAGAGGATAAAGAATGAAAACGTTGATTCTCAAATGTTCTCCTTCAGTTCAGCTATTAGTTCTTCGGTTTTGAGGATATCCTTCCGGAAATCTTCCTGGGAGCCGGTGGGGGCGTAGCGAATTGTAGCGCACTTATCTAACAGATGTCTTGTCTTCTCTTTCAATTCCTGAGGCAATCCTTTTTCTGAGGCTTGCTCAATAAGCTGCTTGTCAGAAATTCCGGCAACCGGTAGCGTAAGCCTGTCTGCAACAAAGGTAAAAAGGGCATCGTGCAGGGTTCCGTAGATCTCCTTTGCATCGTTTTTGTCTACATACCCCCGGGCAGCTGCACACTTTTCTATTGCACGCTCTTCTGCATAGTATCTTCTGGAAAATGCCACATCTGTTTCCAACCGCCTCATCTCTTTTCGTTTGATGAATGCCACAACAAGGGCAGCGGCGGGCAGCATCAAGAGCAGCCAGAACCAAAATCTCTCAAAAATAGAAGCAGAGGTACTGTTACTCCAAACAGCCAAACCGGTTACCGGTTGCAGCTGTGCCGATTGAAGTGAAACCTGGGCAATCTGGTTGGTTTGAGCCGGAAGTGCTTCAAAGCGAAGTTCAGGGAGCGTTATGTAATTGTATCGGCGTGTTTGTGGATTAAATACAGCCACGCGTTCAGCCGGTATGATATACGTTCCCGGTGCGCGTGCGGCCATAAGTTCGGTAAATGTTTTTTCCCCCCGTATAGTTAAACCGCGCCGCTCAACATTACTGCTCTCCTGCGGGGTATAGAGCTCAAGGCCATCAGGTAAATTAAAGTTCGGCCGGCGTACCAACGGTATATTGCCGGTACCTTCAACGGTTGTGATCAATTCTATGGACTCGCCGGTAACAACTTCCGTATCAGATAATCTTCGTTCAACTCTTAAATCGCCCACCGCATTCATGGTAACAGCATTTTCAGCAGCTGGAAGCGGGGTTACATTCAGCGTAACCGGCTCCGATTCGAGTGATACCCGGCGCTGATTGGTACCTGACCCAAAAAAGCTGCCGAAAGGGTCGTTGCGGGATGGCTGTGTGCGAACCCCAACACTAAGCGGAAATTCAGAAAGGGTAAGCTGGCCGCTGCGTGATGGAAAAAGAGCATAGCTTATTAATGTGGCAGTGCGGTAGCGTACGCCATCAATAATAACAGTCTCGGCCTGAGGCTGACGAATATTTTGCAGCTCCTCTTTCCAGAAGCCATCGGTTCGCCAGCCTGCCGTTGGCTGGAATGATGTTACCTCAATACCCTGCCTGAAAAAGAGATTTAAACTGGCCACAATTTGTTGGCCTGGTACAGGATTCATTTCATCCACAGAAATTTCTAAATAGATATCGGGGCGTTGTCTTCGCCCGTCTTCCGTTAGTTGGCCGCGCTCAACAATTTCAATATTGATGGGGCTTGTGGTTCGCTCTTCCCCGTCAATGGATATACGCACGGGGGGGATGGTATGATTTCCAACATCCCGGGCGATAAGGTTGAATGTATAGGTGGTTGATGTAGTGGTGCGCCCGTTAACGATAGAGATACTTGTGCTGCGAGATGGCGTGGATGAAAGAATGCGAACACCATCTATTGCAGGAAGCACGGGAAGGCCAACATCTCTCATCGAAGAGCCGCTCACTTCCACATCGAGTGTAAATTGTTCTCCGGTAAAAATGCGGCTTTCTGATACGGTTGCCTGCAGTTGAAAATCCTGCGCAACCGCCTTGCCTGTAAACAGAAACATTGCCAGCAAGAGAAACAGGCCGGCGTTTCCAAAAAATCCGGTTTTACCAGTCTCTTTCATTTCGGGAAGGTGGTCTTGATGATTCTTTTTTCCGGTTTTCAAGAAGTTCGCGTTCAAGTTGTTCAAGCGCATCGAGAATATTTTCTGCCTCTTCGGGGGTCATGTCCAGCGGGCGCTGCTCCTGTTCGCCATCACCACTTTGATCCTGTTGAGATTCAGGCTGCTGGTCCATTTGAGGGTCCTGCTGTTGATCATCCTGTTGATCTTGCTGCTGTTCCTCATCATCCCCGCCATCACTGCCTGAATCATCTTCGGGCTGCTCCTGCTCATGTTGCTGCTGCCTTTTTACGGCGAGCTCAAAATTGTGTCTGGCATCCTCATCATCTGGATTCTTGATGAGCGCCTCCCGGAAAAAGTTGAGGGCTTCCTCATAATTTTCATCTTCGGTGAGCATTCTGCCCATATTATAGTGCGAAAGTGATTGCTCCAGGGGCGATTCGGTAAGCTCATTGAACCTGCTGTAGGCATCTGCTGCCTCTTCTCTCTGGCCCATCCGGGAAAGTGCGTTGCCAAGATTAAAATGTAACCTTGCATTATCGGGATCCTGCTCTATGGCTTGCCGGTAAAGCTGTACAGCTTCAGCATAATCGCCTCTTTCAAAAGCGGCGTTGGCTTTTCGTGCATCATTTAACGCAGATGCTGTGAGAAAAGTAAATAAAAGTATGAAGCTTAAAATTCGCATGGTCTCATCTAAATCATTTGAACAGAAGCGTAACGTCTGTATGTTGCAATGAGTATAATCAGGTTATGAATTCTGTTCGATCAGAGCCAGGGTTTCATCATCGAGGCTGAGATTGGTAAACACGTTGGATACATCATCGTTCTCATCAAAAAGATCCATCAGCTTCAGGTTTTTTTGAGCCGTTTCAGGATCGGCAGAAACCTCCGTCATAGGTATTCGCTGAAGCTCGGCTGATTCAACAGAAATTCCCTGCTCTTCGAGCTGCTTTCTCACTGAAATCAGATTTTCGCGCGCAGTGAACACTTCGATAAAATCTTCCTCGATCTCTACATCATCAGCGCCGGCGTCGATGGCAAGCAGCATTACTTCTTCGGCATCCAGCCCCTCGCTGTTAATTTTAATGGCCCCTTTTTGTTCAAAGAGATAAGCAACGGATCCGTCTGTACCCAGGTTACCGCCATGTTTATTGAACAGATAGCGGATTTCGCCAACAGTTCGGTTCAGGTTATTGCTTGTGGCTTCAATAAAATATGCAATGCCTCCAGGCCCGTACCCTTCGTAGGTAACCTCTTCGTAATTGCCGGAGCCGTCATCAAGTTCGCCTGTGCCTTTTTTGATGGCACGCTCAATATTGTCTTTCGGCAGGTTTACACCTTTCGCATTCTGTATGGCGAGTGACAGCCGTGGATTGGCATCCGGGTCGCCGCCGCCTTCACGTGCGGCAACAGTGATTTCGCGTATGTGTTTGGTAAACGCTTTTGATCGCTTGGCATCTTCCCGTGCTTTGCGATGTTTGATGTTAGCCCATTTGGAATGTCCTGCCATAATGCTCTGTACTCTGATATTTCGTTATTTTGAAATCACTCTGAATATACAGGAAATGATAATTTTCACCTAACCACACCTTTCTGAAATTGATGAATCTGAATCATCAGATGAGAGAGATGTGTAAATTGCCGATTCGCTTTTGATTAAAGTTTCAGACATGTAACATTACAGGACATTTTGTTTCTCTTTTGTGAAACAAACTTCTATATAATCGTATTTATCGGATTATGTTTTCTTCATCATTTAAAATGCGGCTTCTTGCGCTTCATTCCATCAGGTAATAAGTTGATATAACTCAAAAAATTAAACGATCAGGTGCAGCGTATGAAATTTTTCAAGCCATTGTTAATCGTTATTGCAGTGATCATACTACTGGGCAGCTGTGCTGTTATTGAGCTTGCACTTCAGGGAGAATCCGAAACTGATGCTCAGGGAGAAATCCTCAGCGCACCCGATATGACCGATATAACCGCCGCTGAAGTAACCACAGATTTTACAACAATGGTAAATCGTACACGAGGCATGCGGGCATCGCGGATAAGAGGAATGAGCAGCAGTGATCTTGCAGCCCTTGGTGCGCCAATAATGAGCGTAACGGCAAACACCGTAATGCTGAATAGTACAACGCTCGAAACCCTGGCTGAAATTTCAGCTGAGATGACGGGCGATGACGGAAGCATGGCTGCAGCAAACCACCGCGAAATCAGCCGGAGAGTTGTGGCAGCAATTAACAGAGCCGGTGGAGACCCCGGAAAAGATTTTACCACTGAAGATATACGCGGAATTTTATTGGCAATACATGAGAGTAACTTCAGTGAAACATGTGGCGAACTGTTCAATATGAGCGGTTCGTCAGTATGGCTTTCACCGGGCGAGAATTTGAACATCGCCAATATGATCTGTCCGTCAGCTACCACCTTTTTTGTTTTGGAGGGAACACATGCGGGGCAAATGGTGGAATCATCAAAAGAGGAAAACCGGTGGAAAGGCGTTGGCAGTGCAGTTCTTGACGGGGAAAGTACCACACAGCGGGCTTTTTCGGGCGGGATGTCGGGCAATACCATAGCCTGGCTTCAGATAGAAAACTATACCGATCATGGAATTTACTCAACCCGAAGTGTTGGCACAGAACTGCATCATATAGAGTTTAGAAACATTGCCACCGATAAGCACGGGCAGGAATTTGGTGCGGTGATGTTTCACAACTCAGAAGATATTTCGGTGCGAGATTCGCATATCGAAAATGTGGCGTCAGGTGTACGGTTTCGTGACAGCAGCGGCCCATTGGTGGTTACCGGGAACAGGGCTTTAAACTCGGGCAGGAATTTCTTTCAGTGCGATAAGTGCAATGGTGCGGGTATTCGCATTAACGGGAATGTGATGGAGCATACCGAACAGACCGGCCGGGCCCCGCTCGAAGACTGGATTAATCTCTTTATGTCAAACGGAACATCTAATAGCTGGATACAGGTGAACAACAACCGCGCTAAGGGGCATAGTGAATCAGATTCAGGTTCGTTTATTATGCTGGCAGACGCTACCGGCAGTTTCCAGGAGGCGATAGGTAATATAGGTGTGAACCCTGGCCAGGTTGGTATTGGTATTGCTGGCGGTGAGGATATCAGGGTGGAAAACAATAAAATGTTCAGTGTTGGCTGGGCTGAGAGTAATGTGGCGTACTATTCGGCGGAGTATTCTTCACCGTGCGGAAATCATCAGTTTACACCGGGCACCAATGTGGCACACTGGAGAAATGCAAATGGCACACTGAACAGGGCGTGGTCTGATGGACGCTGCGGCCTGACCAATGCTGAAATACGGGCTCTGGTTCGCGAAGACCTAAACATGGGAGAGGAGATTTGGGAACAGTGATTGATTTGCCACTGAAGCACAGAGAGCTTTTGCATATCAGGAGGATGGTTTCCGCTGCTAAGGAAGTTTACTATCGATTTGCAGACGTAAAATTGGTTGAACAATTCGGGGAATATTAGCGTTAATTAATGCGTACATTTTAGGTATTCGTACAGTGTGTACGGATTAAGCCATAATTTTCTGAAACATTTACCCTCCATGAATATAGGAATTGTCTGTTACCCAACGTTTGGTGGAAGTGGAGTAGTTGCCACAGAGCTTGCTAAAGGGCTTGCTAACCGTGGGCATAATCTTCACATTATCAGTTATGCCCAGCCCGCACGGCTCGATTCTTTTCGCACAGATATCACCTATCATGAAGTGGATCTGAGTACCTATCCGCTGTTTGAGTACCCGCCTTATGATCTCGCCCTCGCTAATATGATGGTAAACCTGATTCAGCATGCCAAGCTCGAGGTGCTGCATGTGCATTACGCCATACCTCATGCAACCAGTGCTTATCTGGCAAAACAGATTTTAAGCACCAAAGCGCCAAAAGTACCGGTTATTACAACACTGCATGGAACAGATATTACACTTATTGGCAGCGACCCAACCTACAAGCAGGTGGTCGATTTTTCCATCAATCAGAGTGATGGTGTTACGGCGGTTTCGGAGTACCTGAAGAATGAGACCTATCGCCTGTTTGATATCAAAAAAGAGATAAAGGTAATCCCAAACTTCATCGATCTGGAACGATTCAAAAAATCAAAAAAAGAGCATTTCAAGAAAGCGATCTGCCCGGACGGGGAGAAAATCATTACGCACGTTTCAAATTTCAGAAAGGTAAAACGGGTAACCGATGTGGTGGCTGCATTTGATCAGGTTTTGAAAAATGGTGTGAAAGCCAAACTGCTGATGGTGGGCGATGGACCTGAGCGTGCAAAAGCAGAGAAAAAATGCCGTGAATTGGGAATGTGTGACCATGTGAGATTTTTGGGCAAACAGGAGCAGGTAGAAGAAGTTCTTTCTGTATCAGACCTTTTTATGATTCCATCAGGCAGTGAAACGTTTGGGCTGGCTGCACTCGAGGCGATGAGCTGTAGCGTTCCGGTGGTGAGCTCGAACATAGGAGGGTTGCCAGAAGTAAACATCCACGGAGAGACCGGTTATCTTTGCGAATTGGGTAATATTGAGTGCCTGGGAAGATGTGCAACAGAAATACTTACGGATGAAAAACTGCATGCTAAAATGGCCGCATCTGCCCGCAAACGAGCTGAAACTTTTGAACTGGACAAAATAGTAACCATCTACGAAGAGTATTACAAAGAGATTAAGGATTCTTTGTAATAAGAAATATTTCACGACATGTTTTAAAAAGAACTTATCTGCAACAGAATTCAAACCGATAAATTAATTGTGAGGACTGCCCGTGAGTGTTGAGGCAGGCTTGATGACGGGAAGGCACGAGATTATACCAAGCTATTAATATCAACACCCCTCTGAATTTTTACAGATCTGTGAAACATCTGTTCAATTAGCGAACAGCTTTCCACATCTCATAAAAGTTGTAAAAACCCTGTTTATCTCGCTATTCTTTTAGATATTGACCCACCTCAATCGCAACACAACATTTTTTATATGAGATTATATACTACCACTATATTGGCTGTAGGGCTGTTTTTCGCATCTTTATACTTAACAGAGGATGCTTCCGCACAGCAAAAACCCAATTTTGAACTTGCCGAGCGTTTTACCGGCTCCAATATGCAAAACATGACAGGCAGCACATTTCTGCGTGCTAACTGGATTGAAGATGAAGACCGCTTCTGGTACGAATGGGAAGATGGCGACAGAAAGCGCTGGACGTTTGTTGATGCTGAACGCCGCTCTTCACGCCCGCTTTTTGATGAACAGCGTATGGCGGCAGAACTCTCCGAAGCGTTTAACCGTGGTTTCAACGCGAGTGATCTTGATCTGAGAGGGTTTGATTATGATACAGATCGCCAGCTATTCTCCTTCCATGTAGATAGCATTGAATTTAAGTATTTCATAGACCGCGATGAGCTCATTAAGGGTGATTCTCTTAAATATGAGGAGCGCGAGCCATGGGCAACCTACTCGCCGGACAGTACCTGGATTGCCTTTGCCCGAGAGCACGATCTTTACGTGATGCGAACTGACGACCCCGACAGCACCGAAATTCGCCTAACCGAAGATGGTGAGCGCTGGTATAGCTTTCAGCAGAGTCACGGTGATACAACGTCCACGGAGCGGTTGCGGTCCCGCGCTGTATGGTTTGAGGATTCAAAAAAATTGTATGTAAAACGGCAGGACTGGCGCGAAGTAGACGAGCTTTGGGTAATTAATACTGTGGCAAACCCGCGTCCTGAGCTTGAAACCTATAAGTACAATATGCCGGGCGAAGACAACCACTATCAGGATGAAATTCTTGTATTCGACATGGAAACAAAAGAGCACGTTCGCCTTGATACCGATAAATGGCCCGATCAATCTCTTGGAGGGGTTTACTTTAATGCAGGCGGAATCTTCACATCAGAAAAATCAGATTATCTCTGGATTCTTCGCAGAACCCGAACCTGGGATGAAATAGATGTGGTAAAAGCCAACACCACAACCGGTGAAACTGAGGTGCTTTGGTCAGAAAAGAGTAAGCCCTACTTCAACACGCGCTACGCACAGTTAGGCATCATCAACGAAGGTCAAGAGTATATCTGGTGGAGCGAGCGAACAGGCTGGGGCCAGCTCTACCGGTATGACAGCGAAGGTAACCTGAAGAATAGAATCACCGATGGCTATTTCATGGTGGGGGATATCGCTGCAATTGATACTACGGCATCAACCATCTTCTTTGAAGGCTTTGGCAAAGAAGAGGGCAGAAATCCTTTTTATGCACACTACTATAGTGTACGGTTTGATGGTTCGCGGCAAACACTTCTTACTTCGGAGGATGCGAATCACAATATCAACATGAGTGACAGCCGAAACTATTTTGTGCAGAATTTTTCACGTCCCGATAAACCTACCACAGCTGTGCTTCGCGACAGAAACGGGCGCGAACTGCTTACGCTTGAACAGACTGACATCAGCCGATTAAAAGAAGCGGGATATAATCTACCCGAAAATTTCTCGGTGAAAGCCAAAGACGGGGTTACCGATCTTTATGGGGTGATGTGGAAACCGGCCGATTTCGACCCCGAGAAGCAGTACCCGATTATATCGTATGTATATCCCGGCCCGCAGGTGGAGCCATATCCAAGGAATTTCTCAATCGGAGGTACCGCTGCCCGCGCCCACTCCCTCGCACAGGTTGGTTTTGTTGTGGTTGCGATGGGTAACCGGGGCGGCAGCCCACTCAGGGATAAATGGTATCATAACTATGGATATGATAACCTCCGCGATTATGCCCTTGCCGATAACCGCTACGGAATAGAACAGCTTGCAGCCCGGCGATCCTATGTAGATCTCGATAGAGTGGGTATTTACGGCCACTCAGGCGGTGGATTTATGAGCACAGCAGCGCTGCTTACCTACCCTGAGTTTTTTAAAGTAGCCGTTTCATCAGCCGGTAATCACGATAATAATATCTACAACATCTGGTGGAGTGAGGTGCATCACGGCGTATCTGCAAAAACCGAAACTGTTACTGTAGAAAATGAAGATGGTGAAGAGGTAGAAGAGGAGAAAACTACGTTTAGCTCACGAATACCATCAAATGCAGAACTCGCCGGCAACCTGCAGGGGCGTTTGCTGCTGGTGCACGGGGAGATGGATAACAACGTTCACCCGGCAAATACATATCGTTTGGTGGATGCCCTAATCCGCGAAGGCAAGCGGTTTGATCTGATGATTTTCCCTGAAGCCCGCCACGGTTTTGGCAGGTACACCGCATATTTCGAACGTATGCTTTGGGATTACTTTGCCGAGCACCTAATGGGGTATTACCGAACAGATGTTAACTTTAACCTGCCGGATTAGTACATACCACTGCAGCACTATTTTTTGGATTTGCCATAAAGCCACTTCAACAGTTGTTGAAGTGGCTTTTTCATGTCTTCTGCATCGGGACACCTATTCCGGAATTTCATTTCTGATTGAATAGTCCATTTACACGTATGGAGATGTGCTACACCTAACCTCTCCTTTTGGCTTGACCCAAGAGGAGCAAAAAGTCAAGGCCGCAGAGGCTTATTTCAGAGTTGGGTTTGCTACCTTTATGGCAAATCTCTTTCCGTTTTGTGCAAAAAAATAGCCCCGGTGGTTAGCCGGGGCTAATGTAGCATTTGTTGTTGAGAGAGTAAGCGTCTGACGCCTGATTCCTAAATCATCACTTGAATGAAACGTAAACAGCCTCATTCAGGGATGCCGACTTTTTAATCGCATCTTCAAACGTTTTCATCACAACCTCCTCAGAGGAGTTTCTTTCCACCTCAATGGTTTGAAGGTCAGCCCGAGGCCCTGCGGCACAAACAACGGTAATTTCCATTGGGGAGTAGAGGCTGAATGTTACAATTTGAGCAACCATATTGAGAAAACTATGTCGTGTTTCTACTCTTGCAACACCGTTATCGCAGTGCTGCTCGGCGTGTACAATACTTGGTGGTACAAGGCCGCCAATAAAAGATGCTGCCCATTTCTTTTGATAAATGTCTGATGAGGTTTGTGCACCTGTTGAAATTTGTGCGTGGTAACATCCTGTGAAGATGAACGATACGGCAACCAGAATAAGAACGATATGTTTTTTCATTGAGTAGCTGTTTTTGTTAGAGGTTAAGTTGAAGTGTAACATCAATAGTATTCAATTGAAACCTGTTAATCAAGACACAAAGCAGAAGTATATCTACATTCAGTAAGAGCTATTGGTTAGCTTGTGCTACGTAACAAATTTAGCTTCAATGAGTTGAGAGAACATAT
>REDS01000178.1 GCA_007693395.1 Balneolaceae bacterium | reverse complement strand
CCAATCACCCAAAACATCACCGCATTTTTGGCTGATTTTTCGTTTTTGGCTGAATAGAATTTCTGGTACATGTTCGACTCCCCCATCAGAAGTAAAAATGTGGGAAAGAAAACGCCCATCACCCAGATCCAGCCGTGACCACCTGTGATATCGAATAAAGCAGGGTCGAGCTCGGTGGTGATGAACTCCACGCCGCCCAGGTTTATGAATACAAGCGGCACTGCAACAAGTACAGCCAGGGTAATCACTGCTCCGTTTATAATATCAACAGAAACGATGGAGAGCATTCCGGCAAATGCGGTAAAAGCAATGATGAAACCGGCCGTCAGCAGAACACCCTGCCACTCAGGTATACCGGCTACCAGGTTCAGTACAAAACCGCCGCCGCGAAACTGATACCCCACAATGGTTGTGTAGGCAATGACAATTACAATAGTGCCCAGAATACGGGCGTATTTGTTGTATCGAAGTTCGAGGATGTCCGGCACGGTGTACTGGGCTATCCGGCGAACGCGCCCCGCGAGGAAAAAGACCAGAACAATACCTATCCACGCTCCTGCAGCCAGCCACAATTCTGATATCCCCACGCGCGCGGCCAGTCCGGCTCCGGCAAGAAGTGTTCCCGAGCCAAGCCATGTGCAAAGCAAGGTGCCAACCAGTTTAGGGGTTGAAACTTTTCGCCCGGCCACCATAAAATCTTCCTGGTTTTTAATGGCACGGCTTTTCCAGATGGATATTCCCATCAGAAGGGCAAGGTAGAGCAGAACAACCCAGAAAAATATGGACATGGTGGAAGAGAGTTTATGATTCTCAAATCAGCCCGCTTTATCTGCAGTTCTGATTTACTGATTGAGAGAATAGGAACTTTCCCTCAATAATCACAAACTCACTTTTTTAGGTCAATAGTGCCCAAAATATTTTAGAGTTCATTTAGAATAGATTTTTTTTACAGGCCAATAATGAATTCCTTACTTATTTCTCGCAGAGGAGCGCAGACGGTTTCGCAGAGGTTCGCAGGCGCTGGTATGTGAGTTAATCTTCAGCGCTCGCCTGCGAGCTTCAGCGGGATATTATGCAGATGTAATTAGAGGATGTAAACCCCGCATTAAGGACATGACTCAAATGAGGTTGTTTGCCGTTTTGGACAGTATTGATTACAGGTGAATTCGATTAAAATTTGTCAATTTAGATGATTGATAAATCTTTATATCAAACTAAACTACTTTACATTACTGAACCAGCTCGCGTTTGGTGAACAGAAGTTCTAATCTCTCTTTTTGTTCAATACACGCTACTGAGAGTGATTTGAGATTTTCATCTCCATAAGGTTTGGTTTGCGATATCGTTTCACAAAACTCTATGCCTTCGTGAAGATTTTTTCTCATCTTCTCCATTTTTTTCATTTCGGGACTTCCCGGCTCACACGGCTCCAGCATGGTTTCAATGTAATCAACATACATCACCATCTCTTTTGCAAACATGTGCGGGCGCTCCTCAGGGACCAGCGAATCGGTTCTTCCATAAATATGATCTACCATCTCATTAAGTGAATAGGTTCTGTTGAACCATGCAATGTTTGGTCCGGGGCAAATAGCTTGTCGTCCATAATCGGGTTTCATAATACCGAGTCGAATCAATGATCCCGTACCCAGGTTTGTACAGAGGCATGTTTTCTCCATCACCTTTTTTTTCTCGACTTCTTTACTTTCGGAGGAAAGTTCACTCTCTTCAATCTGACTGATTTTTAATATCTGATACTGTGCCGATGCCGTACAGATGGGATTCTCTGTAAACTCTGTGTTTGATACCAGGAATCCTTTTGGACATTTGGAGCCGGGTTTACCTTTATCGATCAGTTCTTTTGTATGAATTTCCGAACCGGATCCCCGGATATTATTAAACGGAACACCCAACGGGGATACATTACTTAAATAGAGATCTTTTTCGGCAGCAGCGGCAAGCTTTTCCGTTGTAAAATCATCCACACAGGTAGCTTCCGGCACCAGTAAAAACGGGCTTCCCCAGCCTGTGGCATCCATCTCGAAATCCTCGATTAGCCGTAACTGCTCGCCGGAATTTCCAATTCCACCCTGAACGGTGATCTTTGGCTTTGCAACTTCATCACTATTCTCAGGATAATCCCACCCTTGTGATTCATAGAATGACCGGATCATCGGCTCAAACGTCTTCTGCAGCTGTTCTCTCTTCTCCCGAAATTCATTTAGCAGAATGGGCAGCAACTGGCCATCGGATGCAAATGCGTGTCCCCCGCAATTCAGCCCCGATTCAATACGAAACTCGGCTACTTCAATTCCTTTTTTGGCAAGAAATTTTCCCTGGATCAGTGCCGATCTGAAATCACTTACTTTCAGTATGATGCTCTTCTTTGCTTTGCCGGTTTTATCTCTGTAAAACTCTTTGAACTCCGACAGGTAGCTGTACAACCGGGGATTAAACCCAGCCGAAAGAACCACACTTGATGATATTACACTATTCACAAAACCCCTTAATGCTGCGTTTGCATCACTAAACTCACTGCTCAGAGGCTGATCACTCTTGTCGAGTTTTAATGCATCCACCTTCGCCATGATGTTCACATCGATCGACCCCGGAACCATACTGTCTGTCAATGTTTTTAAGAGATCACTTTGCAGAGCTTTATCTGTAACCGCCCGTGCATATTCATAACTCTTCTTCAGCGGGTTTTCATCGGGCAGCAAATTGAAATAGCGGTCTTTCTCACTGTTCTCAAAAAATGGCTGATTCCGCAGTTCGTTGAATTTCTCTGTAACAATATGTGCAACAGTATCAAGATAAGCGGTTATGCGTTCTGCCCGGCCATCTGTGGATGAACGCGCAATATTCTTATATGGAAGGTTAAATTCAGAACAGTAATGCTTTCTGATTTTTTCGCAAAGGAGATCATCCACAACGGAGATAACCGAATGAATGCCTAAATGTGCAACTCGTATGGGGCTGTCGATGGAGTGTCCGGTTCCCATAACCGGTATGTGGAAGTTGTGTTGATTATGGAGCATTGTACTATTTGTGTTAACGTAATGGGAAAAAGGTAAGCAATCATTTATAGATAAAATAGTCTAAAAACTGATAATATATGTTTTAACATCTTCACCATTTTCCTGTAAATTTCAATTACAATTCAATAACAGCCATACAACTAAGTATAATCTCATGCGTATACTCATCATTTTCTTCACCGCCTCACTTTTGTTGATCTCCTGTACTGATACTCCATCACAGCAATCACCCGATACGGAAGAGTGGGTAGAACTTTTTAATGGTGAAAACTTTGACGGCTGGAACCTGAAAATTGCCGGGTATGAACTGAACGATAATTTTGCCAACACATTCCGTGTTGAAAATGGGCTGTTGAAAGTTCGGTACGATGAATACGAGCGATTCAATAACGAATTTGGACACATTTTTTACGAACGCCCCTTCTCTTATTACCGGCTTCAGGTAGAATACCGTTTTGTTGGCGAGCAGGCTGAGGGCGGACCGGGCTGGGCTTTTCGAAATAACGGTATCATGTTCCACTCGCAACCGGCACAAACCATGAATCTTGATCAGGATTTCCCCACATCCATTGAATTTCAGCTGCTGGGAGGTGATGGAGAAAATGAACGCCCCAATGGCAGCATCTGCACTCCCGGTACTCGTGTAGTGGTAAACAACGAGTTACGAACTGAACACTGTATTGGGTCGGATGGCCCAACGAACCATGGCGATGATTGGGTTACGGCAGAACTGGTTGCTTACGGCGACTCACTCATTCAGCACGTAATTAACGGGGAGATTGTAATGGAATACACCAGCCCTCAGCTTGAAAATGGCAATCTGCTTAGCGGCGGTTACATTGCCCTGCAGGCTGAAAGCCATCCAACCGACTTCCGGTCTGTTAGAATTCTGAATCTTTCCGGATGTATGGATCCCAATGCCCTGAATTATAAAAACTACTATGTGAATGACAATCCCGAAGCCTGCCTCTATGGCAATTAACGGAGAGCCAGCTTAGGATCAACTCCTGCTTTTTTCAGGCAGAGAGTCAAAACTATTCCATAACCAAGATGCATAATAAGCCCGGCTATAATTAAAGCCATAGGTGCCCAGCTATCACTGTAGAATAATCCGATTGGATCACCCGCTGCGGCGGTGATTAACGGAGAAACAATACCACCTGCTACCACAGATATAATTACACCGTAAATTAACCCCTGTACAAGCCAGTTTCCGGGTATTCTTGATGCAAGAAATGCTACCCATATCAGCGCAAGAATGATACCCATGATATAAAAGGCCACATTGCCCCACAAAATTGAATATGGCTCCCCGCTATGTACGTGGTTAAAACTTTCTTTAAGTATGTGCCCTATATCAAGAGTTGCCAGGCCAAAACCACCCTGTACAAAGGCAAGCATCATCATAACAAATGTTGCAATGATACCGCAAATTACCGTCCGCCAAAAGGTTGATGAGCTCATAGTTATCATCTTTATTAAAAATTTACCTGATTCCAAATAACATCGTAAAGATTATTGAAGAAGTAAATATGCACCGGCAGCAACCTATTTTCAACACCTACTAAAAATCAACAATAATACCAATGGTAGGGAGTATGGATGATTCGCTAAGCTGATCTACCCGTACCAGCTCAGGGTTGTTTCCATTCTGCAGCAGGTAACTTGGTTCTGATGGCGTGTTTTGGCCAAACAGGTTTTGTATTTCAAGGTAAACATCCAGCGAAACATTGCTGAAGTTCCATTTTCTGTCGATTCGGATATCGGTAGCGTTGAACGCGCTGAGGCGCTCAGTGCCAAGACGGTTGTAATCAAACACAAAAGCGGGGTAGGTTTCTATACTTCGATCTTCATTTACCGGGGCAAATGGCGTTCTTCCCAAGAGGCGGGTCCTAAGGCTGAATTCCCATCTGTTACCAATCTGATATCCACCGGTAAAGGTGAGCAGGTGCCGGCTATCCCAAGCTGATGGCAAATACAGATCCCGATCAAAACCTGTAAACTCACTCCAGAACAGTGTGTAAGCAAGTATAGCGTAATAGTTGGTTGCCAATGTTTGTTGAGTAAGAAATTCCACTCCGTAGGTTCGTCCCCTGCCGGCTGACTCTACAGCGTCGTTTCCGAGCACTTCAAAACCGCCGCCAAGATTTGCAAGGCTTACTCCTTCACGAATGGAAACGGGATAGTTATCATACAGTTTCAAAAATCCTTCAACAGATAATTTTGTACTTGGCCTTGGGAAAAAGTTAATACCACCTGTAAGATGATCAGATCGAATGTACCGGCTGTTACGATTTACAAATTCGCCGCCTTCCTGATAGCCAAGTAGATTCAACGGCGGTTTTTTGAAATAACGCCCGGCAGAGACTACTGCTTTCCATTGTCCTACATCGTCAAGATTTAACGTGAGCGCGGCTCTGGGGGATAGAGTACGGTATAATTCATTTCCATTGTCGGTAAATGTGTTGCCATCAAAACGAATTCCAGCGGTGAGATCGAGCCTATCGGACAGACGTTCTGATGACCACTGGAAATGGCCTCCATAACTGACAAAGGTAAGATCTGAATCGAACGCTACACCCGTGTTATCATCAAAAAAATCGTTCCTGAAAATGTTTACCCTTGCAGAAGCACCCACAGATATTGTAGATCTTTCACGAAAGAATGTGGTTTCATTCCGAAGCGTTTTGCGCCACTCTCTGGCCCTGTTTTGTGAGAAAAGTCCCTCTTCATTTTCGTTATCACGAAATCGTGTAAAATCGTTGTAAAACCAGCTTCTGCTAAGTGATGTTCTTGTAATCCCCAAACCATCGCTTAATCTGTGCTGCCAGGTAAGCCCGGTTGTATTTGTTCGTTGCCTTATCACAGGAACCTGATCAAGAATGGCCTGCTGATCGGGGGTTATGTCGCTGGGTACGTTGATTCTGAAGTCATCGATAGAACCAACGCCAACAAACGAAATCTGGTTGCGAGAATTAAATCTGTGATCGAGTTTGTATTGATAGTCCCAGTAATCCGGCAGGAAAGGCAGATCTATCAATTGAAAAAGGAGCTGAAGATAAGAGCGGCGTACCGACGCAATAAATGTTGTATTTGAGAATGAGCTGTCTCCCTTAAACAGTGGGCCTTCTGTAGTTAGCGCGGCTTCACTTGCACCCACCCTGAAATTTGTTCTGTATTCCCGGTCGTTACCTCGGCGCTGGTTAAAACGCAATACTCCGGATAGTGCATTACCTGCGGATGCCCCAAATGCACTTGTACTCAATTCCACACCATCAAAAAATGCCACATTCAGTAACCCAACCGGCCCGCCTGCACTCCCCTGTGTAGAAAAATGGTTAATCGTGGGGATTTCTATACCATCAAGAAAATAGACATTTTCGTTGGGGGCGCCTCCGCGAATAATTACATCGTTCCTAAAACCGGTAACTGAGCCCGATACTCCGGGCAGCGACTGTACCACTTTGGCAATATCGCTGTTACCGGCGGGGTAGGTTGAAATCTCTTCGGGAGAGAGACGCCGGAAGCTTACCGGATTTTCAGGTGGGGCAACAAATGGT
Organism: Balneolaceae bacterium; assembly: GCA_007693395.1. Taxonomy (GTDB): domain Bacteria; phylum Bacteroidota; class Rhodothermia; order Balneolales; family Balneolaceae; genus Rhodohalobacter. The sequence continues at coordinate 534 of REDS01000178.1, read as the reverse complement.
TCTGATACAGTTACCACAACCTCTTCCAGCTGCTGGGCAGATGGAACCAACTCAAAGTTAATGTCCCGGTTGCCGGCACTACGCACATTGATGTTATTGCGCTGCTGGCTTTCATACCCAATAAATGTTGCAACGACGGTATATGTACCCGGTTCTATGTTGGTGATTTCATAAAAGCCTTCATCATCCGTGCTTGCACCGCGCGTGGTACCCTGTAACCCAACATTTGCGCCAAATAAAGGCTCGCCCGTTCTTGCATCAGTAACATAGCCCGACAAAGTTCCTGTTGATTGAGCTTCTGCAGAGTTTTGAAAAACCAGGATTAATAGAAAACCTGTAAGAAAAAATACCTTAATGAATGGCACGGTTGAATTCATGTGGTGAATAGTTCGCTTAAATGATTTAGCAGTGAATAACTCAAATGTGCTTTTTTGCGTTCATACTATTTTCTGAAATCGGACTTTACATCATGGGGGAGAATGAAATAAGTCACAAAAAGATAAAGTTGTCTTATATCTAAAAAATTTCTAACCA
>REDS01000105.1 GCA_007693395.1 Balneolaceae bacterium | reverse complement strand
AAACAGAGATCCTCGTGCCAAGCTTCAAAGGGCAATATGAACACAGTGTAGACAACAAAGGCCGAGTTGCTTTCCCGGCTAAGTTGCGTAAAACTGTTAATCCTGATGCGCAGGATCGCTTCACCATTCTTCGCGGCCTTGAACCATGCCTCTATCTCTACCCGCAGGATCGCTGGGAACTTGTTGAGAAAAAACTCGCAAAGATCAACAATTTTTCACGTAATGGCCGCACTGTGATACGAAATTTCCTCCGCTTTGCTGAAGATCTGGTACTCGATAAGCAAAACCGTCTCTCCCTCCCATCGCACTTGATGGAGTTTTCCAACATACATACCACAGCTATTTTTATAGGGAGTGGTGAGCGAATAGAAATATGGTCGCCGGATAGACTGGATGAAATTGACAACGAACTCAGCTTCGAATCTTACCAGGAGCTCTTTGAGCAGGTAATGGGAGGAGATATAGATGATGAGGAGTGATTTCATGACTGATTTTTATCCCCACATACCGGTTCTGCTCGATGCTTCTGTTGAATTTTTGATTACAGATAAAAGTGGCATTTATATAGATACAACTCTTGGCGGGGGCGGGCACAGTTCTTTAATACTACAAAATCTTAATCGTGATGCCACCCTTCTGGGTGTAGATCAAGACAGTGAAGCGCATGCTGCTGCAGCAGAAAAAATTGGAGATGATTCCCGCTTTCAACCTATTTCTGGTAATTTTGGTTATTTGAAAACCATCATACCTGCAAACTATCACGGCAAAGTGACCGGTATTTTGTTTGATTTGGGAGTGTCCACACATCAAATCAGAGAACCGGGAAGAGGCTTCAGCTTTCAGCACGATGGTCCGCTTGATATGCGCATGAGTGAGCTAAGCGGAGTATCGGCTTATGATGTTGTAAATGATTACGACTACGAAAAACTGCGAGACATCATCTACCATTACGGTGAGGAGCGCCTGAGCCGGCAAATTGCACGGGAGATTATCAACCGAAGACCCATTGAAACCACACTCGAACTACGCGAAGCCATTGAAAACGTGCTGTATGGCAGGTACATAATTAAATCTGTTGCAAGAGTATTTCAGGCTATTCGCATCGAAGTTAACAGAGAGCTTGATGTATTGAAACAAGGCTTAACCGATGCACTTGAACTGCTTAGCCCTGGCGGCAGAATAGTAGCCATTTCGTACCACTCTCTTGAAGACCGGTTGGTGAAGAACTTCTTCAAAAGTGGAAATTTTGAGGGTACAGTAGAAAAAGATTTCTACGGAAATCCAGTAACAGCACTAAAAATGTTTACGCGGCAAATTATCACCCCCTCCGATGAAGAGATCAAAAATAACCCGGCTGCGAGAAGTGCAAAACTTCGCGTTGCTGAAAAAACGCGAGGTGACGAATGATTGTAAAAAGCCCTCCAATAGCAACAGATAGAGGTATTTCCGGCGGCAGAGTCGCAAAAAATAAACGAAGAACCATTACATCGAAAAAGCTTAATACAGACGGCGCTGCCCCAACCCATGGCAGACGCACCCCAACAACCAAAAAAACAAAACTTCCGGCTTTTACCCCCTGGAAGGTTATACTCGTAAGTTTCCTGATCGGAATTTGCGGGATTCTTTATATCGCCCATGTGTTTAACACGCAACAAGTTTTAACCGAGGTTAATCAGCTTGAAAGCGAATTTAACAAGGCACAAAGGCAGTATCATCAAACAAGACTTGAGTTCGACCGATTAACCGGTCCTCAGCAAATTTACAGTATAGCGCGCCAGCACGGTTTTGTAAATGCTGGCCCTGCCGATCAAATCATCTATATACAAGCGGAAGCGAAATGAACCAGCGCAGCTCCATTATGGGCCGTATGTTTTTGCTTTTGGGTTTATTGATGTTACTCCCAACCGCTATTCTTGTGCAAATTTTGCGCATCAATTTTGTGGAAGGTGATGGCTTCAGGGAGTTGTGGAGCTCTCAGGCAATTGACTATATATCTGTTCCGGCACAACGCGGCAATATTTATGATGCAAATGGTTCGCTGCTTGTAACAGATACTGCCATTTATAAGGTGGCAGTTGATCCGCTTTTGATAAGAGGAACCGATTCGGTGGGTAAAATTGCCTCAGTATTGAGTTCGCATACTGGGCGAACGGCTCAATCATACATCAACAGAATAAACAGTGCTACAGCCCGCTCCCAATACCTTGTTCTCGAACGGAGCATACCGGTACAAGCATATGATGATTTAAACGAGCTTGGTTTAAGGGGCTTAATTCTTGAAGAGGAATACAGAAGAAACTATAATTTCGGCTCATTAGCTGCACATGTTGTTGGCTTTGTGAACCACAACATGGACGGAATGGCCGGCCTCGAAAGCCGCTACAACAGTATTCTTCGCGGTAGTGATGGGCAGCAGCAGGTTCGGAAAGACCGCCTCAATCAAATTTTTGCTTATGTAGGTGCCCCCCGAAAACTGCCAAAACAGGGGTATTCACTGCACACCACTATCGATTCAAAAATACAGGCTATTGTTGAAGAAGAGCTTAAAGATGGAGTAAATCGTCATCTTGCAAAATATGGTACCGCAATTGTGATGGATCCCAAAACAGGGGCTATCAAAGCGATGGCAAACTATCCGGTTTACAATCCCAATGCACCTGCTACTATCGAAAATGAAAACAGAAGAAATTTTGCTGTAGCTGATATAATTGAGCCCGGTTCAACATTTAAACTCGTAACAGCAATTGCGGCAGTAGAGCAGAGCGCTGTTCGGTTTGATGAAAAGTTTGAAACTCCCGCAAACGGTCAGCTGATGATTCACGGCCAGCTGATGAGAGATCATGATCCGCTTGGTACCCTTACATTCACAGAGGTAATGGCCAAAAGCTCTAACATTGCCACCGCTGAAATTGCCCAGCGCATTCCGCCAAATACCTTCTACCAATATGCAAGGAATATGGGTTTCGGCACACCAAGCAATATCGACCTTCCAGGTGAACTTGCAGGCAGACTGCAACGCCCGTATGAATGGAGCCGGGTAACCCAGCCCTGGATGTCAATCGGTTACGAGGTACAGGTTTCACCTATACAGCTTACACAGGCGTACGCTGCATTTGCTAATGGTGGTAAACTGATGAAACCCTACGTAGTTGAATCCATTAGAGATGAATTCGGCAATATCATCGAAAAAAATGAACCAAAGAGAGTTAGAAGAATCGCCAGGCCATCAACTATTGAAAAATTACTACCCGTATTTGAGCAGGCAGTCTCTGATTCGGGCACTGCACGATGGGCTGCCGTTGACGGCCTTCGTATTGCCGGGAAAACCGGTACTGCACAGAAATTTATCGATGGACGTTACCGGGCAAGATACAGGGCCTCATTTGTAGGCTTTTTCCCTGTTGAGGACCCGGAATTTGTGATTCTTGTTCTACTTGATGAACCTCGAACCAGTATTTTTGGCGGTTTTACTGCCGGTTCTGTTTTTAAGGAAATAGCACAGCGTGTATCAGGCCTGCAAAATTCTATTCAGCGTTCACAACCGGCTGATGCAATAGTTCAAAACAGCCGGATAGTACTTCCTGATCTTGAAGGCATGAGTGCAGATAACGCCAAGGTTCTGCTGCAAAGAAGCCGTATACCTTACTCAATAACAGGCCGCGGACAATACGTTGCGGCTCAGATTCCTGCTCCCGGAAGTCAGGTAGCAAGAAACACCCCTATTGAATTGAGGTTAGAAAATACACCGGCAGATTCAATTCCTGAAGGTTTTGCCCGAATCCCCAATTTGAGAGACAAAAACATGCGTCAGGCAGCTTATCTGCTTGGAAAAGCAGGGCTTGAAATCGAAATGACAGGCTCCGGAACTATTTACGAACAATTCCCCCGAGCCGGCGACTTGATGCGGCAGGGAAGAACCGTAACTGTACGCGGGCGAGCGCAAACATTTAACAGGCAACAAAACATCGCTTCCAACTGATGGATATCGAGAACATTGTAGAATTTTGCAACCCGATTTCACTTTACGGCAAGAAGCCGGAAAAGGTTGGGAAGCTTTGCCAGGATTCTCGCGATGTTGACAAGGGCGATATATTTATTGCCGTAAAGGGATTCAAGTCCGATGGACATAATTTTATCTCAGAGGCAATATCACGGGGTGCTGCTGTAATTATTGCCGAATCCAAGCCTGATGTTCCATCACATATTTTTGTAGTAATCGTACGAAGTACCCGCAGGCTTTTAGGGCCGCTTGCTCAAAAAATGGCAGGCAATCCTGCACAAAAGCTTACCATAATTGGTATTACCGGTACAAATGGTAAAACTACAGTTGCCACTTTAATCTGGCAGATACTCACTGAACTTGGTTGCAGAGCCTCAATGCTGGGAACTGTTGAAAAACGAGTAAACAGTGAAATTTTCAGAAGCAGACTCACAACTGCAGACCCCATTGAACTTGCCGACGATATGAAACAGATGGTAGATGCCGGCAGTAAGTATCTGGTAATGGAGGTTTCTTCGCATGCGCTGGATCAAAAAAGGGTAAACGGTATTTCATTTAAAGTGGGAGTATTTACAAACCTCACGCACGATCATCTGGATTACCATGCATCTATGAATGACTATGCCTCTGCAAAGAAAAGGTTGTTCAACTCACTTGAGGAGACCAGCTGGGCTATCACCAATATCGATGATGAACGAGGCGGCTGGATGGCCAACTCAACCCCTGCCAAAGTTATTACCATCAGCTTTAAAAACAACGGCCTCATCAATGCAGAGATTTTGAAATCTGACGCTAACGGTCTTGTTCTTTCAATCGATGGAGCAGAAATCAAATCGCCACTTGTGGGAGAGTTTAATGCCTATAATGTTGTACAGGCGCTGCTAGCATGCACTGCACTTGGATTTGACGGGAAAAAAATTGCCCCTGCTCTAACCACTTGCAAGGGTGCTGCCGGCCGTATGGAACGTGTGGAAAGTATTCAGAATGCAAAAAAAGAGCCCATCGTTTTTGTTGACTATGCCCACACCCCTAACGCTCTTGAAAATGTAGCAAAAACGCTCACGGAGATTAAAAAATCAGGTGAAAAGCTCTGTATCGTGTTTGGCTGCGGAGGAGACCGCGACAAAACCAAGCGTACCGTTATGGCAAAAATTGCAGAGCGCTACGGAGATGAAGTTATTGTTACATCCGACAACCCCCGTACCGAAGATCCCGATTCTATCATCAGCGATATCATGGCGGGATTTGTAAACCCTAGCCGGGTTAAAAGCATTAAAATGCGAGAAGATGCTATCAAAGCAGCCATTTCTACAGCTGATGAAAGCACCATCATACTTATTGCTGGCAAGGGGCATGAAACGTATCAGGAAATTAATGGTGTTCGCTCCCATTTTGACGATAGGGAAATTACCCGAAAGGCCTTGCAAGAGCGTAACGGACATCATCAAAAAGAGGAGGTTGCTTAATGCTTTACGAACTCCTCGCCTGGATAAATGATGTAATAAATCCACCCGGATTTGGTGCTTTCGATTATATCACTACTCGTACAGCATTCGCAGCAGCCACTGCTTTGCTGATTAGTTTATTTATAGGGAAAAAAATAATCCACTGGCTGCAGAAAATGCAACTCAAAGAGGTAATTCGCGACGATATTGGCCTTAACACTCACCTCGCCAAAGCAGATACTCCAACTATGGGCGGGGTAATCATCATTCTCGCAACGGTAATACCTGCGCTGCTATGGATGCGCATTGACAGTATTTATACCTGGATGATTGTATTCGTTGTGATTGTTCTCGGTGGTGTTGGTTTTATTGATGATTACATTAAAGTTGTACAAAAAGATAAATCCGGGCTTCACGGATGGTTTAAAATCATTGGTCAGGTATTTGTAGGTGTGGTAATTGGTGCTACTCTCTATTTCTGGCCGGCATTTCAGGAATATAATACACTTACTACCGTGCCATTCCTGAAAGAGGTAAATATTGATTATGCATTTTTTGGTGAATCAACCGGATGGCTTATCTACATTCCGGTAGTAATTTTTATCATCACTGCTGTAAGTAATGCTGCTAATCTTACCGATGGCCTTGATGGATTGCTCTCTGGAACATCCGCAATAGCCGGAATCATACTTGGTATTTTTGCTTATGTATCAGGCCGGGTTGATTTTTCATCATTCCTGAACATTATGTATCTGCCGGGATCCGGCGAACTCACCATTTTTGCAGCTTCGCTGGTAGGTGCCTGTCTTGGTTTTTTATGGTACAACTCGTATCCCGCCTCTGTTTTCATGGGCGATACCGGCTCCCTTGCCCTTGGTGGTGCATTAGGTGCATTTGCAGTAATGATTCATAAAGAGCTGCTTCTGCCCATTATCTGCGGCATCTTTTTTGTAGAAACGGTTTCCGTAATCATACAGACAACCTGGTTTAAATACACAAAAAGAAAGTATGGTGAAGGCCGCCGGGTATTTTTGATGACTCCTATCCACCACCATTTTGAAAAGCAGGGATGGCCTGAATCTAAAATTGTAGTACGCTTCTGGATTATCGCTATCCTTCTTGGAATCATAAGCCTTCTAACCCTGAAATTACGATGAGAAACCTCGATGGCAAACATATCGTAGTTGCAGGTGCTGCCAGAAGCGGAGTTGCGGCTGCCATTTTGCTGAAGCGCAAGGGGGCTGTACCGTTTGTTTCTGATTGTGGGCAGATAGATGCTGATGCAATTGAAAAACTCACAGCTGAATCTATCCGGTTCGAACAAAACACACATTCTGAGAAAGCCCTGAATGGGGAGTTTCTTGTTTTGAGCCCCGGCGTGCCTACCTCCTCTTCCATAGCACGGCACTACCTGAATAGTAGAAAAAAGATATTCTCTGAAATAGAACTGGCAAGCTGGTTTTGCGCATCAGCTATTGTAGCAGTTACCGGCAGTAACGGTAAAACTTCAGTGGCAAACTGGCTGGCGCACACATGGAAACAGGCAGGGCGAAATCCCATTATTGCGGGTAACATCGGCACTGCATTTTCTGATCAGGTTGAACATACCGTTCCTGAAGAAGATGTACTTCTTGAGATTAGCAGTTTTCAGCTTGATCATATCGATACCTTCCGCCCGGCTATCAGTATGATTCTCAATATTACACCGGATCATCTCGACAGGTATGATAATGATTTTAATAAATATGCAGCATCAAAACTAAATATCACTAAAAATCAGACGGCATCAGATTGGTTTATCTACAATGTTGATGATCCTGTTCTCTCGCACCATGCAACAGAGCTGGCGGGCAGAGAAAACGCGCCTCAAATGCTCGCATTTTCGAGCCAAAAAGAGGTAGTGAACGGAGCATTTGTTCGCAACGGCAACCTGATTCTTAATATCAACAACAAAGAAGAAGAACTCATGCAAATCGGCGAAATAGGACTACCCGGGCAACATAACCTGCAAAATAGTATGGCAACCGCACTGGCTGCACGGGCAGCAGAGATCAAAAATGAATTTATAAGCGAAAGCCTCAGAACCTTTGAAGGCGTAACCCACCGGCTCGAGCAGGTACGCACCTACAAGGGCGTGCGCTATGTTAACGATAGCAAAGCCACCAACGTAAATGCAGTATGGTTTGCACTTCGAAGTTTTAACACCCCAATTGTACTGATTCTCGGTGGGCGTGATAAGGGCAACGACTACACACAACTGGCAAAAGAGCTGAAAGAGAAAGTACATACCATTATTGCCATAGGTGAAGCCAGAGAAAAAATCCGTACGCAAGTGGGAGATACCGTTCCTCATTTGCTTGAAGCAGATAGCATGAAAGCAGCTGTAAAAACCGCTAAAAAAGTTGCAAAACGAGGCGAAGTTGTACTCCTTAGCCCCGCTTGCTCCTCGTTCGATATGTTCGAAAACTACGAAGATCGCGGCAATCAGTTTAAACAGGCTGTACTCGATCTTTAATCACATAAAACTGTAACCATTGCAATACACTACTCCAAATAGCAAAATCGGCACCATCTTCGAGACTACTCAGGACGAGCTCGAAGTGCCCAAAAGCGGCAGTGATCAGATACTGTTTGTATCTATCATTATGCTAATGATATTTGGCATTCTCGCCGTGTTCTCTTCCATTGCTTTTTTTGCGCAAATGCATGGTACTACAGCAAGTAAACTGGTTACCGGGCACATCATAAAACTTGGAATAGCCTTTTTTGTGATGGTATTCGTTTCTAAAATAAATTACAGTGTTCTCGCGAGATTCAGCCGGCTCGGCATGGTGATTAGCTGGGTGCTTCTGGTGGCTGTAATTTTTTATGGAGAGTTTCAATTTGGAGCACGCCGTGCTCTGTCTCTCGGTATCATTTCATTCCAGCCATCTTCTGTTGGTGCGATTGCTCTGATCATTCATGTTGCCGTTCTTCTGCACGAAAAACAGGAGTATATCAAAAGTTTTAAAAGGGCATTTTTGCCGATCATGTTTTGGGTTGTAATTACATGCGGGCTAATTGCAGTGGAAGATTTCAGCAGTGCAGCTGTGCTGATAGGTATTTCTGTTTTAATGATGTTTGTTGGCAGAATTAGTGCACCTCAAATTTTTGGGCTGATACTTATAGCAATTATCGGCGGCGCAGCATTTGTAACCTCATCAGCTGAACGCCAAAGCCGTATTACCAATTATGTGACGCAAATCACCAATGTAAATAATACCCATTTTGAATCGGGCAGCGGATACCAAGCCCAGCAAGCGCATATTGCAATAGCACAGGGACAGGTTTTCGGGGTAGGCGTTGGCAAAAGTACCCAGCGCGATTTTCTCCCCGCGCCATACAACGATTTTATTTTTGCAATCATCGCCGAAGAGTACGGGCTCTTGGGATCAGCAGCGGTGATCATTGTATTCACGATAATATTATTTCGCGGGATAGCTTCCGTCGCCCGCCATGCACCCGATGTATTGGGTACCCTGATGGCACTCGGAGCCACGCTGATGATTACTCTATACGGATTTGTTAATGCTGCTGTTGCTACCGGCCTTTTTCCGGTAACTGGTTTGCCTATGCCATTTATCAGTTATGGAGGCACAAGCATGCTTTTTGCCGGTCTTCTGATGGGCATACTTCTGAATATTTCAAAGTACAACCAAAACAATAATATAAGATTTTATAACGGATGATCGCCGCCGTTGCAAAGAACATATCATCTACAGACACCCTCACCGCTGCCGTGAGTCCCCCGAGGATTATCATGGCAGCCGGTGGTACGGGTGGTCATGTGTACCCGGCTATTGCCATTGCAGATGCGTATGTGAAGAAGTATCCTGAAGCGAAGGTGATGTTTGTTGGAACCCGCGACAGAATGGAGTGGCAAACAGTACCAAAATACGGGTATGAGATAAAGAGCGTCTGGATCAGCGGTTTTCACCGAAGATTAACCATTCAGAATCTCATTTTTCCGCTTAAACTTATTGTTAGTGTAATCCAGAGCCTCTTCATCCTGCGGTCATTCAAACCAGATATGGTAATTGCCTGCGGTGGTTTTGCATCGGGCCCGATTGGATGGGTTGCTGTAAAACTTGGTATCCCTTTAATTTTGCAGGAGCAGAACAGTTTTCCCGGTGTTACAAACCGAATGCTTGCAAAACATGCAGAGAAAATATTCACAGCGTTTAATGATGCTGACAAATTTTTACCCAAGGAGAAAGTTCACCTTACCGGCAACCCGGTTCGCAACGTATTAAAGAAGACGAACCGGGACGCCGCACTGGCTGGATTTGGCTTTACACCTGATAAAAAGGTATTGCTGGTGATGGGAGGCAGCGGAGGCGCTCTTGCACTCAACGAAGCAATGCTGAATCATATCGATTCGCTGCACAATAATCTCGGGCTTCAGATTATCTGGCAATGCGGTGATAAATACCTGAAAGGAATCATCACCCGCCTGAACCTATCCGATTATCCAAACCTGCGGCTTACAGCATTCATCGATGATATGTCGGCCGCTTACGGCTCTGCAGATCTGGTGATAACCCGAGCCGGAGCAGGGACCTGCAGTGAACTTATGGCCATAGGACAGCCGGCGGTTCTGGTACCATCGCCCAATGTAGCGGGTAACCATCAAGAAAAAAATGCCCGTTCCCTTGTTGACTCCGGCGCTGCACTCCTTCTGAAAGAAGAGAACCTTGAAACCGATTTAATTCAAACTATTGAAGGCGTAATTAGTGATAAGAAAAATCTTGATGTGATGTCGGCAGCTATGCAATCTCTCGCGAAACCGAATGCCGCAGCAGAAATAGTACAGGAAATTTCAACCCATTTGATACAAAAAAATTAATGAGCACATCCATCCAGACACAACCTGTTTTTGGCCGAACCAAACATATCCACATGGTGGGTATTGGGGGGATCGGTATGAGTGGCATGGCTGAAATTCTTTTGTTGCGCGGGTATAAAGTTTCGGGCTCAGATAATAGTGAGTCAGAGACTACAAAACGCCTTGAAGAGCTCGGAGCAACCATTTATAAAGGGCATTCGGCATCGAACATAGAGGGTGCCGATGTTGTGGTTTACACGAGTGCCGTAAAGGCTGAAGAGAATGAGGAGACCAGCGAAGCGATCGCCAGAAAGGTTCCGGTAATTAAACGATCTGTAATGCTTGCCGAGCTTATGAGAATGAAATATGGCATTGGCATTGCGGGCACCCATGGGAAAACCACCACTACAACCATGGCCGGCCATGTGGTGCAGGATGGAGCTTTTGATCCCACAATTATCGTAGGTGGCCGTGTACACAGTTTCGATAAAACCAATGCAGTGGTTGGCAAAGGTGATATTATCATCGTAGAGGCCGATGAGTACGACCGTACCTTCCTGCGCTTATCCCCTTCTTTAGTGGTTATAACCAACATTGAAGCAGAACATCTTGACATCTATAAAAACCTTGCTGATGTAAAAGATGCCTTTGTTCAGTTTGCCAATAAAGTGCCGTTTTATGGTGCCGTAATTGTTTGTCTGGACGATCCCGAAGTGCGCAGCATCTTGCCGAAGATAAAGAGAAGAACCATTAGCTATGGTTACAATCCACTGGCACAAATTCGCGCTGTGAATATTCAGCAGGAGTCGTTCAACAGCATATTCACCGTGATTGTTGAAAATAAGGTGCTGGGAGAAATTAACCTTACGGCACCGGGTGATCACAATATAAAAAACGCACTTGCTGCTGTTGCTGTGGGTGTTGAACTGGGCATTCCATTTGAGAAGATTAAATCCGGCCTGGAGAGGTTTTCAGGTGTTTTCAGAAGATTTCAGCATAAAATGAATACAGACGAGCTGATTGTTATTGATGATTACGCACACCACCCAACTGAAGTACAGGCCACCATACAGGCAGCACGAAAGGGATGGCCAACACGCAGAATCGTTGCTGTATTTCAGCCGCATCTCTATTCACGAACCAAACAGATGCATAAAGAGTTTGGGCTGTCTTTTTTTGATGCGGAACTACTTGTAGTTACAGACATCTACCCTTCCCGGGAAAAACCAATTGAAGGGGTAACCGGAAAATTAGTTGCAGATACTGCAAAAAATTATGGCCACAAAAATGTTATCTACGTGAAAAACAAAGCTGATTTACCGCAAAAACTTAAAGAGGTCACAAAACCGGGTGACATTATTATAACGATGGGAGCGGGCGATATCTACCGCTATGGAGAACAATTTGTAGAACTGACAAATAAATAATACTAACGTTGCCAAAGAAGAAATCACATAAAAAACGAAAGAAAAACCGCCGCGGATGGAGCTCCTTGCTGTGGCTGTTTTTCACTGCAACGCTTGTTGGAGGTGGTGTTTATGCTGGCATCTATTTGGAAAAAAACACGGTGATACAGGAAGTGCGATTTCAGGGAAACTCGTTTACCGATGACTCTACACTTACGGCTGCCATTGATTGGCCTGTTGGCATGCTTGCAGATAGTGTGCAATTCAGCGGTTTAGCTGAAAGCCTGAAGAGAGTACCATACGTGCAGGATGTATCTGTGAATATGAATATTCGCGGTACACTCACTTTCAACATCTACGAGCGCGACCCAATTGCCATGTTAGTGAATGGCAACAGAAGAATGTATGTGGGTGAGGGCGGTGTAAAGCTCCCCATCATTCCCGGCAATATCCAGAATGTGCCGCTTCTGTATGGGTTTCCGGTCCATTCAGCCGGTGACACACTTTCATCATACGAATTTATGCAGGTTGAAGCTTTTCTATCGGAAGCCAAAGCCAATCAGGTTGGGTGGATAACTATAAGCGAAGTGGCGTGGAATGAGCGCGAAGGCGTTGTTGCCCTAACCCATGAAAATGGTGTAAAACTGATTTTTGGCAGAGACAACTTCCGTGAAAAGGTGAGAAACTGGGAAGCCTTTTACACCAACGTGGTAGCAGGCAAAGGTATCCAAACATTTAGCAGTGTGGATCTTCGATTTGAAGGCCAGGTAGTAACCCAACATATTTAAAATTTTACATTTAGCAATCAAAAACAGCAGGAACAAATATGGAACATGAAAATGAACGCATCGTAGTAGGACTTGATATCGGTACCACAAAGGTTTGTGCAGTGGTGGCTTCCATTAATCAGCAAGATCGCATTCATATTCTTGGTGTAGGCAAGGCACCCAGCGAAGGATTAAATCGAGGTGTGGTTGTAAACATCGACAAAACTGTAAATGCCATCAAAACAGCTATACAGCAGGCTGAGCTGGCATCAGGCATCGAAGTAAACTCGGTAAATGTTGGCATTGCGGGTGATCATATCAGAAGCATTCGCAGTAAAGGTGTTATCACCATCAACAACAAAGAGAAAGAAATTACAGTACAGGATGTTGAGCGAATCCTCAAAGATTGCCAGCAGATTATGCTGCCGCCTGATCAGCAGATCATCCATGTGATACCTCAGGAATTTGTAGTTGACGGGCAGGACGGCATCAGCGATCCGGTTGGCATGAGCGGTATGCGGATGGAGGCAGAGGTTCATATCATCACAGGGCTGGTATCCGCAGCGAAAAACCTTTATCGCTGTGTGGAACGGGCAGGCTATCAAGTGGCTGATATTATTCTTGAACCGCTCGCATCAAGCTATGCTGTGTTGGATGATGAGGAAAAAGAAGCAGGTGTAATCCTTGTTGATATTGGCGGAGGCACTACCGATCTGGCCGTCTTCCAGGATAACACTATACGCCACATCGCAGTAATAGCCGTAGCAGGGAAAAAAGTAACTGATGACATTAAAGTTGGTCTAAGTGTACTTGATGACCAGGCTCAAAAATTGAAACACAATCACGGAGAGTGTTTTGTGGATATGATTGAGAATGATGAGACCATCACCATTCCAGGTATCGCAGGAAGGCCTCCAAAGGAGATAACAAAGAGCATTCTTGCTAAAATTATTCAGGCCAGAATGGAAGAAATTCTCGAGATCGTACAGATTGAAGTAAAACGAAGCGGATATTCTGAAGCACTTAGTGCTGGTATTGTAATAACAGGCGGTGGTTCTCTGATCAAAAATATTTGTCCGCTCGCAACAGAAGTACTTGGAATGGATGCTAAAATTGGCCGCCCTCTTGGCCTTGCAGGCGGCTTAATTGAAGAGGTAAACAGCCCTATTTATGCAACCAGTGTTGGTCTTGTACTCCATGCCTTAAAAGCGGAAGGAGTAGAAAACCAGAATATGATCTCGGAAGGAGGAAAATCAGCCGGAGTGGAAAAAGTAATGAACAGCATTACCGAGCGCATGAAAAACTGGTTCAAAGAGCTTTAGCAAATAAGCAATCAAACAGAAACAAAGAGCAATCTACAGATAAACAGAGCAATCATTAAACGGAGTTAATTATGGAATACGTAACATCACGCTTTCGTTTTGACGAAAAAGGTCAGGACAATGCGAAAATAAAAGTAATTGGAGTTGGAGGAGGCGGAGGTAACGCCATCAACAACATGATTAATAAGGGCCTCGACAGTGTTGAATATATTGCCCTTAATACAGACTCACAGGCGCTGAAAACCAGCAACGCCGACATAACCATTCAGGTAGGTGCAAACCTCACTGCCGGCCTTGGAGCGGGTGCACGCCCCGAAATTGGCCGGGAAGCGGTAGAGGAAAATCGCCACGATCTGGATGAAGCAGTAGATTCGGCCGATATGATTTTCATTACAGCGGGAATGGGTGGCGGTACCGGAACCGGTGGCGCACCTGTAGTAGCGGGTATAGCAAAACGGAAGGGAATTCTTACCGTTGGTATTGTAACTACCCCGTTCCACTGCGAAGGGAAAGTTCGGATGAAGTATGCCCTTGAAGGCATTACCGAACTGAAGAAAAATTGCGATACAGTAATCGTAATTCCCAATGAGCGCCTTCTTGATATATCTGACGACAGTACCACACTGATGGAAGCTTTCGAAAATGCCAATGAAGTTCTTTACAACGCTACAAGAGGTATTTCAGACCTTATATTAATGCCCGGTCTTATCAACCTCGATTTCGCTGATGTTCGCACAACTATGATGGATGGAGGTGCTGCAATTATGGGCTCAGCTACAGCAAGCGGCCCCGACAGAGCAGAAATTGCAGCCCGCGAGGCGATCAACTCTCCCCTGCTGGATGGAGTAAGCATCCGCGGAGCAAGAAATGTTCTCGTAAATATATCGGCCGGGGCAAACCTTGGTATGCGTGAAACTACAACTGCCACAAGCATCATCCAACAGGAAGCCGGAGAAGATGCCGAAATTATACTCGGTACTGTCCTTGATGAATCGTATGATGAGGAGTTGAGAGTAACAGTAATTGCCACAGGATTTGAGCTTAGCGACAGCCGAAGAGAAGCAAAAGTTGCTCCGAATTCTAAGCCTGAACCGCGAAAAAGAGAATCCTCACTTAACCTGCCACGTGCAAGCGACATCGCCCAGCGAAGATCAACACCGGATGGCCAGTTTTATAAAGGCGAGAAAAATCTCAAAAACCTCGACACTCCCGCAATTCACCGCCGCGATTTGAAATATTTCAAAACGGTAGATGAAGCAGAGGTTGATGATGAGTACGCTGAACCAATACGAGAACAGCGGCGGGCTATGAATGATGATTCATTCAGTAGCACAAGAATTGATAAACGCGATACCGAACAACCCGCATTTCTGAGGAAAATCATGGATTAAACATTATTCATGACCCGTTTACGATTGCTTTAATACCCAAGATGGGCATACTGTGCCCACTCTTTAGATTGCTAAATCAAAAAGGAGTCTCTCTGACCGGAGGCTCCTTTTCTTTTTCTAAGTTACACAGACTTAAATCTGCTAAAAAGAAATTTCTTCATAAACAGCTTTGTATAGCGAACATGCTTTCTAAATTTTGATTCTATATAACATATTTGCTTTCATGAGCCTATCTTGCACGCACCGATGAATTGTTTAAATCGTAATATTTGCATGAGATTACCCCGGTATAAAATTATCAGAAAAAACAACATACGTTACTTTCTGAGTATATCTCTCTCTTTTTACTTTCTCGTTTCTTTACAAGATATTCATGCACAAACATTCGGGCCCATCGACGATCGATTTTTGACGATTCAGCAGAATTCAGTCTCATCACTGGAAGCTTCCGGTAATGTTCTTTGGATTGGGCCAGGGCTAAACGCTTACTTTGAAAACTCCGGCGATATCTTAACCCCACAAAATGCCGACAGTATTTTCGCAGGGCGGGGACGTGTATTTTCCATGGCTGTTAATGGCAGTCGAGTCTTTGCCGGAACAGGGTTTACATCTACCGTTGGCGGTGAACCCGTAAATGCAGCTCAAGGCTATTATCAATCGTTTAATAATGGTGAAGAGTGGAATTTCATCCCCTTTTTGCTGGACGAACGCCCGCCGTCTGAGTGCGACGGTAACTCCGTTGGCCCGCCTTGTGATATTGAATTTCGGTACGGCAATGAAACCTATATTCGCACAAGAATTACAGTGCCCGAACAATCTCCCCCATTCGAGGTAGATTTCCACGAAAATACCTTGCTGGCTGTTCACTGGGCTTCCGGCCTGTTGCGAAGCATTGATAATGGCCAATCTTGGGAGCGGATCATACTCCCGTCCTCTTTCGAAGATGAACTCGACCCGGCAAACAGTTATCAGTGGCTTTCGCGAACTTCCGAAGGCGAATCGATCAACAGATATGATCCTCGTTTTGATAATAACCTGCTTGGCTTTGGATTGTTGATCGACAGCAATCAAGCCGTTTGGGTAGGCACAGCAGGTGGTGTTAACTTTTCTGATAATGCACTGGATGCCCCCATAGATCAAATATCGTGGAAACGAATCCGTTTTGATACTGAAAATGAAACCGGATTAATGGCCAACTGGATTGTTTCTATCAGAGAGCAGCCTGAAACCGGCCGAATCTGGATGACCAACTGGCGTGCCGACCCCGATAATCGTGATGCATTTGGCTTGGTTTACACTGAAGACAACGGAGCAACCTTCAGCCGTTTTCTTGAGGGAATTCGGGTGAATGATGTAGGCTTTTTCAACGGATCGGTGTTTGCAGCGGCTGATCAGGGTTTATTTATTTCGCACGATGATGGTAGTTCGTGGGAGCGCATCGACCAAATTCAAAGCCCAAATACCTTTATTCGCAGCGATGTCCGCTATTTTGCTGTATCATCAACCAACAAGCGCCTTTGGGTAGGTACAGGTGATGGCCTTGCAGCAACTGCCGATGGTGGCACTACGTGGCAAATTATACGGGTGAATGTTCCACTACGAGGTGGCAATATATATCAGCCCGATGCGCCTGATGTTGATGCCTATGCATATCCTAATCCATTTTCACCTAATGTACATTCTGTAGTACGCATTAAATTTGAGACAAGCAGGGCAGGCAGTGCAATCATACGAATTTTTGATTTTGGGATGAACCCGGTACGAACGCTTGCTGTAGAAACTATATCAACTGCCGGTGCGTACGAAACGCTTTGGGATGGGCGTGATGATACGGGAAGGGTATTAAGTGCTGGCACCTATTTTTACTCTGTAGAAACACCGGATGGCAGAGCAAACGGCAAAATATTACTCATTGATTAAGCAGCGATGAAGTCAGTTAAACCCATTTTATTATTTATTCTGATTGCTTCATTCGGAGCTGCTGATGCCATTGCACAATCCGGTGGATATGCCGGTTCTTTTTCTCGAATGGGGTTCTCAGCCAGGGGAATGGCTATGGGAAATGCAATGACTGCCGTTCACCACGAGGGCAGCTACGCGTACTACAATCCTGCTATGGCTGCAATCCCCACCGAAACAATCCAGCTCGATTTTTCCACTGCGGCACTGCGGTTCGACCGCCAGCTTCACATGGTAACAGCCAATATTCAACTGCCTCCATCTGCAGGGCTTTCCATCAGCTTGCTTAATGCGAGGGTTGGTAATATTGATGGCCGTACCTCAAGCGGATACCATACAGGTATGCTCTCTGTAAATGAATTTCAGCTTATCGGGAATTTTGCTATTCGATTTTCAGAACGCATTTGGGCAGGAGTTGGCATCAAATACAATCTTGCCAATTACCACACAGAACTGCCCAACTCTCAGAATATTGGCATTGATGCCGGGTTTCGGTTTGCACTCACAAACAGACTAACATTTGCAGTAGCAATTAAAGACCTTCTTTCCGAATACAGGTTCGATTCATCCGATCTTTTTGGACAAAATGCAGGTTCCGTAAATGTGTACAGTTTTCCATTGAGGCTGATAACCGGTACTGCGTATGAGGTTTCTGATGCCTGGCTTCTAAGTTTTGATGCGGAATTTCGGTTTCAATCATCGGATGTTCTACGGGCAGATACCACCATAAGAACTATGGATGGATTCCCTCCAATGGTAAGAACGGAGGAGATCTCTCAAACTACGTTTTTTCGAGCGGGCAGCCGTTATTCACTCCATGAGCGGGTTACGATAAGAGCGGGTTTTGAGTTTTACGATGCGGGAGGAGAAAATCAATTGCAGCCTACTGCAGGATTTTCTCTACATTTACCTTACGACAGGTTCTCTCCTTCCATAGATTACGCTTTTGTGAGGGAACCCTCACAGTTTTCATCGATGCATGTTTTTTCAATCAGGCTTCATATTTAAGCAACATGAAAAAGGTTTTATTCTTCTTTCTCACACTCTTAACAACAATTTCAGCTGCAGCACAGGATACCGGCAGCGGGCTCGATTTTCTAAACATTGGGCCGTCTTCCCGCCTACTGGCTATATCAGAAGCTTCCACAGCAGTGTTAACCGGGCCATCGGCAATATATACCAATCCGGCACTTCTCGCACTTGAAGATCAATCCAGCCTTGATGCCAGCTATACGCTTTGGATCTCCGGTGTAAACAATCAGTTTGCAGCAATCAACTTTTTGCGCGCAAACTCTGCATTTGCTGCCGGTATCTACAACTCGCGCGCGGACGGATTTGAAGCGAGAGACAGGCCCGGTCCGTCGGCCGGCGATTTTTCCATTGGGTATTTGTCTCTTGCAGGGGCTTTAGCGCATACCTTTGGCCCTGTTTCGATTGGTGCAACTGCCCAATATTTACGGGAAGAGGTTTTCCAGTTTCGGGCAAATGGGTATGCCATCAATGCAGGAGTTGCGGTAGAATTTCTTAACCGGCGCATACGCACTGCGGCATCAGTAAACAACCTGGGCACGATGGAAAGCCTCGATCTTCAATCCACCATTTTACCTGCCACATTTAATCTGGGTGCAGCACTGAGTTTAATAGATCTTACCACACCGGGCGCAAACGATTTACCTGTACTTTTGTCAGTTTATCTTGATTGGAGCAAGCCGCTTGAAGAGAACCCCACCAGCGATTTTATTGACCGCGATCCTGATGAAGGCTTTTTAAGTGTAGCACTGAATGCTGATGTAAGCGATCTCTTCTACCTGCAGGCCGGATATCGGTTTGGGCCAACGGAGCGACCGCTTAGTTTTGGCATTGGAATGGAAATTGAACCGATACGGATAAATTACGCACTTGTGCCGTTTTCCACCGGCTTCGGTACCGTACATTCATTCGGCTTGCAATACTTTTTTTGACTCAACACTGATGCATGAAAAAGCTTAATCGACTACAGGATCTCTACTCTGAGCTTGGCTGCAGTAATCCCTGCAAACTGTTTGTTGCACCTCCCATTCGTTTTGCCTATAAAAAATCTGACTACCTCTATCTGCTGTACAAAGATCTGATAACATCAAGCGAGTTCAAAATAACCGGGGTAAGTACTCTTGGTCATATTAAGTTTCTTGCACATCAGGTTATCAGAAAAAAAAGTGTGCTTCACTACCACTGGATAGAATGTACCGGATTTTTATCGATACCTTTTTATCTGTTCAAATTAATCTGCATTCAAATCTACGTGCTTCTGGGAGGCAAACTTATTTGGTCTGTTCACAACAAAATGCCGCTCGATTGCAGTTTTGAGTGGATCAATTATATCGGGAGAAAATGGCTTGCAAAAAAAGCCCATTTACTGCTTATTGAGTGTGAAGCGATAGGCTCAGATACAAGTACATTTCTGAAAGTATCTGAAACCAAAATGAGAGTATGGCTCCACCCAAAGTATCCGCCACAACTTATGCCACGGGCTGCTGCTGTTGAGGCGATAAACCATCGCTATAATGTTAACCTGAAAGTGCAGGACAGGCTATTCCTGATGTTTGGCCATATAAGCGCCTACAAACAGATCGATAAAGTGTGCGAAATTTTTCAGGATGAACCGATTCAGAAAAAACTGATCATTGTTGGCCCGGTAAAAAAGGGGCAGATTAAACTTTACAAGAAGATCAGAAAACTGGCAAGAAGTACCGATAACATCGTATTAATTCCTCAGTTCATCCGTGAGGAGTGTGTACCGGAATTTATGAACGCAGCAGACTACCTTGTATTTAACTATAAAAATGTACTCTCTTCAGGAGGAGTGCCGCTTGCCCAGAGTTACAACAAACCCATTATATTACCTTTGAAAGGGTGCCTCAGAGAGCTTGAAAACAGTGAAAACCTCCGTCATTTTAAAACTCAGGAAGAGTTAAAAATCATTATTAAAAATTCTTAGGCAGGGTGAAAAAAAAATTTCCATTTTTTCATTTATATGATTGTTTTAATTATCATTCTTTTCAAATAATTAAGAGACAATCCGAACAGAATGTCCGATAGCCCTAAAACAGTTACCATTTTACTCAAAGAAGCCGGAAAAGGTGACACTGATTCTGTAAACAATCTGTTCGACATCGTTTATAATGAATTACAACAAATGGCTCATTTCTACCTGAGAGAACTCAGTAATTCCGACACAATCAACACAACCGCGCTGGTTCACGAAGCGTACCTGAAACTCTTTGACAAGGAGAAATTAACTTTAGAGAACAGGGTTCATTTTTTTGCTCTGTGCGGAAAGGTGATGCGGCAGATACTTGTAGATTATTACAGAAAAAAAACTGCAAAAAAACGAGGTGGTGAAGCTTTCAACAAAACTTTGAGCGAAGAGTTATTGCCCGGAACAGAACACTGCCTCGAACTTCTTGATTTAGACCTGGCCTTGTGCAAATTAGAGAAACTAAACAGCCGATTAAGCGTAGTTGTTGAGTGTAAATTTTTTGCTGCCATGAATGATGATGAGATTGCATTGTATCTCGGAGTAACTGACCGAACGGTCAGGAATGACTGGAGAAAAGCCAGAATGTGGCTCTCAAGAGAATTGTCCGGTCTTTGATAAACTTGCTGTACACCGGCCTGAATCAACCTGTCGCCGGTCGATAAAAATGACAATCAATTTTGCTATGGATAAAAAAACATGGCAGTATATCGAAGAGATTCTTGATAAAACGTTCGAACTTGATGAAGCTGAAGCACTGCATTTTATTGAGTCTGAAGTTCATGATGAGCTCTTTAAAAATGAAATAATTGCACTGCTCCTGGCAGAAAAAGCAGCTCCCGACTTTCTGGATTCCGGTATTGATGGCTTACTCACATCAAACCAGGCGATCCAAAATATTGCCGATAGTTTTAAAAACCATCATGTTGAAATAGACCGGTATGAAATTTCTGAAGAAATTGGCCGTGGCGGAATGAGTGTGGTTTACCGGGCAAAACGAACAGATGGAGAGTTTGAACGGGAAGTTGTTATTAAAATCATGCAGCCATTCGGTATTGATCGCGAAGATCGTTTCAGGCGTCTTCGGGATGAACGCCAGATTTTAGCCTCACTAAACCATCCTAACATCGCAAAGGTATTTGACGGGGGAGTAACCCCTGAGGGATGGCCCTACATGGTAATGGAGCTGGTAGATGGTGCTTCTTTTATTGATTATTGCAATGATCATAATCTCAATTTAATTGAACGATTAAACCTGTTCACATCTGTTTGCAGAGCTGTTAATTATGCACATCAAAACCTGATTTTGCACAGAGACCTGAAACCCGGAAATATATTAGTAACCAACGATGGGCGGGTAAAACTGTTAGACTTTGGAATTGCAAAGCTGCTTGATGAAAGCGGATCTGCAGTACCACTAACAAGAACCGGGATACCTCTTCTTACACCTGAATACGCTGCTCCCGAGCAGTTTCAGAATGAACCTCCTTCAACATCCATAGATGTTTACAGCCTTGGAGTGATTTTATATGAGCTTTTGGCCGGTGCTCGGCCATTCGATCTGAATAACAAAAGCTTTTTTGAAATCACCAAAATTATCCGTGAAGAAGAGCCTGTTAAGCCATCGGTTAAATCATACATAAAAAAAATCCCCCCATCCGATCTAAGAGGTGATCTGGATACTATCTGCTTGAAAGCTTTACGGAAAGAGCCGAATGAACGCTATGGTTCAGTGCAGGAACTTCTTGATGATATTACCCGATATTGCTCAGGGCTTCCGGTACACGCGCGACCGGCAACACGAAGCTATCGTTTGAAAAAGTTTGTTGGGAGGCATCGAACAGGTGCAGCCGCTTCACTCGTATTCCTTCTATTCCTTTTTTCGTTCATCGCACTATTGATCTATCAGCAATCAATCACTTCTTCGGAACGGGACCGTGCCGTATCTCTTACTGAACAGTTGCAGGCAGAGCTTGACCGATCAAACACACTCCGGAGTTTTCTGGTTAATCTGTTCAGTGCAAATATGCCCGACAGGCCGCGTGATGAGATCCCCTCCACAGAAGAACTGCTTGAAATAGGTGTGGAAAAAGCCCTAAATCCGGAGAGCGGCAGTAATGCCATACGTGCAGATATGTTAACCGTGATCGGTTCAATCTATGAACCTCTGAACAGACTGGAACGGGCAGCAGAACTCGCTGAGAAAGCGATTGAACTCGCTGAGAGTGATACAGATAAATACAGAAATCAGCTTATCGCAGCGTATCGCCTTCACAGTAAAATTTTACTGCGCCAGCGAGATTTTATACAGTCAGAAACCTCTCTTTTCAAAGCTCAGGAACTGTTGGCACCAGACGAACGGACAGACGAAAATGATTTACGGCTCATGCTTGATTTGGCCCGGATTCGCATGCAGCATGGTGAGTATGATGAAGCCAAAAAAATGCTTCTCCCCTTTGTTGATCAGGCAAAATCAGGCAAAAACTACTCTCCCGCTTTGATTACAAGACTGCTTTGGGATATGGGCATTGCATATAACCTTACCGATGAACTTGAGAAATCACTTGATATCAGAACGTTTCTGAACACTCATACTAAAAACATACATGGAACAACCAATCTAAACTATATCGTATCTCTTGCCAATACAGCACTGGTTCAAATAAAATTAGGGCGTTTCACCGATGGAGAAGAGAGCCTGGCTGAGGTTTTTAATCTTTACGACGAGATTTTTGAGGAGAAACCGAGTGAATACAGGGGAGCTGCCCTCAATACACTGGCAAGACTTCAGAAGTACAGAGGTGATTTTGATGAAGCTCTTGTCACAGCACGGTTAAGTAGTGAAGAGTGGGCTGCGGCCAGGGAGCTTGAAAATCTGGATGAGTACGTTTGGCTGCATTATGGACAGGCTCAAGTTCTGATGGCCAGCCAAAATTGGAAAAAGGCGGAAGCTGCACTCTCTCATGCGCGACATCTATTTCAGGAGTCTGAAACGGTTATGCATGGCAATCTTGCCTGGGTTGAAGCGTCTTTAGCTCAAATTCTTTGCTCCGGCGAGGAAATCGTTTCAGGAATTGAGATGATCCGGAGAATCTACGATCGCATCGAGGAATCAGAAACAGATTTCATGACCACAGACTATCACCTTGCTCTTTTTGAAGCTGAAGGTGTCTGCGCTACCTCTCATGGGCGCCCTCATGACGCTATTTCTGCTTTCAAACATGCACTATCGCTACCCATTCCGCCCGGACAATTTGCCGATTTAGCCCGACTTAAAATTCACCTTGCCAAAGAAAAAGCTGCAATCGGCCAGCTTGAAATTGCAATGAATCACCTTGGTGAAGCAAAAAAAGAACTCTCTTTGTACGCCCCAACGGGCCATCCCTACGCTGCACTACTAAGGGAGGCCTATTCCGAGCTATCTCTTTTTTCTGCAGATACCATTTATTAAAGAATTCATAAATTCGAGTGTTAACCACAGCGCCCAGTTTGAACAAATCTATTTCCTGCCTTTAAGCCCTCAATATGGGCTACTAATTCCCCGGCATTTTGATTTAGGAGATCCCTGTATGTATTGAAAGCACATGCTGCTGCGCCAGGATTATCCGGATACGTTTCATCGTAGAGTTTTTGAGCTGAAGGGCGTTCACGAAAATCACCTGAAAAATCGAACTCAGGAATAAATCTTTCGAAAGGAACAGGAATAGGAAGTGGCCTGAATGTTCCAAATAATTTTTCAATTGCGTTATCAAGTGAAAAGATTGGAAAATCTCGGCCCGTCACCCTTCTTTCCAGATTAAATATTGCTGCTTTTGTGGATGAGTCTGCTTGTTTTGAAAAACGTTGAAGTTGTTCCGAAAACGAATACATATCATAAACCGGTAATTTTACAGACTTCAATACTTCTATGGCTGTATTGATATGATTCGGAGTATGTTTTCCTATCAGTTCTGAGTAATTGGCTTTATCTTTTTTCATTTCTTCTTCTGATTTTAAAATTTGGTTAAACTACTAACTAAACTTACATACGCAAACAGCAGAACTTTTTGGAAATCAACCAGCAGATGTTCAGTTCACACAAGCCTACTTTTTTGTTTATAGTCCTGTTTAAAATTTCGCTTCTATTTTGGTACTCCTGTTCAGATGAGCAAAGACCCCTTGCTCCAAGTGAGGAGTATGAGGAGATCACTCTTCTTGCTGAGTTTCCGTTGGATATCAGGGACCCCTCCGGGCTTGCACTCGATCCGGATGGTGAAACATTGTGGGTGGTGAGCGACAATCCGGGCAGGGGTATATACCGAATCACCTATCAGGGTGAAATTGTTGAACAGATTGAGATGGATAGTGATGATCTTGAAGGAATAATCGTTGATCCAAATGATAATACACTCTGGGTAGTAGAGGAGAGACTCAGGCAAATTGTAAACATATCACGAAGTGGTGAAGAACTGCAAAGAGTACAGCTTGATATAGAAGGAGAAAACGAAAATGACGGGCCTGAAGGTATCACAGTAAATCCTAATAATGGGCACTTTTACGTAGTGAATGAAGCCAACCCCAGGCAGCTGCACGAATTAACTCCTGAAATGGAGATTATAAAAACCACTACTATCAATTTTAGTGGAATTTTTGAGGTAGAAGATCTGTCAGGAATCAGCTACAACATTGCTGAAAACAGCCTTTGGATTGTAAGTGATACATCAGAAAAGATTGTTGTTACAGATTTGAACGGCTCACCAATTAAAGCCTATAATATCGATGTTTTTGATCCGGAAGGAATTGCTCTGGATGCCTCACAAAGAATTGTATTTATTGCTTCTGACTCCGACAGAACTCTTTACATTTTCAACTATTGATGCAGGCTAACAATCATCCTCCTCTATTTTTGAGTTTACCTCAACCCCCGCCAATTTATCCGCAAATGGTTAATCAAGCCACTTAATCATTTCTGAGCTCAAGTATTTGCGCAATAAACTGACCTTATTAACCTTAGGTCGATTCTAAAACGTTGTTTATTGTGTTTCACTTCGTGTTAAGAAAATGAGCGCTTCGCGCCTAACGGCGAGGCAATTTCAAAAGATGTGCCCTTCTTTAAGTCAATGATCCTGACCTTTTTGGTGCAGGGGTAAGAGGAGGGAACCGCAAGGATTTTGAGCCTTTATTTTTCTGAATTTCCTGATTAAATCACCCCTAAATCCACATACTCCTGAGGTGGAAGGGGACTATCAGTGCCGCAACCAACATATTATTAAACGAACTCAGGTTGTTCTCTTCTTTCGATATCATAAGAAATCATTTCATCTCCAATACCATTAGAAATACTAAGTCGTGGATACCGGTACCGATGGTAAGCGGCCTCCATCCCGGAGCATTTGGACGAGCATCAAAGAATGCATCTCCTTCAGTATAGAGATCACCCGCTAAACCCCGGCTCAATCCACATGAACCGCTCTCATTTTTTAATACGAATGATAAACGCTGACCCGCTGTAACGGACACCTTAGGAAAATGAAATCTCTCAAAAGTGCCGACCTCTGATCGTATACCGCTTGCATCGTAGGTGTTTTTAGCAAGCAGAGTTGAGCCGGGAAGGCCATCTTCAACATTGCGTATTTCTATTTCAAGCGTGCCATTCGTACAACCAATCGGAAGGTAAATACCTGTAAGGTTACCATCTCTTTCTAACGTAAGGGTTTGGGCAAGCATCTGCTCGCTGTTACCCCCTACTGCTTGAGTGGGGCCTTCTGCATCAAAAAACTTTTGAATTGGTTCTAAAATGATGCTATAACCGTCACCTTCTGGTGAATCACATGATGTAAAGAAAAGCAAGTTCATCAACATGAAACTTACAATCAGCAATCTGCTCACTATACTGCTCATCTTACCTTGCATGGTTAACTGTTTTTATTAATTTGAAATTGCATGTGTTGCATGCTGGTTACGAAACCAGATATCCCCAAATTGAGACAATCCTCTCTTCGGCAGCGCGATTATATGGAAACACCTGTACATAGGGACCCATAATTGGCAATCGTACAGTATAAGAACTTTCTTTTTGCTGGCTTCCATGCCAGGTATTAGAACCTGAAACATCGATAAAGTTTGTATCCTGTTGTGCACTCAGGTTTTCGGTAAGATTTACATATCTCCTTGAAAGCATCACACCGTTGCTATCATAAGCAAACGTTACACCTAAATTCACAGGGGCTTCGTTAGCATCTTCTTGTGAAAATTTCACAGTAATATTCAAGAAGCGATATCCATCTGTTTTTTTGTATGGTGGAATACTTATCCCCTGGTTTGGCCCAATTTTTCGGTCTGTCATAAAATGAAAAATTTTGGTCTTCGCCTTACAGCATGTTTCTTTTTTTCGACTAAAAAAATTCAATATTCCTATCATCTTTTTGAATTTTAGCTTTGCAACGGTTCTTCCGGAGGCAAAAGTTGTTCGGTTTCAGTTATTGGGATATCAATAATTTCAGGGCTGACCCACTCTAATTTTGATTTTTCTTGGTTTTCCATACGCGTTATGTCCAATTTATATGTTTTCTTATTTAATGATTGTCAGCTTACGGGTAAATGCAACCTGACCTGCCTGCAGACGATAAAGATATACGCCACTCGACAAATTGGACGCTTCGAACGTAACCTGATGGCGCCCTGCTGAAGTTTGACCTTCTGCCAGAGTTGCAATATGACGCCCGGTGATATCGAACAAATCCAGGCGTATTTCTGATGATGATGGCAATTCAAAACTGATTACTGTTGAGGGATTGAACGGGTTGGGATAATTCTGTGCTAAACTTATCCTGTCAGGCAGATCACCCAGCAGGGATAAGCGATCCACATCGCCTCGGGTAATCAGCAGTTCAAAACGCGTTTCGGCAGATCTTATAGGTTTTTCGTTGGATGCTTCCCGATCGTTCTTTAAAGGCCGGGTATTGATCAAAGGAAACCTGTCAGATCTTTTTTCTATGGCCTCAACCAATTCAAACCGATATGATTGCCCATGCCTGAGTTCCATAACATTACCGGTTTGATTATCCCTTAGCCAGAAATCACCAATCATTTGCTGGTTTTCAGGCAGGTTCCAAGCCATCTCGAACCAACCCTGCTCCGTGGTGCGGATATCAATTGGCAGGCTGATCTGATCTCCAAATTCGAGTGGAAGGCTTCTGAAGGCATAGGCTTTACCGTGCTCATCCAGTGTATGAAACGAGATCCATCGCTGTGCCAGCCCTGATGCATCCAGTTTTGGTACGTCAAAACGGTCTATACCAAGTGTGCCCTCGTCAGAAAAAAGCAGGTGCGTCTGGTTTGTAAATACGCCGTCGGCACTTTGCACGTTAAGGGAGGCGATAAAGACGTCAGACACCCCCCTGCCCCCCCTTATTAGGGTGGAGTTTTCCTGATCGTTGTTAACATTGGCAATACCCGTAATAGATGCATTAGAACTTTCTTTAAAAAACCCATCTTCCATGGTTTCAAGAAATATACCGGTACTCAATTCCGGATTAACTGAAAAGGTTTGAACCCAAAACGCCTGAAATGGGGCAATACGAATGGCTGGTGGCATTACACAGGTCTCCGCTATATAATCACCATTTCCTCCATTGGCTGCTGGATCCCAAAAATGTGCGGACGGAGATATTTCTGATGCCAAAAAGATTAGCATTTGACAAAAATCGAGAGATAGTGGGTGCGGGTTGGCAATCAAGTAAAAATTGTCCGGATTTACACCTGCAGGATCTGGGTCATAATCTAATCCGGTAAAATCAAAACCATCAGATATCCCCATCCAGGATTCACCTGACAAAAGTGTTTTTGGAAATCCATCTGGAGTACCACCACCATCATCATCAGAAAACACATAAACGATGAACGCTTCACCAATCCCGATTTCTTCATCCATATGGCCTGGCACTTCCCACTCGTAATTGGCCTGATCAATCCGGTACACATTCGGGAACGTGGCCGCAGGATCGTTTGAGCCGGGAATGCCTTTCGTGTAAATAGGCCCAAGCAGCGAGGCAAAAGTTTCCCCAATTGCCGGGCTGGTCATAAATCGCCAACCTTCCCCGTCGTGTGTCAGGTCCACGGAAGCAGCTGCAAGATCAATTTTCACTTCAAACAGATCGCTTTCAATACCTGCATCATCAATAATTCGTGCTGCAAACTCAGTGTAATTATAACCATGTGCATCACTTGAATGGCTCCAGATCAGCTTTCCTGCATCCACATCCGGCACCGAAATAACATCACCGGCCGTCACGGGTACTCCTTCCAAGAGCAATTGTCCCCTATCCGGCAAAATTTCAATCTTATAGGAATAGGCCGGGTCCTGGCCTGTATCAGAAAAGACAAAGTCGCTTCGATTACTGGCTAGTATTCGGATATCTTCAACAACGAGAGGTCCACAAACAGTGGCAAGCCCCGCATCTGTTATCGTCCAGTTGTTCGGGGCATCTGTAAGTGTATTTCGGGCGGCTTCGGCACAGTATTCCAGGCCTTCTGCTCCCAAAGTTACATTGGGCTGAACCACTTGCCCTGCCCAGCCGGTGAGTGTGGCATCGTAGTTGGCCGTGGAGAGGCCGGAGTTATTGAGCATTTGGCTCATTGTAGTCACATTTTCAATATCCCAGCCTCCAAGATCCTGGTCAAAAGCAGAGGTATTGAAAAACATCAGATCCATATCTTCTACTTTTGAGGTGTTCCAGCCGCTTATATCCTGGTTAAATTGCGGGTTCAGGGAGAACATCTCTCTCATGGTTGTTACTTCGCCTGTGTCCCAAAGGCTGATATCCTGATTGAAAACAAAATTAGCACTAAACATCTGGCGCATGTTTGTAACTTTTTCGGTATTCCACCCACCAATATTCTGATTAAAAGGCGTGCCAAAAAACATGGCAAACATGTTTTCAACATTACCGGTATTCCATAAACTGATATCACCATTAAAAGCCGAGGCATTTGCAAACATTCCTGCCATGTTAACCACTTCATCTACCTGCCAGGTACTGATATTTCCATTAAATACGCTTGCACCGTCAAACATCTGGTTCATAAACATAACTTTGGAAACATCCCAGGTATTGAGATCCCGGTTAAATGAAGAGGCGTTCAGGAACAACCCAGACATATTTTCCACATTGGAGACATTCCAGCTGCCGATGTTTCCATTGAAAGATGAAGCATTTAAGAACACACTCATCATTTGTGTGATGGTGGATACGTCCCAGTGGTTTAGATCGCTGTTCATGGATGCAGCGCCCGCAAACATAAAGCTCATGCTGGTAACACCACTCAGGTCAGGTGCATCTGTTGCATTTACCTCAAGATTGGAAGCGCCCCAGAAAGCACCCGCCATCGAACTCCACTCAATGTCTCCCCACTGCTCTATGGTGAGAATTTTCTCTTTATCGCCGCCATTATTGAAATAAATCCAGGGAAAATCGCCGGTAATGGTTACCGTATACATGCCTTCGGCGGCATAGGTGTGTTCCACAAAATGAGCCACCGCTCCGGGGTTCAATACAAAATCTTCGCTGTTTCCATCGCCCCAATGAACCGTAAAATCGTAGCCGTCTCCAAACAGAGGAATACGGATCTGGTTGTCATTCGAAACTCCAGGATTATCGGTTTGCCAGGTGGTGATGAATGCTCCCGGCACCTCTAGGTCTCCCTCAAACTCATAGGCGCCCATATCTATGGCAGTGCCATCCACACGGGGGTTACCGGCAAGGTCAACCGGATCGCCGGGACCACCGGGAAAAATGGATAGATCAACCGGGGTAAGTCCGGCATTAATTACCGGGCTTGTGGGGCCGTCTGCGGTATAATCACCACCGTCAGTCGGAGCCGCTGATGCTACTTCCGGTGCTGTAAATTCAGGGTCGGTATCAAGGTTGTTACCGTTATTTGAGCCCAGTGCAATATCCCAACCCCCACTTGCAAATGCACCCTCAATAAGGCTATACGAAATTTGCGGCAGGTTCAGACCTGTTGAGGAATTGTTGATCTGATCACCCTGAGTTTCAGCCCGGTTTCCCCATAAAATCACATTGCTCAGTACCGGGCTGCTGTCGTTAACATTTGCGATTCCGCCAGCGCTAAATCTTGCCTGATTGCCCGCAATGGTTACATTTGTAAGAGATGAAACTGCCGCGTTATGATCAATTCCACCACCGTTATTGGCAATATTTCCTGTAACCAGAGAGCCAACCAGCGTGAGGTTGGAACTACTGCCGCTTACAGAAATTCCACCCCCTGAATTGCCGGAATTATTTCCTGATATCACCGAGTTTGTAATCTCAGTCACATTAGATACATAAATTCCTCCGCCGTTGCCTGCCCCTGTAGTTCGGTTATTTGTAATTTGTGATTGCGTAATTGTTATCTGTTCAATACTGGCAATGCCACCACCTACACTACTACTTTGATTATCATTAATTACAGTATTTATGATTGTTAAAAGCCCTCCGCCAAATGCATGATTGATTCCGCCACCGGCACCATTAAGAGCAAAGTTACTATTGATAAAACTATCCGTAATGGTTGCTGTACCGCTTATGTAGAGACCACCGGCAGCTGCGCTGCTGGTATTATCAGCCAGAATGCTTCCATTCTCTATCTTAACTGCTCCGGAGCTCCATATACCGCCGCCATCGCTTACCGAGGAGTTCCCTGAAATGCTGGTGTTGTTGAGGGTAATTTCACTGTCTTCAGTGGCCGAGATACCACCACCACGGGCCTCTGAATCATTATTAAGTACGTGTGAATTGTTCAGGATCAATGTTCCGCGATTCAAAATACCCCCTCCACCCTCACCACCAATAACCGTATCATTACCATGACGAACTGTTACATCATTCAGGTTTACCACTGTAGATGCATCATTAATCATGATTACCCTTGTTGTGGCTACACCCCTGTGTTCATCAGCCTGAATAAACGTACTTGATGCATCTGCTCCCTGAATGGTTATATCCAGATCAATACTAAATGAGCCCGTATATTCTCCCGGGGCAAGATTAATGATATCTCCAGAGACCGCCTGACCCAACACATACGGAATACTTAAACAAGGTGACGTATCGTCTGAACAGTCTGAGGAATCAGCTCCTCCTGGAGCTATGTAGCGGTTTTGGGCAATCAGTACTGTATTCGACATGATGAATATCAGCAGTATTACAGGCAATTTTAATCTCATCTTTTTACTATTTATCGTTTGTATTGATTTTCTAAGACCCGGCATGTTTTCTCACCTTTTACATTACAACTCTCCTGCCGGCTTCTTCTCAGGTACTTTCTAATACGTCAACTACCTTTAATTCCGGAAATGTGAATTAAAAAAAAGTCTCATCTCAATTTTTTTCAATGAATCACTATTTGGAGTAAAAATTCCTGCAGTTCATTTAAGCACAAAGGGTTAAATCAAACAAACCCCCTTTCATGTAACATAATAACAACACTTTGTAACGCAGGCATAATTGTAATTCAAACTTTTCAAATACATTTCATTCAAGTACTCCCAGGTTCGCACTGTGGGAGATCCCATACAGAAGCACCTTCGTCATTCAATTCAAAAACAGATCAAGCCATGAAACAGAAAACATATAAAAACACAAAGCAACTGCATTTCTGGGTTGTTGCTGCCGCTTTAAGCACTCTTATGTTTACAGCCTGCGATAATTCGGTAAGCTCAATCGATTTCGACGAAACAGATCAATCAAAAAATTTCGTCCAGTCAAATAATATCTCAGATAATGCTTTCATCGCAGAAAACGTGGATAACAGTATCTATCTCACGGAATCATTTCACCTTCTCGAGCCTATAGAAAAAGGAAATACATCCTGGGATGAAGCAGACCGCTCACTAATTGATCAACTCACTGTAAATATTTGTGCAGGCAATGGTGATAATTGCGAAATAGTGAGTAAAATTAATTCGCGTTCACAAGGGCAGCAACGCTTGCGAATAAACGGCCAGGGGGTATACATGACCGTATGGCAATCATCGCACAGAGGCAACAATGCACCATCCACTTTCAGGATAATTGTTGATATATCCGGTTTGGTGATTGCTGATCATCTCGTTGAGCCGCGTAACAGAGGCCAGATGAACAGGGCATGGCCAATCCGTTTTGTGATTGAGAATGATGCAGTAATCAGGGTGCGCTCGCTTAATGAACAGGGATTCACAGCCCCGCAAATTGCAGAAGTGCTTAAAGCAGAGTTCAATCTTACCGCAGAAGAGAGTGCAGGTTTACTGGCTAAGGATATTGACTCTTTTAACGCCAACCAGATAGCTATTGCACTAAAAGGCATTTACAACAAATCAGCCAATGAGACAGCCAAAATCTTAAGAGATGTTAAGTTTACGGCAAACCAGGTTACCGAAGCCCTCGATACAATTTATGAAATTACAGAGGGAGTCATAGCTAAATCACTTGATTTTTCCGGCTTTGCTCTTGATGAAATAACATCAGCATTCAAAGCAGTTCTCGGGCTTGAAGAAAAAGCTATTGCTGCTGCGTTAAGATTTGCTGACTTCACCATTGATCAAATCGGTCAAACCTTACACGTAGTTCTTGATGCAGGCCCTGAAGTACTTGCCGTTGCATTAAAGTTTGCAGATTTCACGGCAAATGAAATCACAAGGTACTTTGACAGTTTTTTAGAGGCCCATGCAAGTACGATAGCTTTAGCTTTAAAGATTGCAGAATTTGATGTTGATGATATAACGGAAGCCCTCAAACAGGTACTTAACCTAGCGGAAAATGCTGTTGCTGAAACACTGGCTGCTGCTGAGTTTGCCATCGATGAAATTGCAAAATCTTTACAATCCGTTTTTGATTCTTCACCGGAAATCATTGCCGCTGCCCTTAAGTTTGCAGAATTTGGTGTAAATGAAATTACCGGTGTATTAGATTCTGCACTGGGTTTTGGTGAAGATATCATAGCCAAGGCTCTGAAATTTGCCGACTTCTCAGCTGAGGATGTTGTAAGTGCACTAAACACTGTACTCGATATTGCTGATCAAACCATTGCGGATGTACTAAAGTTTGCAGGTTATGCCCCTGCTCAGATCGTTCAAGGTTTTACCATTATTCTAAACTATACAGATAAGGCAATTGCGCAGGTTCTAAAAGGTGCCGGATTTGCTGCCGATCAGGTTGCCAAAGGCATGAAAGATGGTTTGGATAATATATCCGACTCTGAAGTTGCCGAAGCGATGCGAGATGCCGGTTTCCCGATTGATGACATTATTGATGGACTCAAAACAGGTATTGGTATTGGCAATGACTTAGTGGCGCAAGCTCTAAAAGGTGCCGGGTTTACGGCCAGTGCTATAACCGGTGCTTATAAAACTTTTCTGCGCCTTTCTAACCAGGAAATAGCGAACTATCTTAATTTTGCTGGTTTCGCTGCATCAACCGTAGCAAATGCATTTCGAACGGTACTACATCTTGATGGTAATGATGTTGCCACTATTTTGAACCAGGCCGGTTACACTGCAAACCAAATTGCTTCCGCCATGAAGTCTGCATTCACCTGGTCTGCCGGCCAGATTACCGATTTCCTCGGCGGTGCACTTGGCCTCGGTAAAAATACCATTGAGAATATTCTTGGTTCAGTGGGCTTTTCCTCCAGCGATATTGCCGGTGCTCTCGGCAATTTCTTTGATGATGTAGGTAATTTTGTCTGCGGAATTTTTGGATGTTAAACCGCCCCAGGAATGTAACTACAAAAAAAAGTCATCAGAATTACTTCTGATGACTTTTTTTATTCCAACTTCGTATCTGAAAATTAATCCAGTGTAACGTCACCTATCCACTTATGTCTGCTTAAGTGATCGGGCTGATCTTCTTTATAGAACAGAAAATTCTCAATAATAAGCAGATCCATCTCTGTGCTCATAAAACAGTACCATGCATCTTTTGGGGTGCATACCATTGGCTCACCCCTCACATTAAAACTTGTATTAACAAGCAGAGAAGTTCCGGTTTGCTGTTTAAAAGTTTCTATCAGCTTCGCAAATATTGGATTCGCTTCTTTATGAACTGTTTGTATTCTCGCAGAAAAATCAACGTGGGTTATTGCCTGCAATTCACCACGCGGGTGATACAGTTTTTCATGCATAGGCAGTTGGTGATAATTTTCCGGTACCACCGCCCTAAGCTTATGTTTAACCGGGGCTGTTAACAGCATGTATGGTGAATCACTGTTTAAATCAAAATAGTGAGAAGCATCAGCAGCTAAAACGGAGGGAGCAAAGGGACGGAAACTCTCCCTGTACTTTATCTTGAGGTTCAGTTTTTTCTGCATCTCGGTATTTCTGGCATCTGCAAGAATACTCCTATTGCCCAGAGCGCGCGGGCCAAACTCCATCCTCCCCTGAAACCATCCCACAACTTTCCCGGCAGCAAGCTCTTTGGCTACAATGTTAATGATTTCGTCACTCTGTTCGAATTCATTAAAAACAGCTTTTTCACTGCGGCACATCAACATGATCTCCTTTCGTGAAAATGCAGGCCCGAGATAAGCTCCCGCCATTGCATCCGTTTTTGATGTCGCTTTTCGATCTTCCTCAAAGTGGATATAGGTTGCGGCCAGAGCTGCACCAAGAGCGCCACCGGCATCTCCAGCAGCGGGTTGAATAAAGATACGTTTGAAGATATTATCTCTTTGCAATAGCCCGTTTGCCACACAGTTCAATGCTACGCCTCCGGCAAGACAGAGATTTTCTGCATTGGTGAGACTCTTTGCTTCCCTTGCCATTTTCAGAAAAATTTCTTCCGTTACATGTTGAATGGCATAAGCAAGATTGCAGTGCTGCTGCTCCAGGTTCTCACCTTCTCCTCTGCGGGGAAAACCGAAAAGCTGTTCCCACTTTTTATCATTTGCCATCTGAAGGTCGGTGGCATAGAGAAAATAATCCTGATCCATCCATACAGAACCATCATCTTTTATGTCAACAAGGTACTTCTTTATATGGCCGATAAATGTTTTGGTCTGTTCATCATGGGGATTTCCGTAAGGTGCAAGGCCCATCAGCTTGTACTCCCCCGAATTTACTTTAAACCCCAGATAGTATGTAAAGGCGCTGTAGAGCAGCCCCACACTGTGCGGAAATCTAAGCTCTTTCAAAAACGTGACTTCCCTGCCAGAACCTTTTCCAATGGCAGCAGTAGCCCACTCGCCTACTCCGTCTATCGTAAGAATAGCGGCATGTTCAAATGGCGACGGATAAAATGCACTTGCTGCGTGTGAGAGATGATGCTCCGTAAAAAGCAGTTTCATCGCTTTCTTATCATACTCCTGGAGCTCATACAGGCCATCGTAAATCAATTTCTTTAGAAACATTTTATCCTTAAGCCAGACTGGTATGGCTTTAACAAAAGATTTGAGCCCTTTTGGCGCAAAGGCGTAGTAGGTTTCGAGCAGGCGCTCAAATTTAAGTAGCGGTTTGTCGTAGAAAACAACGGCATCAAGTTCGTCTAAGGAATATCCACCCTCCTCCAGGCAATATCTGATCGCATGAACCGGGAACTCTGCCGTGTGCTTTATGCGGGTAAATCGTTCTTCCTGTGCCGCTGCTATTATGTTGCCGTCAACAACTAGTGCTGCTGCTGAATCATGATAAAAAGCAGAAATACCGAGTATAACTGTCATGGTGTATTAGCAGAATTCTTGGATACAATTTCCTTTTTCAACCGAGTCAATCTACTTAATATTCACTAAATCCTGCGAGAAAATTAGATGTGTTGGTAATGAAAACTGCAAATCTTCCGGTTACTCAATTAACGCGGCAAGTGCACCGCCCACCAGGCTTGATTGATCAACGTATGTAAACTCATAAAACCGTTGGTTCTCCCCGGAAAGATAATCACTCAATTCCGCTTCTATCTGGTCTTTCAGGCCTTTAAGTTTATAATATGACGTTCCCTCAACGGTTATCAGAATTGGCTTACCGGCATCCAGTCCTTTCCCTGTTTTCAGGATAACTGCAGCCAGATTAGCTGCAACAAGTTTTGCTGCACGTGCCAGAAGTGATCTGATAATTTCACGACTGATCTCCTGATCTCTGTCTGTGGTAATCATTTCAGCCAATGGCCCGGTGTGATCTTTTTCGGTATCAAGAAATA
This sequence comes from Balneolaceae bacterium, assembly GCA_007693395.1. Taxonomy (GTDB): domain Bacteria; phylum Bacteroidota; class Rhodothermia; order Balneolales; family Balneolaceae; genus Rhodohalobacter. Next base: position 43,124 of record REDS01000105.1, on the reverse strand, counting down.
TATTCACATCCTCCGTTGAAAGATCTTTCATACCCTGAAGCTTTTTTCCAGATTCTGAAGAGAGTAGCCCTTCATCAGCGGCTGCTTTCAAAACGGTATGCACCAATCCACCGAAATATCCACCTGAAAACATTTTTTCGAAATGGTACTCACCTTTTGTTGCGGTTGTATCATCAAAGGCTGCATCCAATGCTCCGCGTGGAGCTTTACCGAAGGCACCTGTCTCCATATTGATGATTTGACTTCTGCCCGGCTTAAGATTACTGCTTTTTGTGATGTTTTCGTTTTTCTCAATGTAGCATGTATTGGTTCCGGTACCCAGAATGAAACCGATATAGGAGTCGTACTCTTTCTCGAATGATGCCGACTTACCGGCAAGCAGTGTTGCAACGGTATCGTTTAACAGCACAATCTCTTTATCCGGCATATTAAGGGAGATCAGAAGGTTTTCTCCAATCAATTCACCAATTACTTCCGGCGCCTGAACCTCTTTCGAGAACTGCAACAAAATACCGTCTTTGTTGGGCAGTATTTCGGTTGGGTATGAGAAACAGAACCCAATACTATCTGTTTGTTCAGCAATATCTTTCACATAATTCGCAACGATGGTAAAGAATTCTTCTTTGGATACCATACCATCTTGCCCCGGCATTTTCTCTTTTAATGGTTCGCTCATCTCAAGTTTACCATCATCCGTAAACATCACTTTAGCAACCCTGAAATTTGTGCCACCTGCATCAATTGCTGTTACGGGCACGCCGGTTTTAAACGTATTATCAGCCTCAATATAGGTTGGTATCATTCTAAGTGAGCTGTCTGATCCCTGCAGCCCTTTTTCCATTTCTGACAAAAATGATTGAACCACGCTGTCTATATCAATATCAGCTGCTCTTAACTTGTATTTTTCTAAAAATTGTGCTGTATTTGCCATTACGCTTCACCTAAAATTGTTTTTTTATACTTTATTACCTATTTCAACTTACACAAATAAGTAGTCCCCAAAAATTTGTTTACACCCAATCCAATAATGTTGGAATAATATTTAAGGGTTTTATGAAGCAACAAAAATATCTATAAAAACAAAAGCCCGTTCCTGTAACAAGAAACGGGCATTAAATAAAAAGTTCCCTGCGTGTTAGAAGCTCGCGACCTTCAGCTTATTTTCAACGATTGCAAGCTCAAGCTCAGCTTCCTCACGGTTATGCCTAATTTTCTGGAGCTTTTCCCGAAGTGCTTGTTGCTGTTTTGTTGCTTCAAATTTGTCGATCTCTTCAGCCAGTTCGGCTTTTTCGGCAAGCAGTGTGCAGCGATTATCATTTATCTCTACAAAACCGCCGTTTACAGCGTAGTGTAATTCAGCACCATTTTTTTGTGTGATGGTAATCTCTCCAAGCCCCAGTGATGAAACCAGAGGGGCGTGGTTATAAAGAACCTGAAAACTACCTACTGTACCCGGTATTTTTACACTAACCGCATCGCCTTCGAATTTGGGGCCATCCGGTGTTAAGAGTTGCGCATAAAAAGTTTTTTCCACAGATATACTCCGTATTCAGTTTTATGCTTCTGCGAGTAATTTTTCTCCTTTCTCCATTGCCTGCTCAATGGTACCCACAAGGTGGAAGGCATTTTCAGGAAGATCGTCAAGTTCGCCGTTCAGAATCATGTTAAACCCTTTAATAGTGTCGGCAATCTGAACATACTCACCACTCTGGCCGGTAAACTGCTCGGCTACAAAGAACGGCTGGCTGAGGAAACGCTGAACACGGCGTGCACGCGATACAACCAGTTTATCTTCATCAGAAAGTTCGTCCATACCTAAAATGGCGATGATATCCTGAAGATCTTTGTATTTCTGGAGAATCTCTTTCACATTCTGTGCACAGCGGTAGTGCTCTTCTCCGAGTACTTTCGGATCAAGAATTCGTGAGGTTGAATCCAGAGGATCCACCGCAGGGTAGATACCAATCTGTGTAAGCGCACGGCTCAATACTGTGGTAGCATCAAGGTGAGAGAAGGTGGTGGCAGGTGCAGGATCAGTCAAGTCATCAGCAGGAACATAAATGGCCTGAACTGATGTAATCGACCCATTTTTTGTTGATGTAATTCGTTCCTGAAGATCACCCATTTCTGTTGCCAGGGTTGGCTGATAACCTACAGCTGAAGGCATCCGTCCAAGAAGTGCGGATACTTCAGAACCGGCTTGTGTAAACCGGAAAATATTATCAATAAAGAGAAGAATATCTCGTGATACTTCATCACGGAAATACTCGGCCACGGTTAAGCCTGAAAGTGCAACTCGTGCACGGGCACCCGGTGGTTCGTTCATCTGGCCAAATACCAGTGTAGCCTGCGATGTTTTCAGAACATCTTCATCCACTTTGGAGAGGTCCCATTCGCCTGCTTCCATCGCTTCTTTAAATTCATCACCGTAGTTAATAACGCCGGACTCAATAAATTCCCGTAGAAGGTCATTTCCTTCTCGTGTTCGCTCACCCACACCGGCAAAAACGGAAAGGCCACCATGCTGCTTGGCGATATTATTGATAAGCTCCTGAATAAGAACCGTTTTACCCACACCGGCACCACCAAAAAGCCCAATTTTACCACCCTTTGCATACGGACAGAGAAGGTCTATTACCTTGATACCTGTCTCAAGCATTTCGGTACTTGTTGCAAGGTCTTCAAATGCTGGAGCATCGCGGTGAATCGGGTATGAGCGCTCTCCCTTAGGTGGCTTAATTCCGTCAATTGCTTCTCCCACTACATTAAAAAGACGGCCCCTGATATCTTCACCAACAGGCATCGAAATAGGTTCTCCGGTATCAATCACATCGATTTTCCGAACAACACCATCAGTAGAGTCCATGGCGATTGTTCGCACTCTATTTTCTCCAAGGTGCTGTGCCACTTCAAGATAGAGCCTTGATTTGTCTTCTCTTTCTATATAAAGCGCGTTTAATATTTGTGGGAGTTTTCCCTGTTCAAAATCAACGTCAATTACAGGGCCAATTACTTGTGCTACGGTTCCTTTATTCATTCAATCTATTTTTAAGTAGTAAATCTTATAAGGATAGGTTATTTGCAGGCTAAAAATGCCGCCTGATTTTCTTATTCTTTACAGCTTAAAAAGGTAGTTACTTCTGTTTCAAAAATCAAAGGAAGAGTGGTTTAAAATGGCTCCAATTTGTATGGTTAATTCGTACTGTTGCCCGATTCATCATAGATTCTCTCAAGCAATGTTTTCATCGAATAGATAAGCATACGGTTTGATTGTGTTACCACCCGATTCATCATCAGCAAGAAAGAAACTTCCCCCTTTTTGATCTGTTTTGATGAGAGCATATCACCACACATTTTTATGAATACCTTATCTTCACTCTCGATATAATCATGCAGCTCCTGCACATCCTCCGTTTGTCCGGCTGCTTCCGGATCTTCAAGCTTCAGCTCTTTCCCTTTTTCAACAATTCTTTGCAGCCTCTCTGACAGTGATTTACTCGCTTTCTGATGTGATAGATCCGTCTCACTATGCAGAATCATTAATTCATCGCGCAGATCATAAATATTTTTAGATGCATTCATAATATTTCTGCTTGCCCGTAGCATCTTATCCGTTTTCTCCTGAAGAGGCTTTTCCATCTCGTGAGAGATCACTCTTGTGTAATACTCAAATATTTCCCCGTGATACTGCACCAAATCACCATACATAATATGCTTACCATGCCGGCCGGGGTTTATGGTTTGGTTGATGAATAATAGTGAATACCGAAGCTGCCGGGATATCTCCTTACGAAGTGCCTCTAAACCCGCATCCGAAACAGAAGGCTCGGTTCGATAGATATATTTACTGAACGTTTCCTGCTTCTCCTGAATACGTTTCTCTGCAAATCCAGCCAGATTCCCGATAAATGGATAGAAAACAATCACCCCTATGACGTTAAAAATAGAGTGAAAGAGTGCCAGGCCAAGAACCAGGTTTTCTTCAAATCCGAGAAGATCCAGCACCAGCCAGGTAAGCAGCGGTAAAACCAAAAGAGTAATAACAGCCGTACTCACCGTAAAAATAAGCTGGCTTAATGCCGCCTGCTTTTTTGAAACAATCCCCCCAATCGAACCGAGTAAAACGGTTACGGTTGTGCCCACATTCGCCCCGATTACCATCGCAGCACCCGAGCTGAAGGTGATTACCCCGCTAAAAAGCATGGTGAGAACAATTGCAATGGTAGCCGAACTGCTCTGCATTATGGCGGTCATCACCATCCCAACAATGGCAAAAACAATCACTCCATAGCCGGCAAACATGGCAGGATCGATAACCTCAGCAAGTTGATCCACACTGTTTTTCATATAATCGAGCCCCATAAAGAGAAACCCGAAAGCCACCATAAACTTACTGATATTCACATATCGGGGAGATTTAGCAAGAAGAATGATGCCCAATCCGCCAATTCCAATCAATGGAAGTGAAAATGCATCTATGTTGAATTTGAAGCCAAATACAGCCACAATCCACGCCGTTGCCGTAGTACCAACCTTGGTACCCATCATTACGGCAATGGCTTGAGTAAGCGTCATTATTCCGGCACCCACAAAGGCCAGAACCATCAGAGAAACTGCTGAACTGCTCTGAAGAATTGCTGTACTGAAAATCCCGCTTGAGATAGCTTTCAGCTTCGTATCGGTGTACTTTCTGATAAGCGACCGGAATGCCCCGCCACTCAGCAGCCGGATCGACTCCTCCATCATATGCATTCCAAACAGGAATATCCCAAGACCGGCAAGGAATACCCAAAGTTCAAACCCGGCAATCATCTGTTTTAACTACTTTTCAGTTACAATCAAAAATCAGCATTTCTACATGTTATAAAACTACGATCCAAAATGGAAATATCATTATAAAACCTGTCATGTAGTATATCCGCATTTTGGTTTTTCTCGGACTACACAACTTGTCCGTTGGCGTAGATTTAATTTTTTCTGCAGGGTGTTTTGCATTGATTATATGGTAGAAAATATCATTATCTACAGTCACAAATAGTAACCGAATCAGCCCATTCTCATTTTAAATGCCTATAACATCCCTCGATTCAGTTCCGCTGCGTTGATCAAACCATCCACCTCGGGATTTTTTTAATTTACTCCACTTTCATAGGGCGTTTCCCTATGCTGTGTTATCTGATTCTTTCAGAGTCTTCCATTCATAAAAAATCCAATTTCTTGCCTGATAATCTCATTTGAGAATTGTAGTCTATTTCTGAAGCTCATTAACGACAAGGGGATTGATACCTGCACCCTTCTGTACTATTTAATGCCGATCCTGATTAGCAAAAAGAGGCATAAAGCTCTATATTTAAGACTGTTTTTCTTTTGGAAAAAACCATCCGGGAGCAAAGCAATTTCAGCTGGAGATATAACATTATAAATATTTGAAAACATTGGAAAAAGAAGCTACCGCAAGATCTACGAGTGTTGATTTACTGCTAAATTTTGATGACACAGGAAACCTGAGTTTTGCTGATGCCAACGAACTTGAACCCAGAGAGCGTGCACAGGTTCGCGAATATGTTCAAAACATTTTACGCAGAAGAAGCTACCTGGATTTTATAATCAATGAATTTTCAAGTATTGATGTGGAGGAGATGAAATCCCTGCTCAAAAACATCCTCAGGCTCGGCCTCTACGAACTTCTTTTTATGAGCGGCACACCCGATTATGCCTCCATCAATGAAGCTGTTGAAATTGCAAAACTTAAGTTAGGATCAAAATCAGGCGATCTGGTTAACGCCATTCTCAGAAACATCCAGCGGGATATCGACAACCTCCCAAAACCGGCATTTGAAGATCGCACAAAACTGGTGGCCACTACCTTTTCACATCCTGAGTGGATGGTAAAACGATGGGTACAGCGCTTTGGCGAACGCGAAGCTTTCCAGCTGATGCAGGCAAATAATCAACGGCCGGCTTATTACATAAGGGTGAATAACCTTCGCACAAAAACAGAAAATTTTATCCTGCGAATGGAAAAGCTCGATGTTGAATATGAAGAGAGCGACTGGCTGCCGGGCTACTTTAAAGTAGATTCGATTGCCCCGTTTATTGAAAAAGATCTTCTGAAAAAAGGTATATGTCTGGTGCAGGATATCGCCGCCGGATTTGCTCCCACAATTCTTGAGCCGCTGCCCGGCGAAACCATTTACGATCTCTGCGCTGCACCCGGCACCAAAAGTATTGTAATGAGCAATATGATGGAGGGTGAAGGAACCATCATCGCTGTGGATATCAATCCAAATCGGCTCGAAATGCTTGCCCAAAGCGCTATGGATTATGGTGCTGAAAATATGAAAATACGGCAGGATGATGTCCGCGAACTCAATCTGAAACTGGCAGATGGTGTTCTTCTTGATGCTCCATGCACAGGTACAGGTGTGCTGAGCAAGCGTGCCGATCTGCGATGGAAACGAACAGAAGAAGAGCTTGAAAATTCCGTAAAATTACAGGAAGAGTTGCTGGATGAAGCTGCAAATCATGTGAAACGAGGTGGTCGCCTTGTGTACAGCACCTGTTCAATCGAACCGGAAGAGAATTGGGAACAGATTCAAAACTTCCTCAAAAAGTACGATAACTTCGAGCTTGAACCACTCGATGAATTTCTGCCGGAAGAGGTACTTGCTGAAGGCGGATTAGCTTATCAAACACTCCCCCATATTCACGGCTGTGACGGACACTTCGGAGTTCGCCTGAAAAGAGTCAAGTAATATGTGAAAAACCGCAAAGGACGCTAAGAATCGCCAAGGGTAATCTTTGCGGCACTCAGCGTCCTTTGCGGTTAAACCTTATCCATTTATGAGTAAAGATCAAGATATACCCAAGCAATACAACCCCGCCGAAACCGAAGAGAAGTGGTACACCTACTGGGAGGAAAACGGCTACTTTCACTCCGAACCGGATGAGCGTGAATCATTTACCGTTGTGATCCCACCACCAAACGTAACCGGTGTGCTTCACATGGGCCACATGCTCAACAACACCATCCAGGATGTGCTTGTGCGCCGTGCCCGAATGCTTGGAAAAAATGCCTGCTGGGTGCCGGGAACCGATCACGCATCCATTGCAACCGAAGCAAAAGTGGTTCAAAAACTGCGCAAAGAAGGGATCAAAAAGAGTGATCTCTCCCGCGACGAGTTCCTGAAACACGCCTGGAACTGGACCGATGAGCATGGAGGCATTATCCTTGAGCAGTTAAAAAAACTGGGCGCATCGTGCGACTGGCAGCGCACACGTTTCACTCTCGAAGATGAGCTCTACGAAACCGTAATCGACTGCTTTATTGAACTGTACAACCGCGGGCTGATCTATCGCGGACTTCGGATGGTAAACTGGGACCCGGCCGCACAAACCGCCCTGAGCGATGAAGAGGTCATCCACAAGGAGGTACAATCCAAATTTTATCATGTTCGCTACCCGATCAAAGATTCTGATGAATATGTAACCATCGCCACAACCCGGCCCGAAACCATTCTCGCTGATACCGCTGTTTGCGTAAATCCTGATGATGAACGTTATAAACATCTTGTGGGTAAAACCGCCATCATCCCGATGGTGAATCGCGAAGTACCTATCATAGCTGATGAATACGTGGACCCCGAATTTGGAACAGGCTGCCTGAAAATCACCCCTGCCCACGACCCTAATGATTACGAACTTGGAGTGAAACACGGGCTTGAGGTAATTGACATCCTCAATGCTGATGGCACCATGGCCAAAGAAGCAAAATTTTACGTAGGCGAAGACCGGTTTAAAGCCCGAAAGCGTATCGCAAAAGATCTTGAAGATTTTGGCCTGCTCATGAAGGTTGAAGAGATGAACAACAAAGTGGGCTACTCTGAGCGAACCGATGTAGTAATAGAGCCGCGTCTTTCGCTTCAGTGGTTTTTGAAAATGAATGATCTGAGCAAACCCGCTCTCGATCATGTAATGAACGACGATATTCAGTTCCATCCTGCCAAATTCAAAAACAGCTATCGCAACTGGATGGAGAACATTCGCGACTGGTGTATTTCAAGACAACTCTGGTGGGGACACCGGATTCCCGCCTGGTATTATGGTGACGGAGAAAATGACTATGTGATAGCCCGTACCGCCGATGAAGCCTTCTCGTTAGCGAAAGAAAAATCAGGAAATTCAAATCTCTCCAGAGAACGTTTGAGACAAGATGAAGATGTGCTCGATACGTGGTTTTCATCATGGCTGTGGCCCATTTCGGTTTTTGATCCGGAATTTGTGCGAAATAAAAAGGCTAACCCGGAACTTGAGTACTACTACCCCACTCAGGACCTGGTTACCGCACCTGAAATTATGTTTTTCTGGGTTGCCCGGATGATTATGGCCGGTTACGCCTTTGCAGATGAAAAACCGTTCAGCAATGTCTATTACCACGGTATTGTACGGGATGAAAAGCGGCGGAAAATGTCGAAATCTCTTGGCAACTCACCCGATCCGCTTGAGCTGATCAAGAAATATGGTGCAGATGGCACCCGTACCGGCATGTTATTCTCAGCACCGGCCGGTAATGATCTTCTTTTTGATGAAGCCCTTTGCGAACAGGGACGAAATTTTTCAAATAAAATCTGGAATGCATTCCGGTTTCTCACCATGAATATGGATGAGAATGAATCCTACACACCAACCACTGAAATTGATCCTGAGAATCTTGCCGATAAATGGATGTTGGGACGCATCCGGACTACACTGGCAGAGATGGAGGATGATTTTGAAAAGTATCGGCTCAATGAAGCCCTCAAGAAAATCTACTCACTTGTTTGGGATGATTTCTGTGACTGGTATATCGAAGTATGCAAATCGGACCAGATTGGCGAAAAAATGCCCAAAGAGAATCTGGAACGAGCTCTCGGTTTCTTCGAAATTCTGATGAAAATGCTCCACCCGTTTATGCCGTTTATCACGGAAGAGATCTGGCAGAGAATCCGTGAGCGATCCGCTGATGAGGCACTCACAATCAGTACATGGCCGGAAATTCGTGATGAGAGATTTCCTGAATCGGTTGAGTTATTTGGCGCTGTGCAATCTCAGATATCAGCCATTCGAAATATCCAGGCAGAGATGAATCTTGCTCCGAAATCGGCATTGAAGATCATCATAAAACCAAAAAACAGTGAATTGGCAAAACAGCTCGAAAACTCCGGCTGGATCTACAAAAAACTGCTACCTGTTGAGCGATTAACATTTGATGTTGCCGCAGAAAAACCAAAAGCCTCAGCCGCTTCGGTTGTGGAGGGTTCTGAAATCTTCATTCCGCTTGAAGGATTGATTGATCTCGACGTGGAACGGGAACGTATTCAGAAAGAGATTGATCGCCTGAAGGGTTTTATGAAAGGTATTGATGCCAAGCTTTCGAACAAAGGGTTTGTAGAGAATGCGCCGGAAGCTGTTGTTGAAAAAGAGCGTCAGAAAAAAGCGGACGCCGAAACCAATCTCGAAAAGCTTGTGGCGCAGTTATCGGAGTATGAGGGGTAAAGTTTTTCCAGTTTCCTGCAAACAAAATACCTCCACGATCATAATGAAATGGCCCTTATCCTGGCGCAAGTATCCACTTGTGCCACTTCCTAAAATCCCTACCACAACCTGGCGTAAGTACCCAACCTGATGAAGCCGAGGTATTGCAGTGAAAATTTCAGTAGAATCTTTGTGATTCTGTTTACCTGCTTCTTCAGGCAAACTTTCTGATGGCTTCTGCAATTATGTGAAGAGATTCTTCCAGCAGATTTTGTTCCATGATGAGCGGTGGTGCAATACGGATCAGTGAATTTGAATGGAGAGTCCACCCGAGAATAATTCCTTGTTTGAAACATTCACCCACTACATCTTGGGTGAGTTTCGAGTCTCGTAACTGAAGTCCAAGCATTGCTCCCCTGCCCCGAACCTCGGTGATACCTTTGCCTTGCAGAATTTCGCGGGCACACTTTTCAATAGCTTTTGCCCGCTCAGAAAAGTTCTCACTTAACAGCACTCGTAAATTTGCATCAGCTGCTGCACAACAAACAGGGTGGCCGCCAAATGTGGTTACATGGTTCAGTGGCGGATCGTGTTTGAATACTTCAAAAATTTCTGTAGAGGAGACAAACGCACCCATCGGCATACCTCCGCCCATCGCTTTTGCCAGGCAGAGTATATCGGGTATTACTCCATAGTGTTGAAATGCGAAGAGTGAGCCTGTCCTGAAAAACCCGGTCTGGATTTCATCAAAAATCAACAGAGTCCCGGTTTCATCGCACCGTTTTTTGATCTCTTTAAGCCATGCCGTATCTGCTGGTATTACGCCGCCTTCCCCCTGAATAGGTTCGAGTATCACAGCAGCAGTTTCACTGTCGATGGTATCAAGCCCTTCAATCCGGTTAAATTCTAAAAAATGAACATTTGGCAAAAGCGGCTCATACGGATCACGATACACATTTCGCCCTGTAACACTAAGAGAGCCGTGTGTATCCCCATGATAGCTGTTCTGAAGGGCCACAAGTTTACTTCTGCCCGTAAACTTTTTTGCAAGTTTAAGGGCACCTTCAATCGCTTCGGTTCCGCTGTTCACAAAGTAGACACGATCGAGTGATTCCGGTAGTTGCTTGCATAACCGTTCGGCGAAACGGCTTTGGGGTTCCTGGATAAACTCTCCGTACACCATAACATGGAGGTGCTTTTCCAGCTGCTTCTGTATGGCTTTTATCACTTCAGGGTGGCGATGGCCGAGGCTGCTGACTGCAATTCCTGAAATCAAATCTGTATACCGCTCTCCGCTTTTGGTGTATATAAAACAGCCTTCAGCTCTCTCAATCTCGATTCCCATCGGTGCATCACTGGTTTGAGCAATGTGGCGATAAAAAGAGTCGGTATTTGGACTATCAGACAATGGAGTTAATGATTTTCAGCTGTTTTCCCAGTGGTTCAGAAGTGGTACAAATTCACTCTGAATGGATTTTGTGCGATCATCAGCGTACCACTTATGCAATCGCTCCGCTACTTCCCGGTACGATAGTTCATCGTTTGATCTTAACTCATCAAAAAACAGTTGGCCATCATTTGGGCGCGGGCCCCAGGTTCCTAAAATATCCAGTGTTCGCGCATCAAGTGCTACCAATTTAGGTATCGACCGGCTCTTGCCATTCGTCAAAAACTGATCCATAATTTCCAGATGTTCATCCCTGAGAATATACCTTATCTGAATTTTCTTGGTTTGTTCAGCCATTTTCTGAATAACAGGCAGAGATTGAGCTGCATCACCGCACCAGGCTTCCGTAATAACCAGCCAGACCATCGGCCTGTCCAGGTTTTGCAATGATTCCAAAAGTTCTTCGGATAGCTCCGTTCTCTTGTCAATACGGTTCATCCGATGCACATTCATTTTTGTATAGTGCAGCATCGATTCGGAATGATTTTCTCCCGTTGTCTTACCTGTTTTAAGCAGGTCGTCAATTAACTCTCTGTACTCATTGTAGGTATAGGCATTTTCAATTATATCACGAGTGATACATCTTGTTTTTACTTCTGTCATAATCTGTTTAAGCTTTTAAAAATATGTTCTAAAAAACGTATCCCCAATCCATTCATACCGAATGGCATTTGATGCGATTAAAAAAAGTACAAATGCAAGTGAAGCTGCAAATTTGATCTTCATTACAATGGGGTACTCCCGGATAACACCTTCCAGTCTTTTCACAAAAGCATTTAATATAAAGAATGATAGTAAAGCAGTTATGAAGAGTACTATTGCAGGAGCAGTGTATATTGCGTAAAACCCCAATGTCAGCAAAATCAATCCGGACAGGTAGCTGAAACGAAAAAATAGTTTCACACCATTGAGCCCAAATCTCATTGTAAAGGTCTTATCACCACGCTTGCTGTCTTCTTCAATCTGATATACCTGTGAAATTGGATAGAGGCTCAGCAATATTAGTGCGGCACCGGCTGAAGCTGCAAATAAAGCGGGTGTAAACATCCCTCCTGCGGCCCAAAATCCAAGAAGAACCGAGTTTGTGCCCGTACTCAATGCAATTGCAACCATACTTGCCAGCGGACGTCCCTTCCAGCGTGCATGAGGTGTTGAATAGAGCCAGAAAAGCGCCACACTTATGCCAAAAACCAAAAAGTATGCAATGTTCACAGTAATGGCCCAAGCCCACCCCGCAAACATGAAGAGCAGTGAAACTTTATGCATCCAGGCAGTCATTTTTGGCGGATGCTTCAGCCCACCGATGGGGCCTTCATCTTTGTCCCAATATGAGTTATACGCTGTAGCTCCGCCAAAAAGCAGAATATGCACATTTAGAAATTGAAGCCAGAATTGAGTGGTGTTCATCTCATCCGCAATCAAACCACCAAGCAGGTACCCGCCTGACAGGATAAAGAACTGATAGTGCAGCCTTAAATGGAGCAGAAAATCTTTTATCTCTTTAAGCATATCCGAATACTCATCAATCTCCTTTACATGGTGTGATAAATCGAATCATAACGGAACAAATTATCGGTAATCATCACATTAATCCATTTCTGTAACAGTTACTCCGGGCGGCCAGGCATAATCACTCCAAAGCCGGTTCAGAAGTTCGGTATCAGGTTCGCCATCATAGGTGATATAGCGGTAGCGCGCTTGGTAAGGAGTTCCGGGCTGAATGTCCATTGCACCCATCTGCTGTGGTGCAAAATTGAAAAAGGGTTCGTCGGGATGAATTCTCACCGTTTGAGGATATCGGAAATTTGATGGATGCCCTAAAATGGCAATTCCGGCGAGTTCACCCTCACTGTGGCCGCCAATATGGGTCCACCTGGTGCGGGTTCCGTGGCCATCACGTCCCAAACCTTCGGCTGTTAAAAAACCAGCATTATCAGGATCATCCCAATCTGCATGGCCCCGAAAACCAACACCACCATATCGGTATTCAGGCAAATGAAGTGGTTTGTCTGAATTAACGGTTTGGGTTACTTCCAGATCAAAAAAGTGATACCCTGCACCCGATTGATATACCCGAACTATCCACGATTCATTCAAAGCGGTAACCGGGCCATCGGGCGCTGAAAGATCCAAAAATCTGTGTTTTGATGAGAATCCTGCAAAAACAGCACCGTTCTCACGGTTTAATGATTCTTCTACCACATCAACCCGGCCTGTGTTTTGATGAATATTCCAGAAGTCAGGTGTACGGCCATCGAACTCTGTATTTGTCCAAGCTGACCAGATTCCCGAATGGTGTGGATGAAGATCTGCATTAAGGTGATTTGTAAGAATTACACCGGATGGTGAATAGACCGGATGGATATAACCGCCTCTGCGATATCGTTCATCGAGCTCTTCGGGCGGATTGTTTTCACCATGAAAATAACTCAATACGCTCTCATCACCGGAATTTATGGTGATGGTATTCTCATCCATCAGGTAGTTGACAGCAAGTGCCGATTGATCCGAAACGAGAAATTCTTTTGAGAATATGAACTGTTTTGAGCCCCCTGCTGAAAGCTCATCAAGAATAAACCAACCACGATTCTGCTGATCGATTTGTAGAACGGATTCTGTTCCGTCATCTCCTATCAGCAAGTAGTTGCCTTGTTCAAAGTCATCAGGCAGGTAAAACGACACAACGGAATGAACCCGATCCAACGCTCCCGCTGTTACCTCAATTGAAAATGTTTGAGCGATTGATGTGAGTGGAAACAGCAATACTATAAATAGTATTATCAAACTTTTATGGGCAGATTTTTTCATAGTCACTCACCATAGTTAAAATAGTTTTTCACATTTTGATAACAGATTTTTCTGATTAAAGTATGCAGAAGGTTTTCGTCATCCGGAATCAATCCGGTTTCTACATCCTGACCAATAATATTGCACAGGATCCGGCGAAAATAGTCGTGCCTGGAAAATGAGAGGAAACTTCTTGAATCCGTTGTCATACCGATAAACTCACTCAAAATACCCATATTTGAAAGTGACTCTATCTGTTTTTCAATTCCATCTTTTTGATCCAAAAACCACCACGGCGGTCCGTGTTGAATTTTTCCGGGGACGGAACCATCCTGAAAATTTCCAGCCATGGTAGCCATTAGCTCATTATCTCTCGGGTTGATGTTGTAGAGTATCGTTTTTGGGAGATTATTTTCTGAATCGAGCCTGTTCAAGAGTCTCGCCAGTGGCCGTGCAATCTCCGCATCGCCCATCGAATCGAACCCGGAATCAGGGCCCAGCTTTTTCATCATCCTGGAACTGTTGTTTCTGATTGCCCCGATATGCAGCTGAAATACCCACCCTTTTTCGTGATCCATCAGCCCGCAATAATAGAGAAATGCAGATTTATAGCTTCGGATATCTTCTATTGTCAGGTCTTTTCCCGTCATAATTTTGCTGAATATCTCTTCCAGCTGCTCATCTGTAAATGGATCTGAATAGGGTTTTTCAATTCCATGATCTGAAGCTCTGCAACCCAATTGATGAAAGTAGTCATGCCGAACTTTCAAAGCTTCTATCAAAACCTTGAATGTGGTGATATCTTTCCCTGACAGAACTGAAAGAAAACGAGTCCATTTTCTGAAGTTACCACGGTCTTCAATGTTCATTCCAGTATCCGGCCTGAATGTTGGAATCATCAAAAAATCTGCCTGCTCTTCTTGCTGAAATTTTGAATGTTCAGTGAGCGAATTGACAGGATCGTCGGTTGTTGCCACAACCTGAACACGGTTCCGTTTCAGCAAACTTCTGACTGAAAATTCAGGACTTTGAAGCATTTCATTGCACTCATCCCATATTTTTTCTGCTGTTTCACCATTCAGTAATCTGTCGGTAATCCCTAATGGATTTTTCAGCTCCATGTGGGTCCAGTGATAGAGGGGATTTTTTACTGTTTTTGGGACCACCGCTGCCCATGCGAGAAACTTCTCTTTGTCGGTTGCATCACCGGTAATAAACTTCTCATCAACACCACAGGTGCGCATGGCACGCCATTTGTAATGATCACCGGCCAGCCAGATTTGCGTGATATTTTTGAAGTTTTTGTTTGCCAGTATTTGATTCGGGGGCAGGTGATTATGATAATCGATGATCGGCAAGGGCGCGGCAACATCATGATAGAGCTTTACAGCTGTTTCGTTCTGAAGTAAAAAGTCATCATGTATAAATCTGTTTGTCATAACACTACCTGAACTTGTCATAAATTTTAACGCTCCACGCGCCCTGAACCGCCGCTTTTCAGCAGTTTTTCCACTTCGTCCACGGTTACAAGATTGAAATCACCGGGAATGGTCTGCTTCAAACATGAAGCTGCAACTGCAAAATCGAGAGCTTCTTTAGAATTCTCTTTAGTTAGAAGGCCATAAATCAATCCGGCTGCAAAAGAATCTCCCCCGCCAACACGATCCACTATTTTAATTTCATATCGATCGGACCGGTATGGTGTCTCACAATGCCCATCATCATGCAGCAGCGCACTCCAGCCATTCATGCTGGCAGAAAAACTTTCACGTAGAGTTATTGCAACTGTATCAAATCCGTACCTCTTTTTGAGGGATTTAGCCAGGGTGATGTATCCCTCTTCATCGAGATGAGCTCCCTCAACATCTGTAGAACCGGCATCAAACCCGAGGCTGCGCTGGGCATCCTCTTCATTGGCAATGCAGACATCCACATACTCCATAAGCGGGTTCATTACAGCCTGCGCCTCTTTTTCCGTCCACAGTTTTGCCCTGAAATTGAGATCACAACTAATTTGTACTCCGGCCTTTTTTGCTGCAATGCACGCCTCTTTCAGGGCAATAGTGAGGTTTTTACCCAGTGCAGGAGTAATACCCGTCCAATGAAACCAATCCTTCCCTTCAAAGATTTTATCCCAGTTAACCGAAGATGGATCTAACCGGCTGATTGCTGAGTTTGCACGATCATAGATCACTTTTGATGGCCGCTGACTCGCACCTGTTTCAAGAAAATAGATGCCCAGCCTTTCTCCTTCCCGATGGATAAAATCTGTGTTCACACCATATTTTCGCAACGATTGTACAGCAGCCTCGCCAATTTCGTGAGGTGGTATGCTACTTACAAATGTACTGTTCATGCCAAACTGAGAGAGTGATACAGCTACATTTGCTTCGCCTCCGCCAAATGTAGCGTCGAACGTATCCGTCTGAGTAAACCGCTTATATCCCGGAGTTGATAGACGGAGCATTATCTCACCAAATGTCACAATTTGTTTACTCATGATGATCTTCCCGGTTTTTAAGGTTATGAACCAAAATAGCAGCTTTCTTCTGAACTGAAGTATAGTTTTTGTTTCGCAGATCTTCCGATGAAACCAGTGCGCTTCCAATTCCAACGGCACAAGCTCCGGCTTTGAGCCAATCTCTGCCATTGGTCAGCGACACACCTCCTGTTGGCATAAGTTGCAAGTGTGGAAGTGGTGCCTTAACGGCTTTGAAGAAATCCAACCCCAGAATGTTTGCCGGAAAAACTTTTACGATATCTGAGCCCAGCTCCCATGCATGTTGAATTTCCGTAGGGGTAAATGCGCCGGCCATTACAACTTTATCCCGGTTTCTTGATGCCCGTATCACTTCTTCTTTCACAATCGGGCTAACTACAAACTCTGCCCCGGCAGTGATGGCGCGTTCAGCAGTTTCTTTGTCAATCACTGAACCAACACCTAAAAGCATATCATCCGGCAGAAAAGATGCACTTTCTTCCAGCAAACCGATCGCTCCGGGTACTGTCATCGTAATTTCAGCAACCCTGATCCCACCCTTGTAAAGCGCCTCAATAAGAGGCTTAAAGCAATCCGGATCATCAAAACGCAATACAGCAACGGCTTTGTGATGCAAAATAAACCGGATAGATTCAGTTCTGTTCATATCTCCAGACAGTTTTAAATGGTCATTGATGTGAAACCGCCATCAACCGAAATAATCGCGCCGGTTACAAACGAGGAGGCTTTTTCTGATGCGAGCCAGATCAAAGCGCCGGCCAGTTCGCCCGGTTCTCCAAACCGATTCATCGGGGTGTGATTGAAAATGGCTTCCGTTCGCTCTTTGGTGAGAATTTTTCGGTTCTGCTCGGCCGGAAAAAAACCGGGTAAAAGTGCGTTTACCCTAATATTTTTATCAGCCCATTCGCGGGCAAGAAATTTCGTCATATTATTCATGCCGGCCTTTGAGATGCTGTAGGTGAAAACTTTTGAGAGAGGTATCTCTGATGAAGCCGAAGAAATATTGATGATGCTGCCATGGGTATTGTTGCGCATCATAATATCAGCAGCAATACGGCTTGCAAAAAACACACCTTTCAGATTGATATCCATAATACGATCCCACTCCTCTTCTGAAATTTCCATCACCGGGGTTGTGGAATTTACTCCGGGAGCATTCACCAGGATATCGAGCCGGCCCCAGGTTTGCTCTATATTCTGAAATGCTTTTTTTAAAGATTCTTCACTCCTTACATCCGCTTTACAGATGATTGCCTGCCCGCCATTTTTTTCAACTTCAGCTTTTTGGCTTTCGGCTCCTTCAGGATTTCCGCTATAAAAAACAGCCGTCTTCGCCCCGGCTTTCGCCAATGCCTGCACCATAGCACCACCAAGAACACCGCTTCCTCCAATTACCGCTGCTGTTTTACCTTTTAGGGAAAAAATATCTTCATGCACCATTACATCATTCCATTTTGAATCAATACTGTTTGAACTATCTAAACTTTACTTCCTATTTCCCACTATTTCCCATTAGATTGATAACCACCAATCTTAAGCAGTATATCTTTTTAAGAACTCTAAAGAAAGATTGAAACTACCCAAACGGCCTTAAATGCCTTCTAAAGTGTTTTACCAAATTGCTTTCATAGAGATCCTGATGCAACTCAAGAGCATTCATGATCTCTTTTTTGAACTTTTTGGAAATTTCACCCTGCCCATGTAAAACAGAGCCGTAAGCCACATGAAGCACCTGCCTTGCGCCATCCTGATCGAGCAGGTTTTTCAGATCATCGCCTTTCATTGAGCTCAAATCGGGGATATTTTCCGGGAGTCCGGATATGTGATAGGTTTTTTTATCTTCGTTGAATCTCTTTTTCGAAAATTCCAGGATTTGAAAAAAGAGCTCAGGATTCACCTCAGCCACGGTTCTGAGAGCCTCAAGATAACTTGTTCCTGCAGTCTTCACATGAACGACCCCGGCATTAATTGACCCGATTACTTCGTACACCGAGAATTTATCACTCCCGGAGTGGATACTCAGTTTATATCCGCCAAACATACCGGCTATAGCCAAATGCTGCAGATATTCGTCCCTAAACTGATCTAAATCACCCCGAAAATCGACACCTTTTTCAAAATCCCCACAAAATCTTGGAGCGAGACTAACTAAATCCACTCCCAGCCTGGCTAATTCGGAAGCAATCAGATAATGCTCTGTGAGTGTTGTGGGCTGATCAGTTTCATCCACAGAAAGCTCCAGTTCCGCCGGATAATCAGGCCATGTTTGTTTGATATAGTCTGCCAGCATTTTTGTGTGGGTGATCACCCGGCCATACTTCACCATTCCGGTAAGAATCTCATTCATTGATGGAGACAGTTTGTAACCATCATGAAGTAAAACATCAACCCTTCCAACTCTTTCGAGAAATTTTTCCGGTTGATCATCCAGCATATTCCATGGCAAATTTTCGAAATGATGCATCAGCTCTTTGTGGCTCATGTTAATCGCTTCATTCACAACATAATCGCTCGGGTCGATGGTGAACATGGTAAACCCTGCATTCATCATCAGGTCGATATCTTCCGTTGTTTTCAGATGATCGCCATCAGCACCAAATCCATCCTTATATCCCTCCCTGAATACCGCCCAGCTTGCCGCATCAAGTACCTCTTCTGCTGTTCTGCCTGTCCGTTCCAGCTCCCGTATTGATTGCTGAGCCAATACAGGAAAAAATTCCGTCTCACGGATAGCTTTTACATGAGCAGCTCCTGCATTTCCAAGGCGATCACCCAAACCATAAGAGTTTCGTTTTCCTGCCGGGACCGGTTTTGTGAAGGGAAAAAGGGATCGTAAACAGCCAGCATTATGAGCCGATAAATCACATTTCAGATAAATACCACCATCCAAATCAATCCTTTCACCGTGAAACGAAAAGTAATCCGATTTTTTCTCCTCTGATCCAATCACCAAATATGGTTGTGATTTATACCGGATCATAAAGAATAGTGTACCCTCTTTTTCAATCACTGATTGTTGATAAATCTCAGCTGAGGAATATGCTTTTTTAAAAAGATCAATCATGATCAAAACTCCAAAATTCTAAATTCATACAAAATCAATATCCAAAAAGACGTGGCAGAAAGAGGCTCAAGCTTTCGAAGTAGGTTACCAAGAGAAGTGAAAGTACCATTGCAATGAAAAGCGGTATTAGTGGTTTTATCACTTTTGTGATGGAGATATTGGCAATGCCGCATCCCACGAACAGAACACTTCCCACCGGCGGTGTACAGAGGCCAACACTCAAATTCAACACCATAATGATCCCAAAATGAACCGGATCCATGCCCATTTCAACTACAAGCGGCAGGAAAATGGGTGTGAAGATCAAAACGGCAGGTGTCATATCCATAAATATACCCACCATCAGCAGGATAATGTTGATGATGATCAAAATCACAAACGGATTGTCGCTGAGGGCGATGAGGCTTTCGGTTACAAAAACCGGGATGTTTTCGTACGACATGATCCACGACATCGCCATGGATGTTGCAATGAGCAGCGCTACAATTGCAGTGGTATTAACACTGGAAAGCAGCACACTTTTCAACTGGCCGGGACTCATACTTCTGTATGCCACTGCAAGGATGAGCGCATACACCACTGCAATTGCCGATGCTTCCGTTGCCGTAAAAATACCGGCTACAATTCCGCCAATCACAAGAATAATGAGGAACAGGCTCGGGATGGCTTCCCAGAACTTTCTGGCTGCAACTTTCAGTGATACCCGTCCGGTAACCGGATATTTTCGTTTGAACGCGAAATACCCCGAAACCGCCATCAGCAACAAGCCGGTTAAAATTCCGGGAATGTAACCAGCCAGAAAGAGGGCTGCGATGGAAGCACCGCCACTTGCCAGTGAGTAAACAATGAGGATGTTGCTGGGCGGGATGATCAATCCGGTTGTGGAGGATGTAATATTCAGAGCTGCAGTAAAATCTTTATCGTATCCCTCCTCTTCCATTTGAGGCCCCATAAAACCCCCAATTGCCGACGCCGTTGCCACTGCCGACCCGGAAATAGATCCAAATAACATGGCTGCCACAACATGTACGTATGCAAGTCCGCCGGGAAGCATCCCCACAATGGATTTTGCGAAATCAATCAATCGGCGCGCAATGCCTCCCTGATTCATAATCTGCCCGGCAAGTATAAAAAAGGGAATCGCCAGGAGAGTAAAACTATCAAGGCCGGTAGCCATTCGCTGGGCAACCGTTGTTACGGCGGGATCGAACGGAATACTCACAAGCATGGTGAGCAGTGTAGCTATACCGATGCAGAAAGCGATGGGTACACCAATCAAAAGCAGAAATACAAAACTGATAATGAGAACAAGAACACCGGCAATTTCCATCAAACAGCCTCTCTTGCTTTAGGTTCGGGCACGGCAGAATCTCCATCTCCGCGGTAAATATCCCTGATAAACATGGCTGAATAGAGCATGATTAATATCCCGCTCAATGGAAGCACACTGTAAACATAGGCCAGGCGAATTTGCAGCGCCGCTGAAACCTGATTCAGTTCCCAGGTTAGATTCACCAGGTAACCGCCCCCAATTACAAGTACCAATAGTGAGAATAGAGCTACCAGTGTATGAATGAATATTCCGAGCAGTTTCCTTCTCGGGCCGCGAACTTTCATCGAAAAGTAGTCGAATGCGAGGTGCAGATCTTTTCGATAGGCATAAGCTGCACCTAAAAGGCCAATCCAGATCAGCAGAAATCGGGCAACCTCTTCGGTGAACGAACTTGCCGAACCCAGTAAAAATCGTGTAAGCACTTGCCAGGTAACATCAATTACCAAAAACCCCATCAGGATGATGAGAATCCAGGCTAACATTTCATCGATTTTCTCTACAATTTTATCCATCTGCAAGCTCCTGGATTCGTTCAATAAACTGCTTTAGTTCGTCCGATTCGTCCATATATACCTGATATAGCGGCTGTAAACGCTCAATAAATGGCTCCTTATCGGGATAAACAACTTCAACCCCTGCAGCCTGAACCTCATCCATAGCTCGTTCGGTTGCTTCTCGCCAAAGACGGCGCTGGTAAATGGCCGATTCATCCGCTGCCTGCTGAATAATTTCCTGTTCTGATTCCGACAGCCGATTCCAGGTTGAAAGGCTTATGTACAAAATATCTGGCACCGCAGTATGCTCGTTAATGCTGTAGTATCTCGCCACTTCATAGTGTCGAGAAAGATGAAAACTCGGGGCATTATTTTCGGCGCCATCCACAATTCCCTGCTGCAGGGCTGTATAAATTTCTCCCCAGGAGATGGGCGTGGCAGAACCGCCCAATAGATTTACCATCTGAATTGAAGCCGGGCTCTCCTGTACCCTGATTCGTAAACCGGCCAGATCGTCGGGGTGATTAATGGGTGTATCTTTGGTATAAAAACTTCGGGTTCCTGCATCATAATAGGTAAGCCCCATCAGACGAATTCGCTCGCCTGCATCCAGTAACTCACGGCCAATTTCGCCATCCCAAACGTTGTATCGGTGCTCTTCATCCACAAAAAGAAAAGGTACGCTAAACACTTTGTAGATCGGATCAAATCCTTCTATTACACTGGACGAGACTTTTGTGATATCCACACTGCCAATTTGGAGAAGTTCAAGAAGTTCACGCTCGGTACCAAGCTGCTGCCCGGGATACACATCAATGCGGATATTTCCTTCCGAATATTCACGTGTGCGCTCTGCCATGTATTCCATTGCAAGGTGAACAGGATGGGTACTATCGAGGCCATGACCCAGTTTCAGCACGGTAACATCATCATCTCCTGAACAGGAAACTACGATTATGAGAAATACAATTAGAGCAAAAGCAGGTAATGTTTTGTTTACCATCCGGATGTTACATTTTAAATAGAGCCATCGAGAGCTACCGCAAAGTAATTCTCAAAGCTTTAAATCTCAATGTAACTTTTCGAAAGAAAAAGCAGCCGTGTGATTTTCGATTCCATGTCGACTAAAATAGATCGGCTGTGCCTCTATACTTATGATTCTAATCAGAGTTTTATCAAACACTCTGTGATCAGGTGTTCAAAACAATTCCGGCCATGAGTGCCGAGCTCGTAAGGAAGGCTTTTTCATCTACATTGTATCGCGGGTGGTGCCAGCTCCATTTTGAATCTGCCTCATCACTTCCGGTTCCCAAAAAGAAAAATGCACCGGGAAATTCTTGCTGATAGAAAGCAAAATCTTCACCCGCCATTAGCGGCCGCTCCATCAGGATTACATTTTCAGTTCCCAATAGCTCTACGCCTGAACTTCGAATGGTTTCTGCACATTCTTCATCATTCACCACAGCGGGATATCCCTCATTAAAATGAAACGTGAACGTTGCACCCGATGCCGCTGTAACACCGGCTAATATCTCTTCCATCCTCTTTTTAATCATCCGGGCGGTTTCCATAGAGAATGCACGAACGGTTCCCATAAGCTCAGCTTTTTCGGGTATGATGTTATGTGCAGAACCGGCACGAATTTTCCCAACTGTAACAACGGATGGTTCGGTGGGATCGAGTGACCGGCTGGGGATGGTTTGAAACTGCTGTATAACCTGTGCAGCGATTACAATCGGGTCAACCGTAGTATGAGGGGCTGCTGCATGCCCGCCTTTCCCGATAATTTCTATATCAAACTCCACCGTGCACGCCATCAATGGGCCGGCTTTCACGGCAATTTGGCCGGGGGAAATGTTTGGATTTGTATGCATCCCATACACTTTCTTCACTCCCTCATTTTGCAATGCACCAGACTCGGTGAGCAGCCGTCCGCCGCCGGGAAGTTTCTCCTCTGCCGGCTGAAAAATCAGAACCACTTTCCCATCAATCCGGTCTTTCAGATCATTCAATATTCTTGCCGTACCAAGTAAATTTGCTGTGTGAAAATCGTGTCCGCAACAATGCGCCGCACCGGGACGCTCACTCATGAACTCCTTTTTGGCATCCCCCTCTTCATCCATCGGGAGTGCATCGATATCGGCACGCAACGCAATCACGCTATCTGAAGGGTTCCCATCAATGATACCAATACAGCCGGTTTCCAGCGGGCGTTTGGTTTCTATTCCCAATTTTTTAAGTTCATGGATAATGTAATCTGTGGTCTCAAATTCCTTGAAACTCACCTCAGGATTTTTGTGCAGATACCTTCTCGTCTGCACCATATAATCGAAGTACTGCTCTGCTTTTTCGTGAATTAGATCCTGAATACGGCTCATATGAAATCTTATTTAATCGGGCGTTGTTGGTATATTGAAGAGAAAACTATTTTTATCTGATTCAAAAAATTGCTCGTTTTTCTTTCGAAATAATGATAACCAAATTTTCCCAAACATGAATTCATTCGAAATCCACGTCCCCACACGAATCTATTTTGGCAGTTCCAATGCCGGATCATTTTTTGACAGGCTCAAAGATTACGGATCTCGTGTACTCATCGTAATAGGCGGAGGCAGCGTAAAGCGAACCGGATATCTGGATAAAGTGACTGATCATCTTTCAAGCAGAAATTTTGATTACGTTCTTT
Organism: Balneolaceae bacterium; assembly: GCA_007693395.1. Lineage (GTDB taxonomy): Bacteria > Bacteroidota > Rhodothermia > Balneolales > Balneolaceae > Rhodohalobacter. The sequence continues at coordinate 19,300 of REDS01000105.1, read as the reverse complement.
TTGAAGGAATTGAGCCCAACCCACATGCAGCAACCATCGATAAAGCTGCAGCTTTTGGAAAGGAGAATAGTGTGGATTTCGTTTTAGCATTTGGAGGCGGTTCAGTAATGGATGCCTCAAAAGCCATTGCGGGGCTCATTCACGACGGTGAAAAAGAGATCTGGCCATTTGTTCTGGGCGAACCGAAATACAAAACCATGCAAGGAGCACTTCCCGTTGCAACCATCCCAACAACGGCTGCTACAGCATCCGAAGTGACTGCACATGCGGTAATATCAAATCCCGAAGTGAAAGGAAAATCACCCATTAGTTACCCATTTTTGAAACCATCTGCTTCGTGGCTAAACCCGGCATATCACACCTCATTACCGCTTGATACTACTCGAGATGGAGCATCCGATATTCTCAGCCATGTTTTTGAAAATTATATTTTGGGCGGTAATGAATCTCCCCTTGCCGACAGGTACAGCGAAGGTGTTATGCAAACCGTAATTGATGCACTGCCCAACGTACTTGAAGATCCTGAAAACGAAGCACTTCGCGGGCAACTACTCTGGGCATCTACCATGGCACTGAATACCATGCAGACAGCCGGCAGAGTACCCTCCACGTTTATGCTTCACAATCTTGAGCATGCCCTCAGTGGATACAACCCAAATCTGGCACATGGCCGCGGCCTTGCAATTCTCTATCCCGCCTATTTCAAATGGCTGGTGCAGAACGATCGTTGTGTGGACAGACTCGCACTTCTGGGAGAAAAACTGTTCGATATCAAAACAGCGGATATCAATGAAAGTGCCGCAGAGTTTATTGCCGTTTTCGAGTTGTGGCTGGAAAATAACGGGCTGTATCAGCGACTGACCGATCAGAATATTCCTGTTAAATCGTTCGATGAGATCGCAGAATATGCGCTTCGCGTATATGGTGATGGTGAAAAGATCAACGCTGCAGGACCGATAACAAAAGAGAACATCGTTGAAATTTTCAGCCTCACGGAAGAGCAGGTTACAGAGAAACTCAGTACGGAAGAGATTTGACCTGATTTAATAATGAACTGGTAACTTCATTTGGTTTATGCTATAAGACGATCAACTCAAAATTATGTGACATGCTGCAATCGGTCAGCATGTATTCACATTTTTAATATGGTCCCAAAAATTTATCTCCATCAAAGTGAATCAGATGACTTGGGGAATCAGCTACCCAAACCTCGGTTTCCCAACTGATATCCGAGACATATCTTGCCATCGTTTGCTTATCTGGAAATGCAGTCACATAAACTAGACCAGCTTTTGATTCAGTAAATAATTTTTTCAGTTCAGATAACCTTTTCGGATTTACTGGGCCATGACTTGTCACGGCTTCAATAAGCAAGAGCCAGTTCTTCTTTTTAAAGTATAATACTACGTCCGGAAATTTTCCGTGATTATCAAACTTTAAACCGAGCTCTTTAAATGATTTTTCATCGTAGTAACCTAATTTTGAGCCGGTATCTCCAACATATAAAACTTTGCCGCCGGGTGCATAACGTGGACCAAATTTTTCCACGATATCCTTAATCAATTGACTATGAGTACCCGGCGATAGTGATAATTCTTCACCATCAATTTTTAAAGGTATTTTATTCATTTTCCTTCTCTTGGCATATCGCTCAGCTAAAGAATTATAATCCTGCATAAAATCTGAAACCTTATTGTTCCATTCTTTTGTACCAAAAGTTCTGATTAATTCTAAAGTTTGGGATTCAATTTGATAAACCCAATTTGGGCTGTTTATTGGACGGAGAGGGTCATCGGGATTTTGGATGGAAATACCGGCATCAACAAATTGGTGCATGGTTTGCCTGCGAATAGTCTCTCGAGTATTTGGAGCATATTTTCTACCATAATGTTCAGCAATGAAATCCATGATAGGCGTGATACCCATAAGCGGATCTGAAGCATTCTTCCAATCATCAGTGGGTTTGATGTCGACCAATGCAAGTAAAGTTAAGGCAGATCGTTCATTTTGCTGAGCTTTAGGCAAATCAAGAGTTTTTATGATCTCTAAAGCTTCATCGATTTTCTGTTTTAAACTGGAAGCTGATTTCTTTTTCCTGGGTGCCATTCTGTCTATTATTGTTTCAATTAATTGATCGATATCGTTTTGAGATTGGTATACATTGGTAGATTTTTCACCTAACTCCCTTAATGCTTCAAGGCTTGGGTATTTTAACTGTTTTAAGTCGGATGCATTTACTTGTGTGTGTCCTGAAAATTGCCTGAAATATTCATCTACAATCGTTGAATTAAGATATGTTTTTAGACCCCTTGCAAGAAATTCATCTAAACCACTTTTGTTTTGGTGAATCACATTTAAGTGATTTTCAAAACCAACGTACTCCTTGTCAATGTTATTAGGATTAAATTCAGAAGCATAAATTCTTCTCTTTTCTTCTTTAGAACTGAATCTTCTGGTCAGTACATACCATCCATTTTTCATTAAGTACTTTCTGCTTTTCTCAGATAATTTGATGGCATTCGCCTTCTTGCCATTGGGTTTTGGCCAGTTTACTGTGCCATTATCTATATGAGCGGGATATATGAGTGGGTAAGTATTATTTGAAGGTTCTTTTTGTATCAACTCTTTTAACCTAAAATCAACAACTGGACCTGTGCTGACCTTTAAACCCAAATCACCCAAAGAATTTTGAAAGACATTCATATTGTCCACAACCATCTGATCATAATCATTCGTTGTGATATGAATAACTTGATCTTTATCGTCAGGTTTAACGACTTTATCAGGTGTTACAATCCGCTCGGTCAGAAATGAAAAAGTGCTATCATCGCTCGTTGTGATTTTTATTTTCCCCTGTTCTTTTTCTTTTACACCATAGATAATTATGTTTTCTTGCAACACTTCATCATCTTTAAATGCCTTGTTCCTTGCGTTGAAAACATGAACTTGCTTTATGTTGATTTCATTAAGTAAAAACTTTCTAAAAGGCTTAAAATAGACCCCGTTACAGAAGCTTCTTGGGATGATCGCTGCTATTTCACCTTTGTCTTGCAAAAGTAATATACCTAAAGCGAAAAAACCTGTATAAAGGTTTGATGTCTCTATACCGATACTTCTTAAATCCTTCCTGTGCTTAGACTTTGAATTTATTTTTTGATAAGGAGGGTTCAGTATACAATGACTGTATTTTTCCGTTTGTGAGGGAAAAAGACCATTTTCTTTCTTAATTATTTTTGCAGCCTCATTGATAAAATCCTGATTCTCTATAATATATGTGAAAGGCTTATTTTTAGTAACTAAATAGTTTTGACAAACTTCAAGAGTTTTTTTAAGTGAGCTCAGAAGGTTTTTGTCCTTTTCATAGCAAGTTATATTGAGAGAGTTAAAGTCATCAACTTCATTTATTATTCTTTCAACAAATGCCGCTGACAGACTACCAATTCCCGCCCCAGGATCTAATAAAGATATTTCTTTATAATAATGTTGGAACAAAGAAGCCATGAACCTTGCTATTTCAGAAGGTGTAAAGTATTGGCTGAACTCCGATTTTCTGTCTTCGTCAATTTTTTGACTCGTAATTAACCGGAACTGATCAACTTGTTCTAAAAAATTGTCTTTATTATAGATTTGCTGTAGTTGCATGCTCGAAAATACAAAAAGGCTCTCTGACTTTCTGTTTCATCTTAAACTTACTGATTCAATTCTCAAAAATGTAATTTCTCAATCTAAAAAGATGAAATAATATTTCATTTAATAGATTTTCAATCTGATCAACTTTATAAACTCTTCACGATTAAGTGGTAGAATACCATTATAGAGATTGAGTTTTAAAGAGGGGAAAAATTCTGAAACAAACTGATTTTTATTAGTTTGTCTCAGGTATGATTTAAAAACCACAGATCAAGAAGATGAAAAGAAAATTATCGGCTCCTTTAACCACGTTGCTTGCCACTCTGTTTCTGTTTGTTCCTGCTGCTCAGGCTCAGCTATCCGTAGATGTTGGCGGTTATTTGCAAAGTTGGTACATCGCCAACCAAAGCACCGAAGTTGTAACCACATCGCAGGGAATGTTGCCGGTACTTGGCACAGAAACCATCGAAACACAAGGTTTCAGGCTTCGGCGGGCGCGCATTCTAACCAGGGCAAATATCAACGACACATTTAGTGTTACTTCATGGATTGAGCTTGCGGGCACATCGCCATCACTGCTATGTTTCTACGCTGATGCGCGCATCAGGCCGTGGTTTATAGTTCGCGTAGGCCAGATTATGATGCCGGGCCAATCGTGGGATACAGCAAATAATGCCTCTTCATGGCTGCTTTTTTATGATCGTGCTCCTATCACAACCAAACTCTCTAACGTGATGGGCTATTCTGCTTTCCGGGATTTGGGTGTAATGATACACGGCCGTCATGGCAGTTTTTACTATGCAGTGCAGGCAGGTAACGGTGCCGGGCGGTTTGTACAGGCCGGTTCTAATATAACCGAGCGCAAACCGGGCGGCGGCCTCTATGGCGGGCGCTTTGACTGGGAAATCGTTGAAGGCCTCACTATCGGTTCTCACTTTGCCACCAATCAACAACGCGGCGTTGTACAGGGTGGTGTTGGGCCATATGATATTAACAGAACATCGTACTCCTTCCGGGTTGCCACTGATAGTTTTGGATTAGACAGGGTTTTCACCCATGTTGAGTATATGAGCCTTACAGGTAAAGACGATAGCCGCGGCATCACTCTTAATCAGGATGGGGAATACAACCTGCACGGATTTTATGCTCAAATAGGGTACAGATTAACCCGTGAATGGCATGTACTTGGCAGGTATGATGAAATGGTTCAAAAACCCGGTCAGGTCGGAATAAATCTGGATTACGACCGCATTTTCTCAAACAACTATCTTTTTGGTATCTCCAGATACATCTTTGACGGAAACCGGGAAATTATGCGGGCTCATTTAAACTACGGCTTTGGCCAAAGTGGCCCGATGGATCTCGATAACTCCATAATCGTACTCGTATTTCAGCTGCGGTTTATTCCCTGATAATTTAAAAATTTTGGTTTCTGAAAACTGGAGTTAATTATAATCGAGATTAAATTGGCCTTGAATTGGTTGACAAGAACAGGGTAACTGCTGATGATCAATTCACCGCCTTGATTTTTTCATTCTTTTGTATCAAGACAAAAGAACAAAACTGACTAAAGTTGATGGATTATTATCAAATTGAGTTTTTTGAATGAGGCTTAATCCGGGTTCATAAGTCAGATTATTCGAAAAAATCATACTTAATAACTTTACCGCTCTCTCAAAAACTTTACCTATCTTTTCCTTTAGAAAAAACCCATAGAAAAAACCGACTATCATGCACTATTTACTCATTTACGATCTGTCTGATGATTATCTGGAGCGCCGGGGTGAATTCCGAACGGAACACCTGCAGCTTGCCTGGCATGCAAGCAATAACGGCGATCTGATGCTGGGCGGAGCACTTCAGGAACCTGCCGACAGAGCATTTCTTCTTTTTACAGGTGATTCACCAAAAGCAGCTCAGGAGTTTGCAGAAAATGATCCTTATGTAAAGAATGGTCTGGTAAAAAAATGGGACATACGCCCCTGGATGACGGTTGTAGGGGAACAAGCCGCATCCCCGGTTCATGTAGACCATTGATGATGAATTCTGATAAAACAGAGCCAGCTGTAAAACTAACCAAAGATGGTTCCACCACGCTCTTTTCGTCTTTGTTTAATCAGTATTATCATAACCCAAACGGTGCGGTTGCGGAAAGCCGCCACGTTTTTTTTGAAACCACGAACCTTGCCGGGCTTCTCCGGTCTGATAAACCGCTTACCATCTTTGAAACAGGTTTTGGTACTGGGCTCAATCTGGTTCTCTGTCTGGATTATATCAGGCAATCCCTCAGAAAAATACCGGTAACCTTCAAAAGTGTTGAAGCGTATCCCATAAAGGCACAAACCGCAAGAGATCTATCATTTGGAAGTGAGTCATTTTTAAACAAACAGGTACCCGTTCTTGCTGAAATTTTCGACGGATTGAAACCCGGGATGAATCAGGCAGGCATAAATCCACTTCTGAAACTTGAACTATTTTGGGGTAAGTTTGAGGACACCCCTGATTTTTCGGAAAACCATATAGCGGATAAAAACCTTGCCAGCTTCATCCTTCACGATCCTTTTTCCCCCGATGTAAATCCCGGCCTATGGACACCTGATGTATTTAAACAACTGTATCAGATCAGCACATCTGATGCCATCCTGGCTACTTATTGTGCTGCAACCTCGGCCCGTGCAGCAATGGCTGTAGCTAATTGGAACGTTGCACGCGCCCGCGGAGCTTTAGGTAAGAGGGAAATGACCATAGCCTCAAAGAGTGCTGAAAAGCTTTTAACGTTTAAACGGCTGAACGAAAACCGCCTCAAAGAACGCTTTGAAAAGGGCGATTTTGGGTGATATTTTTTGTAGCTACAGAAAATTTTCCCGCTAAATGAGAACCTGAAAAAATTTTAACCCCATACCTTACTGCATGCAAGAATTTGATTCACTCGCAAAAACACTACATCCGCACTACAACCGATTTGATGTAGCAAACCGCCTGCTTTTTACCGGCCATTCGCATCAGGCATGGCCAGATGCCGCTTTCGACGGGGTGCAAGAGTATATGGATATGGTGACAGAACAGGTTGATAAAAAATGGGGCCCTAGTTTTGAGAAGACTGAAATCATGCGAAATTACCTGCGTGACTTCTATGATGACCCCAATGGGAAATATTGCCGCGAACAAAACACACATGTTCTCATTGTGTCCTGGCTTTCCGCACTCGACCTGAAAAACAAACCGAAAATCATCACCACTACCGGCGAGTTTCACTCCATGTACAGGCAGCTCAAAAGCCTCGAATCCGCAGGTATTGAAGTTGTATATCTGCCCCACCAAGATGATGAAAAACTTCTCGATCTGATTAAAGACGAGCTTAATGACAGAACCGCTGCCGTAATGCTTTCACGCGTATATTTTGAGACCTCTGAGATTAATACACGCTTGCCGGAGATTGCAGATGCCACAAAAAAGGCCGGTGTGCCACTTATGATTGACGATTACCACGGCACAAATGTGGTTCCGATCTCATTCAAAAAAGAACAGTTAGAGCATGTTTATCTGCTAATTGGCGGATATAAATATCTTCAATGGGGTGAGGCAAACTGCTTTCTGCGCTATCCCGCTGATTGTAACCTAAAACCGGTGATTACCGGATGGTTTTCTGCTTTTGAACAGCTCGATCACCCAAGAACTGACGGCCCCGTTCAATTTGATGACGGCGATCAAAAGTTTGCTACTGCTACGTACGATCCCATCTCACAGTTCAGGGGTGCTGCTGTAACACAATTTTTCCAGAAAATGGGTTTAACACCTGAAGTATTGAGAAATAGTTATTCATCGCAGCTTACATACCTTCGGTTTCTGTTTGATGAGTATAATTTTGAAGGATCACAAATTAAGCATGCCAATATACGGCCAGTTGAGGAGTCAGGGGGTTTTCTTGCGTTACGATCTCCCCTTGCAAGAAATTTGCGTGCAGCCCTGCTCGAAAATGGCATCTTTACCGATGCCCGTGATGAAATTATACGATTAGGCCCTGCACCATACACAACATCAAAGCAGTGCGAAAAAGTAATTACGGCACTTTTCGATGTTTTAAAAGAACTGCAAAAAAAAGTGTAAGGTTTTCTCAAAATTTGGTTCATACATATACTGTACATATTTTCATTCGAGGTATTGCAGATCAAAAAAATAATTTCGGAATCGGTGACATTATGTTGACACTCCCGGTCTCTATATTTAACAAACTTCAAATAATCAGATAGACATTATGGCAGCTTCAAAAGATGACAGAAACAAAGCAATTGATATAGCAATCGGGCAGATTGAAAAGCAGCATGGCAAAGGTACTGTTATGCGTTTGGGCGACCACAACCCTAACGAGGTACCCACTATTTCAACCGGATCAATCATGGTTGATTATGCACTGGGGGTGAATGGAATCCCGAGGGGACGAATTACCGAGATTTATGGCCCTGAGGCGAGTGGTAAAACAACACTTGCACTTCAGGTAATTGCACAAGCACAAAAAGCGGGCGGTTATGCTGCATTTATTGATGCTGAGCACGCATTTGATCCTAAATATGCCCGTGCACTTGGAATCAATACAGATGAACTGCTTGTATCTCAGCCGGATAGCGGCGAGCAGGCCCTCGAAATTACAGAGACGTTAATCCGCTCAGGTGCTTTGGATGTAATTGTGATTGACTCTGTAGCAGCACTTGTACCCCGTGCCGAACTTGAAGGTGAAATGGGAGATTCTCACATGGGCCTCCAGGCAAGGTTAATGTCACAGGCACTGCGAAAGATTACAGGCGTGGTTAGCAAAACCCGCACCGCATGTGTGTTTATCAATCAGGTGCGGGAAAAAATCGGGGTGATGTTTGGCAACCCTGAAACTACTACCGGTGGCCGGGCACTGAAATTTTACTCATCCGTCCGGATTGATATCCGCAGGATAGGATCTATCAAAAAAGGCGATGAGGTTTTAGGTAACAGAACAAAAGTGAAGATCGCCAAGAACAAAGTTGCACCGCCTTTCAAAGTTGTAGAATTCAATATTTTGTATGGCAAAGGGATCTCCCGTGTCTCTGAAATTCTCGACCTTGCAGTGGATTACGATATTATTGAGAAACGAGGCAGCTGGTACCGTTATGACGGTGAGCCTATAGGTCAGGGAACCGATGCAGCTATTCAGTTTCTTGAAGAAGACTCCGAATTATGCGAGAAAATTGAGGCAACTGTCCGGGAAAAACTGATGCCTACCGAAGTTTCAGAGGAGAAAAAAACCGAAAAGGAACCGGCTGAAGCTGAAGAGTAGAAACAGGCACTATGTCTGAATATGACAAAAGCGCTGAAATAAGAAACAGACTCCCACTGAAAATTACTGAGATAACGGTTCAAAAAAAGAATCAGGACCGTTTCTCACTTTTTCATGAGGGAAATTTTCTGATTGGTGTAAGTGCAAAAACATTCAGTGATTTTTCACTGCAAAAAGGCGTCGAATTGACGCCTTCTTTGTTTGATGACATTTCTGAATCAGAAAATCGACACGCTGTTAAAGAGAGTGCGCTACGGTATCTTGGCAGAAGTGATCACCCATCCGGTGAGCTCATGCGGAAGCTGCAAGCTAAGGGGTTTGAAGAATCTGCCATCCGCATAGTAATTGGTGAACTGACTGATCGGGGTTATATTGATGATGACTCTTTTGCAGTTACGTTCGCCCGGGAAAAAGTGGAGTTCAATAAATGGGGACCGAATAAAATCAGGGCTGCACTTTTCAAAAAGAAACTGCCAAAAGATAGTATTGAAAAGGCGATACGCAGATCATCTGAAAATTTACAGCAAGAGCAAATTTGTGTAGATTTGGTATTGAAGAGAAAAAATCATTTTCTCAGAGAGGATGACCTTTTTAAGCGTAAACAGAAAATTTATAATTATCTTGCAGGCAGAGGCTTTTCAATACCTGTTATTAAAAAGTCCCTCCCATTAATCATTGATGCGTTAGATGCTTAAGAATCTCACATTAGAAAAAATTGTAAAAACAGCACTTTTTGTAGCAGCTGTTTCTTTGGTTTTTATGGTTGTTTATAACTATTTCAACCTTGCCATCTATGCACTCATTGCACTTTTCTTCAGCTATCTTCTCGACCCGATTGTTAACCGGATGCAGGCTGCAGGTATTGAGCGTACATTCGGAATCACCATTACACTGACCACCGTACTTCTTCTGATCATCTGGATTTCAACCAGCATAATACCCATTGTAGCCAACCGCATGGCCGTTTTAACACGGCAGCTGCATGCAGAAAACCTGATCATGATAGCACAGCAGATAGAACTGCACCTTAAATCCAATTTCGATTTTATACCTGCAGGCTATCTTACTGAAAATGTTGCCGTTTTTATTCAGGATATTTTCAACTTCGGTCGGGTTTCTGATATTGTTGGCGACCTTATAGGCATCTTTACCAACCTCTTTGCAGCTTTCCTCGTTATTCCATTTGCTACATTTTTCTTTCTGAAAGACGGGCATAAAATCCGGCGGGATATTCTTCAATTAGTGCCTAACAAATATTTTGAAACTACACTCAGTCTTGTTGATAAAATCGAAACCAGGCTTGGCAGATATTTTAGGAGCGTACTGCTTCAATGTACATTGGTAGGTATTGTATCGTGGCTTACCCTATCTGCAGCCGGGCTGAATAATGCCGGCACTGTTGGCCTCACTATCGGTATTGCGAATTCTATTCCCTACTTCGGCCCAATTATCGGATATCTTCTGTCTATCGTGGTTTCTATTATTGAAACGGGTGATTTCTCACTGGTAATCCCCTGTATTCTGGCTGTAATGGTTGCTCAGATTCTCGATAATGTTGTACTACAGCCTCTGATTTTCTCCAAATCTGCAGATATTCACCCGGTTGCCATTTTATTCATCATTATGATTGGCGCACAAACTGCAGGTATTCTTGGTATGCTTGTTGCTATACCGATAGCTACCATTATAAAAATTACCATCAATCAGGTTTCATGGAGTGTTAATAATTACCATGTTTTTCGTGCAGGCAGCATCACACCAAAACCCCCTCCGGCAGGTACTTCTCAAAACTATTCCGCATTAGATTAGCATATCACTACCCGGTAAACTTTTTTTGAATCAGCAACAAATCAGCCGATAATTGCCTTCGTTTTTCATTATCTTTCGCGCGAAGAAAATCCCCCTGTAAGCAATCTTTAGAGTGAAAAAACTTGTGTTTTTTGCATCGGGATCGGGCAGCAATTTTCAGGCTGTAATTGATGCAATTGAAAACAACGAAATAGACGCTGTTATTACCGGACTCATCACCGATAATGAATATGCAGGCGCTATACGCCGTGCAGAAAATCATAATATCTGTGTGAGTATAATTAACAATTTTGGTGCGGATGAAGCTGCTGAAGAGCTGCTCTCTGTTTTGAAAGGATGGACGCCCGATTTAATTATCCTTGCCGGGTTTTTGAAGAAAATACCGGATGAAATAACGCGACTGTATCAAAACAGAATTATCAATATTCATCCATCACTCCTTCCAAAATATGGCGGCAAGGGCTTCTATGGAAATCATGTGCACAAAGCTGTTTTAGAAGCCGGAGATAAATCATCGGGCTGCACGGTGCATTATGTAAATGAAAATTACGATGAAGGCAAAATCATCAAACAAAAAACTGTAGATGTGCTTCCGGATGACACCCCCGAAACACTTGCTGCACGCGTGCTTGCAGAGGAACACAACTTACTCCCTAGCGTCATCAGGCAACTTTTAAATCAAAAATAAATAACATTGTGGCATTACAACCATTAGCATTTTTACCTGAACACCCATTATCCATAAAAAGAGCACTTATTTCAGTTGCTGACAAAGCCGGGATTATTCCGCTTGCCAGGAAGCTCCATTTGCACGGTATCGAGATTATAAGTACAGGAGGTACTTCTAAAGCGATTAAAGAAGCGGGTATCCCCGTGAAAGATGTAAATGAAATAACCGGATTTCCTGAATGTCTTGATGGCCGCGTAAAAACTCTACACCCAAACGTTCACGGCGGGATTCTTGCACGGACAAGCCACCAACCGGATAATGAAGAAATTGAGCATCTTGGCATATCACCTTTTCAACTTGTGGTTGTGAATTTATATCCATTCAAAGAGGCCATCAAACGGCCGGATATTACCCCCGCCATCGCAACAGAAAATATTGATATAGGCGGACCAACAATGATCCGCGCGGCTGCAAAAAACTTTGCGCACGTTTGTATTCTCACCAGCCAGCTGCAGTATGATGAATTTACTGAGGAATTAGATCAATCGGGTGCAGTTTCATTCAACACCCGCCGAAAACTGGCAAGAAAGGCTTTTGAGCACACCGCCGATTACGATGCTGCCATCAGTACCTACTTTACATCGATTGATGACCTGGAACTGCCGGAGCAGTTAACCGTAAGCCTTCCTAAGTCGGGTGAGCTCAGGTATGGTGAAAATCCACATCAGCGAGCCGGAGTTTATGGAAAGCAGACAGAGTACATCGACTGTTTCCACGGTAAGGAGCTTAGTTACAACAACTATCTTGATATTGACAGTGCACTGTCCCTCATTGCAGACTTTCAAACTGAAGAGCCAACCGTTGCGATTTTTAAACACACAGTTCCGTGTGGGGTTGCAACCGGCAGTTCTTTGAACGATGCTTACAAAAGAGCGTTCAAAACGGATACGATTTCACCCTTTGGCGGCATTGTAATTGTTAACAAACCGCTTGATATGGATACAGCAATCTCTATCGATTCTATTTTTACAGAAATCATTCTTGCACCTGACTATGAAGATGGGGTAATCGAATTTCTGACGGTGAAAAAAAACAGGCGCTTAATCAAAACACGTAAACTTCCTGAGCAGAGTAATCGCTTTAATGTGCGATCAATTATTGGGGGAGCCCTTTATCAGGAATCTGATTACGCCACTGTAACAGCAGATGAGCTGAAAGTTGTTACCAAGCGAGAACCAACTCCCGAAGAGCTTTCTGACCTTCTCTTCTCATGGAAGGTTGTGAAGCATGTAAAATCTAACGGAATTGTTTATGGAAAAAATCGTGCAACTTGCGGAATTGGCACAGGGCAGACAAGCCGTGTAGAAAGTTCTGTAATTGCCGTACGAAAAGCGATGAACGGGGAACTTTCGTTGCAGGGAAGTGTAATTGCTTCGGATGCATTTTTCCCATTTGCTGATGGAATCATTGCAGCGGCACAATCTGGTGCTACAGCCATAATTCAGCCCGGTGGCAGTGTTCGGGATGAAGAAGTTATAGAAGCTGCTAACAAGTACGATATGGCAATGGTATTCACAGGAATACGCCATTTCAAACACTAATTTTAATACCCAAAACAGCAAACAAAATGTTCGCAAGTAGGCAGTTATTCCTGTATTTTTAAAACTGCCTGTTAGAAAAAAATTCAAACCATTCTATTAAAATGCCCGACACCTACACCGCTACACAAAGAAGAGTGAAAAAAAATGAGAAGAAAAACGGACTTTTTGACTTTCTATACACCGATATAGCAATTGACCTTGGCACGGCAAACACCCTTGTTTATGCAAGAGGGCAGGGTATTGTTCTAAATGAACCCTCCATAGTAGCACTGAACAACCGAAATGAACCTGTTGCCACAGGGCATGAAGCCCGACTGATGCACGAAAAAACTCACGGAAATATACGTACCGTGCGCCCTTTGAGAGATGGGGTTATCGCCGATTTTGAAGTTGCAGAGTTGATGATCCGCGATATGATCAAAAAAGTGAAAATGAAGTGGTATTCAACCACCCGGCAAATGGTTGTTTGTGTGCCAAGCGGAATTACAGAGGTTGAGCGCCGCGCTGTGCGAGACAGTGCCGAGCATGCCGGTGCCAAAGAGGTATATCTTGTTGACGAACCTATGGCAGCTGCTATTGGTATTGGCCTCGATGTACACGAACCTGTTGGAAATATGATTGTAGATATTGGCGGCGGTACAACTGAAATTGCAGTAATCGCCCTTTCGGGGATTGTTCACGCTCAGTCTGTAAGGCTTGGCGGGGACGAATTGAATGATGATATCGCAAATTATTTCAGAAGAAATCACAACCTTCTTATTGGCGAACGTACCTCCGAAAAAATTAAGTGTGAAATAGGATCAGCAGCACCGCTCGATGAAGAGCTCGAAATGATCACCAAAGGACGCGATCTGGTAAATGGTGTTCCCCGTACCCGTCAGGTAACATCAAAAGATGTGAGGGAAGCGATCTCAGAATCAGTAAATACCATCGTAGAAGCCATCACAAAGTCGCTGGAACAAACACCACCGGAACTTTCAGCTGATATTCTTGACCGTGGGATAATGCTAACCGGTGGTGGTGCGTTATTAAAAAATCTTGACCGCCTGATCATGGAAACTACCGATCTCCCTGTACATATCGCTGAAGATCCTTTAACAGCTGTTGTAAGAGGAACCGGTGAAATTCTGGAAGATCTTAATTACTACAGAACAGTAATTACCTGAAACACTGCGTAATTTTGAATGCGACAAATAGCTGATGTTAAAGATTACATCATAACAGCGTTTATACTGTTACTGGCTATCGGTTTGATGGTTAACAGGCATGATGGCGGTTTACAAAACCTTCGAAAGGTATCCGTTGCAACCTTAAGTTATCTCGAACAACCTCTCTCCAATATCAGGGTTTACAGGCAGGCCGTTTCCACAAATTCGTACCTGCACAGGCAAAACATCCTCCTTCAGGATGAATTGAGCAGGCTAAGATCGGTGGAGCAGCAGAACAGAATTTTGAGAAGCCTGCTAAATCTTCAGCATGAAAGCAGCTTCCCTCTCATTCCCGTAAAGATTGTAGCGAAAGACCTTGTTAGCCTAAACAGCTCTATGACCATTAATGCCGGGCTTAACAATGGCGCAGAGGCGGGTATGCCGGTTATAAACTCAGACGGTCTTGTGGGCCAGATCATCATAACACAGAACAATTTTTCGCAGGTTCTGCCCTACTCAAACCCAATGTTTCGGGTAAGTGCTAAAATTGAGGGCAGCCGTGCTTATGGCATAGTTTCCTGGCCAGACAGGGGTGCGAGGCAGCTTATCATGCAATATGTTCCCGAAACCATCCCCGTTGAACCGGGGCAGATTGTGCAAACATCAGGTTTTGGCAACCAATACCCCGCAGGCATACCAATAGGCCGGGTTATTGATGTTGAACCCGATGAGGGGGTACAAACCCAAACCATCTTTCTTGAAGCATTTACTGATTTATACACCATTGCTGAAGCTTTCGTGGTGCAGTTTACACCAGATACCACGGTTACAAATTTAAACATCGAGCAGCAGGAACTCTTTTGATACGATCGCAAAACATACGGCTTTTATTGTATGGCCTTGGAATTGTAGCGATACAACTTATACTGTTTCGCCACCTGCGAATATTTGGTGCACAAGCCGATCTTGTTCTACTTTTTGTGATTTGGATCTGTACCAAAAAAACAAAAACATTTTGTCTGCTCGCAGCCGCTTCATTTGGCGTTCTTCAGGATGCGTTGACCGATCTCTGGGGACTTAACATGTTTTCAAAAACGCTCCTGGTGTTTATACTACACGGCTACTTTAATCGTATATCTCAGAACAGATTAATCTTTTGGCAGGTTTTGCTCATAATTTTCAGTTCGGCTGTTTTGCACAATGTAATTCTATACTCCGTAAGTCTTTTTTCAGAGCTCTATTCTGCCGAACATATACTTTTGAGCTTCTTGTTGATTAGTCCATTATTTACTGCATTAACAGGCAGCTTTTTACACATTGTAAGAGAAGATTCATTGTAATGGCAACTCAAAACAATACAGACAAAGTCCGAACGTCGATTAAGGTATTGCAGGCAATCATTCTGATTGGTTTTTTTGTAATGCTGGTTCGAATATTTCAGCTTCAGATTCTGGACTATGAGACTTACTCCCCCATCAGTATGCAGAACTCACTCAGAATGGAAGTTCTGCAACCTGCAAGAGGGTTGATTTTAGATCGCAACGGAACAATACTTGTTGAAAACCAACCAATTTATTCCATCACCATAACCCCTGCCCGTTTCCCGATGGATAAATTGCCATTACTCTCAAAAATTCTTGAGATTGATGAAGAAATAGTCGAACAGAGAATACGGGCTGCTCAGGCGTACTCCTGGCACAGGTCTTCAAGACTCTTTGCCGAAGTACCTTTTGAAGTTTTTTCTGCAATACAGGAAAATTCATGGCAGCTGCCCGGTATTGGCCATCAGCTTGAGAGTAAACGGCATTATCCAACAGATGTTCTTGGCCCACACATCTTTGGTTATCTGAGAGAAGCCTCTCTTGAAGAGTATCGTGCTGATGACAGAATACGCCTTGGCGATCGTATAGGGAAAAGCGGGCTTGAACGAACCTATGAGAATTATCTGAGGGGAGAAATTGGAACTCAGTATGTGCGCGTAAATGCATTCGGGCAATCTTTAGGAGCTTACGAAGGCGCCGGGTTAAATGTAACTCCTGTGAGAGGTTCAGACCTAATTACCTCACTTGATGCCGAAACTCAGGCACTTGCTGAAAAATTGATGGACGGCAAACGTGGCGGTCTTGTTGCTATGGACCCGCAAACCGGTGGTATTATCACGATGGTAAGCGCTCCGTTGTTTGACCCCAGAAAGCTTGCCGGCAGAATGGACATCTCGTACTGGAGAGATTTAAATACTGATTCTACCACCCCATTATACAACAGGGCAATCTCATCCAGGCAGCCGCCCGGATCCACATTTAAACCATTTATGGGGCTTGTTGGTGTTGAAATGGGCCTTGTAACAAATCAAACTCAGATTTATAATCCCGGTTTTTATCTTAGAGGGCGCAGGTATAATGACCTCGCCGATCCCGGTTATTACGATCTTGAACTCGCCATTGCAAAATCGAGTAATACCTATTTCTTCTGGATAATGGATAGAATTGCTTCCCGGGGCCGGTTAAATGAATGGGCAAGGCTTATTAATGATTTTGGGATGGGTCCGCTGAATAACATTGACCTCCCGTCTGAACGCAGCGGAATTATTCCAGACAGCACCTATATGAATAGTACGTTTGGCGAGCGCAGATGGGGTATTGGGGATTTGATGAGTCTTGGTATCGGACAGGGAATGGTTTCTGCATCACCTCTTCAGATGGCGGTGGCTACGTCAACACTTGCAAATGGAGGATACAAAGTTCAGCCACATGTTGTTACAGGCATTCGAAATGGCAGCGGGGAAGTACAATACACCCGGCCGGTTCTGGAAAAAATTACCTGGTTGAGAGATGAAGATGTAGAAGCCGTACAAAAGGGTATGCTGCGTGTAATTCCTGAGGGCGGCGCACGCTGGCGCTCCATGATTCCCGGTATAGATATTGCCGGCAAAACCGGAACTTCCCAAAACCCTCATGGTGAGAATCACGGGTGGTTTATCGCCTATGCCCCTAAAGATGATCCTCAAATAGCAATTGCAATATTAACCGAAAATACCGGCTTTGGCTCACAGTCTGCCGCGCCCATAGCCTCTCTAATTATCGAGCAATATTTAACCGGAGAGGTAAAACGGCAGCATGTTATAGATTATGTTCTGTATGAGTTTCCTGGGCAACGCGCAACCTCAATTCATCAGATCAGCGAACAATGAGCGAAAAACGTGAATTTAGCTGGTCGGTTATTTTTATCTGGATTGGGCTGTTTACCATTGGTTTAACGGCAATCTACAGTGCTACACAGGGCCCCGTATCGCAGTTTCTGCCAACCTACATTCTTGATAATTTCACCCGGCAAGCAACATGGATTGCCCTGTCTATTGCCGTTTTATTCGGCATTCAATTTATCTCACCTCGAACATTTCAGGAAGGTGCCTATATCTTTTACGGAGTAGGGCTGGTTTTAATGGTTATAACCATTTTCTTCGGGGTTGAAGTAAGTGGGTCTCGCAGCTGGTTGAGAATCGGGCCAATAAATGTTCAGGTAGGAGAAGTGATGAAGGCAGCCACTATCCTTGCAGCGGCAAGTTATCTTACAAGCAGGCGTAATGTTTCTGCTGAAAACCTGAAGACTGCGCTTGTTACGGTAGCCATTTTTTTAGTTCCATTTATTCTTCTATTGGCACAGAACGAAGCCGGCGTAGGAATTGTATATCTCGGTATTTTGCCGGTGGTGTTGTTTTGGTCTGGCCTTCCATATGGCATTTCTGTTTTGATGATTTCACCCGCACTTGTCGGTTATTTCACGGTTTTGGATGTGAGATTAGGAATTATCATGGCTTTGATTCTCACCGTTGTGATATTCTTTCTGCAGCGAAGAACTTGGTTAACTGTTACCTCTTTAGTATTTGGAGCGCTTGTAATTATTGGTACCGAAGTTGCTCTTCATCAGATATTGCAACCTCACCAACGTGCCAGGATAGAAACGTTTGCAAACCCCAGCCTCGATCCTCTTGGTGCAGGCTGGAATGTGATTCAGGCAAAAACTGCAATTGGCTCTGGCGGCCTCTATGGTAAAGGCTTCATGGAGGGTACACAAACACAATTACGTTTTCTGCCCGAACAGTGGACAGACTTCATATTTTGTGTAGTTGGTGAAGAGTTTGGTTTTATTGGTGCCGGCCTGTTGCTTATACTTTATGCCGCACTTTTTATGCGGTTGCTGTATATGGCTGCTTCGCATAAGCATCCATTCGCTCAGCTGGTAATTATCAGTGTAACATTTTTATACTTTGTGCACTTTGTTATTAATATTGGGAGTGCAACTGCCCTGCTGCCCATCATTGGCATTCCGCTTCCATTTATCAGTTATGGTGGCTCCGCTTTTCTTACAAATACCATACTTCTTGCAATCTGCTTGAATCTCGACTTCAACAAGCGCTCTTTCAGTATCTACAGGTAGGCTTATTTGATATATTTTTTCTGGGTTCTTAACCTGAAAGAAGTACGATGGTGTTCTGTATAGCCAAATTCATGAAGTGCTTTAAAGTGCTTTTTCGTGGGATATCCCACATTACTGCTCCAGCCATACTGCGGATACTCCTCGTGAATTCTCTCCATGTACTCATCTCTATATACTTTGGCAAGTATAGAAGCAGCGGCTATGGTTGTGGATTTATCATCTCCCTTCACAATACATTGATGCGGAATAATTGTATTTGTAAATCTGTTGCCATCAATCAGTAAATAGTCGGGGTTAGCTCCACTGCTTTCCACACACTTCATCATGGCCGTAATGGAAGCTCTTAATATGTTCAGTTGATCAATCTCTTTTGCAGAGCACTCTTTTATGGTATAGAAAATAGCTGCATCCTTAATCTCTGCTGTCAGCTTCTTCCTTGCAGAAACTGAAATGGTTTTACTGTCACGAACAGAATCGGGAAGCCGGCTTCCCTGTTTTAAGATAACTCCTGCTGCTACAACCGGACCGCACAGGCAGCCCCTTCCTACCTCATCCAAACCCATTATGCGCTTATATCCTTCAGCCCATAATCTATCTTCGAAAAAATAACGATCTGTTATGCCTAATTTATCTGCCATAAAATTTAGGGTCTTATGAAGCAAACGACTCAGAGAGGATCCTCTCTGAGTCGTTTCAGCAA
>REDS01000220.1 GCA_007693395.1 Balneolaceae bacterium | reverse complement strand
CAGTTAGAGCGCAGTCCCGACGCTTTTCAGGAGGGACGAAGTCGAAAACTCATATTTCGACTTCATTCCTCGGAAAAAGCACCCTCGGAATTGCGCTCAATATGACGGGTTAAGTCATATTATTCATTTTTATATCGAACTCACACTAACTTTACCCTCAAACCGGTATTCTCACAGGGAATACCGGTTTTTTTATGCCTTGATCTGATAAAATCTGCTATCCCAAAAAATCTGTTTTCTTTTAAGGAAGATTGTATACTTGTAGAGCTTTCATTCATACAGATTACAAAACTGACTCATGAGCAGGCGATTCACACAATCCGAGTTTTTTCTTACCAAAATCCACCCTTTTCTCTCCCGTTTTCCCCTGTATGATTACTGGCTGTTGCGAAGGAAAAGTTATCTGCGAAATAGCGGCTGGTTCAAAAGCTTCCGGAGCGGAAAATCAGTGGACTTGAATGAACATCCTGTTCCCTGGTTTACCTACGGCGTGAATGAACTGCTTGAAAAACGGCTGCAGAAAGAGCTGACTGTATTTGAATATGGATCCGGACTGGGCACACTTTGGTGGACGAAACGGGTCAAATCAGTGACGGCCGTAGAGCATGTAAAAAGCTGGTTTGATGAAATCTCAGAAAAGATGCCTCAAAATGTGCACCTGCTCTTCAGAGAGCTTGGCGAGAATTATATAAACGCTATCTCAGAGGGAGAACATCCATTCGATATCATCATTATTGATGGAAGAGAACGCAATAAGTGCGCAGCCGCAGCTCGAAATCATCTATCAAAAAGAGGTGTAATTATTTTTGATGATACCAACCGTGAAAAATATTCTGAAGGCATTACTCTTTTAAAGGAGAGTGGATTCAGGCAGCTTCCCTTCAAAGGATTCAGCCCCATTGAGTTTATGGAGTGTGAAACGTCCATCTTTTACCGCGATAACAACGTGCTGGAAATCTGAAAAGCTTACGCTGCCTCTTCCCGTCTGCGGTACACAAAGAATGCTCCTGCAAATCCACTGCCAAACAGCATGATGGTACCGATCAGAGCAAGTCTGTTTCCTGTTTTGTACCAAACCGGCTCAAGCCTCATTTCAAGTACGTGTTCACCTGCGGGAATTTCAAAACCGCGCAAAACATAGTTTGTACGGATCACTTCAATCTCTTCTCCATTTAGTGTAGCATTCCAGCCTGGCGGATACCAGATTTCACTCAACACAATGAAGCCGGGTTCTGCTCTATTTATTTCGACCTTTATGTGATTGGCGTTATACGTTGTAATAGCTGCCGTGGCGGTAGTATCCCGTTGAACCGGAGATGAAAGTTCCTGTGCAGTAAATGCAATTTCGGCTGGATTAAAATCACTCGAGATTCGTCTTAGCACAGCCGGCTGATCCTGTAGCACCTCAACTGAGTCCACAAAAAATGCTTTTGGCAGTACATTTTGGTTTTCAAGTACATAACCCGTCTCCTCCTGATATACCACTTCGAGACCCGGAAGACGAATGGGCTGCATGTGTGTTACATATTTCACATTCAGCATGCTGAGTACGCCGTTGTTTAAACCTGTTGCCCCGGAAAAGATCGCTTCATCAATTAAATCCTGATAATAACCCAGTTTTGCACCTGAATACCCCCCGGCAGATGGATAAAAGTAAGAAGGTGTGGCATTGTTAAATGCATTATCAAGAAATGGCAGCACCCGATATGGCCAGTCTCCATCGCCCATAATATTCTCTGCGATAAACTGATCAATTGGCCTCTCTTGCCGGTTGAGCACATCCTCACGGGTTAATTGCTGATCTACTAATGAGCGTTCACTGAGATATCGGGAATCAACTGAGATCAAATCGTATGCGAGTATCATGCAGAGCGCAATGCCGCCAACCGAAAGAGGAATTTTCCGGATTCCCATCCCCCATAATATTCCTGCTCCGATGAAAAAGAGCAGAGCAAAGCGAATTGTATCAGAGGTAGCTATGGATTCCCGTTCAGGAATTAGTTGTGTTTGTATAATTCTTGAAACCGTCTGAGATACGGCAGGGTCTTCCGGCGAAACCTGATTTTGAGAAGCCACTTGCTGAGCTAACCGCTGTCTTTCTCCCGGTTTTTCGAATGATAACATCTGCAGGCCAATAAATACCGCCACCAGTGCAATGCCCGATGCAACAAAAAGCGGCATTCTCCAGCTGTTTTTATTTCCTGACTTTATCTGATCGGTCACCCACTCAAAACCCATCACTGCCGGTATTGTGAAACAGAATAGTGTGATCATCAGCCACATTTCAGGTACCCGAAACTTGTCAAACATCGGAAAATAGTCGAACATCAGGTTGTTCAGTGCTCCAAAATGTTCACCCAGAGAAAACAGAAGTGTAGCAATACCGGGGCCCAGAAATACCCACTTCAGCTTATGGTTTGATTTTAGTGTACCAATCACAAAAAAGAGAAATGCCACAGCACCAAAATAGTGCGGTCCGCTGGTAAATGTTTTTGGTCCCCAGTAATATTCTGATCCACCATAAGCTCCGGGAATTAAGAGTGTAAGAAGCTCACCCCAACCTTGCGACCATGCAAAGGCATACTCCCGGGAGAGTCCGTCAGTGCCGGCTAGCTCGGAGCCTCCCCTCATACTGAAGGAAGAGTATTCAAATGTACTCCAGTATATTTGGATGGTGATGAGTACAGCAACAACCGCCGCGCCAACAAGCCATCCGGATTGAATGAGAAATGGTTTTGCCTGATCAGAACGAAATGATTTAACCAGATCATAAATAAACAGCGTGCCCAGAGGAA
This sequence comes from Balneolaceae bacterium, assembly GCA_007693395.1. Lineage (GTDB taxonomy): Bacteria > Bacteroidota > Rhodothermia > Balneolales > Balneolaceae > Rhodohalobacter. The sequence continues at coordinate 26,424 of REDS01000220.1, read as the reverse complement.
ACAGGAAAAAGTAGGTTACCTGCGGATGGTACGCACGCAAGTGAAGAGTAAGTGCAAGCGCAAAAATGAAAAATGCCGCCCATCGGTTTATTTTTGAGCGGGTAATCAGATAATACCCTGCATAGAGCCACGGGATGTAGATATAAGCAAGGAATTTAGCATTATGCCCTGCCCCGATTATGATTGGAATATACGTAGTAAAACCAATTACAATAGCCCCGAATACCGCTGAAACGGATCGGAAGCCCATTAAAACAAACATTAAATACGCTCCGGCGAGCAGAATCCACATCTCCGCGGCAGGGTAAATAAATTGAAGCGCCCGAAGTACTGTATTGTCCAGATTGCTGATTTGGGGCGGGTGCGAAATGGTGGTGGCAGGCATTCCAGAAAACATATTGGATGCCCAGTGAGCAGTTTCATCGTAATCCTGCTGATGTTGAATTAGCGATTCCGCTCCGGCACGCCACTGCAATACATCGTGCCCCATATATTGTTGTCCGCCTACTATGGATGCATGGTAAAGAAAAAGCGGCAGAACAAAGAGAAAAATCAGCGCGAATAGATGCTGTTTGGCAAGAGGAAGTGTTTCCCAGAAATCGGGCGTAACGTGCTGTTTTTGCTTCTTGCGTTTTTTTGCTGGCATTAGCTGGGAAGAGATTTAGAAGTGATGGGTAGGATTCTGTTATCAATCGGCGTTTTGCCTGAACCGGTTTGCACAGGCAGAGTACAATCAGAAACTGTGCTACTCAATAACTCTTGGAACGCGGAAATAGTCTGAATCGGCATCAGGAGCATTTTTCAGGGCGTCTTCATGGCTCAGTGGCTGTTTCGCATCATCCTTCCGGAATGTGGTGGCTGTAATTTCCGTAACATGCTCAAGGGGCTCCACATTCGAGGTATCCAGTTCATTAAGTGTATCGATATATCCCAAAATTTTGTTCATATCCTCTTTAAGTCCCTCCGCTTCATCATCACTTAACTGAAGCCTTGCAAGATTGGCAACATACTGTACATCTTCTTTCGTTACTGACATATATCCTGGTTTTTGCCGGTGATTCGCAATTTCGAAACGCGGCTGTAAATTTTATTTTATAGTGTTATTAAAGATCGCTAAAGTTAACAAACATTTGGCAAAAGCTTAAGCATTCGCATGGGTATTTATATGTGAATGCCATCGACCGAATAGTATCATTCAAATCAAAATTTACAAGTTATGCTTATAGGCATCTGCTCCGACTCCCACGATCATGTGGCGCACATCAAAAAAGCTGCAGAAATTTTTATAGAAAAAAAGGTTGAGAAAGTAATCCATGCGGGGGATTATTGCAGCCCGTTTACGATTGCCCATTTCAGCGGACTGAATTTTCACGGAATTTTTGGGAACAATGATGGAGACAAATTCCTGCTGATAAAAAAATTTGAGGAGATTGGAGCAACTCTGCATGGTGATTTTCTCAGTTTTGAGGCGGACGGATTAACGTTTGCCGTTTATCACGGCACGTACCCTGAAATAACCAGAAGCCTGGAACTGTGCGGAAGGTATGATGTAGTAGTTAGCGGCCACACTCACGAACCCTCACTTGACACCATCGGTGATACCATTTCTGTGAATCCCGGCAGTATCAACGGCTTTGAGAATGATGCCATGATTGCTATTCTGGATACAGAAACCCGTTCAGTGCAATTTATTGAGTTGAATTGACCCTTCGCTGTACCAATTAACTATCAAAAGGGCTATCATCCAATTTGAACAATACATTTAACGAATTTATACAGTTATGCAGGTTTATCTGAACGGAGCGTACGTAAATAGTGAGGATGCAAAAGTTTCTGTTGGGGACAGAGGTTTTGTATTTGGTGATGGTGTTTATGAAGTAACCCGGGTTGTAAACGGGAAATTCTTCAGAGAAAATGAGCATCTGGCCCGGCTTAGAGAGGGGCTTGCCGGTTTAAAGATTCATGTAAAAGATTCTGTTCTGGAGCAGATACCTGAGATTAGCCGTGAGCTCATCAAACGAAACCATCATACAGAGGGAGAGGCCGCTGTTTATCTTCAAGTTACACGGGGAAGTGCCTGGCCGCGAACGCATACATTTCCCGATCCACCGGTTAAGCCAACTGTCTATTTATCATCCTCTCCATTCACTCCGCATACCAGGCTTCATCAAACAGGTGTAGACGCCATTACCGTTTCGGACATCCGCTGGACCCGCTGTAATCTTAAAACCGTGAACCTGCTTCCGAACACACTTGCCAAGCAACAGGCAAAAGATGCCGGGGTTAACAGTGCTATCATGATACGTGACGGGGTAGTAACCGAAAGCCCCAATGCAAATATTTTTGGTGTAAAAAATGGGGCCCTCTACACGTTTCCTGCTACAAATTACATTTTAAACGGTATTACCCGTCAGGCTGTACTGGAGGTTGCTGAAGATCTGGAAATTCCTGTCTATTTTAACCCCATTCGGCTCGATGAACTTTTCGACATTGATGAGCTCTTTTTCTCAGGCACCACTACAGACATCCAGCCGGTTACTGTAATTGATGGTAAACCCATCGGTAGCAGCCAACCGGGCCCAATAGTGAAGAGTATTCAAAAAGGGTATAATAAGCTTCTCTATACGTAATGTGGTAGTGGAATATACTACCACTTTCAAAACAGGTAGTACGAACTCTCAACCATCTTTAAGGTTTTCCCTGATTTCATTCAGAACAGGGTTTCGGTATTGTTAAGCAAAACAAAACACCAACCCAAAACCCCGAGAAAATGAAATCAATGAAGAGTCAAATTCCAGGATCGGAAAGTTATAAATCTAATTTAAATGAAGCAGAGCTCGCATATTTTGAAGCCTTAATTATCAACAAGAAAGAGGAAGCATCAAAAGAGCTTGAGTACTTAACCAATTCACTTGAAGAGATACGGTCAGCTGATGATGACGATACATCATCCATCGATCACCACAGGAGTGACATGGGGAGTATAGAAGAGAGCGTAGATCTGACCAACAGGCTGATACAGCGTAATATTAAGTTTATCCGCGAACTCGACCGCGCACTGGAGAGAATTAAAAACGGAACCTACGGTATATGCCGGGCAACAGGAGAGCCTATAGAGAAAGGCAGGCTTGAGTTTGCACCACACACACGATATAGTATAGCTGCTAAGAACAGCGGTTTAGACAAGAGAGCGGCAGTAGCCTGATATTAATCGAGAGAGAAATCGTATAAAATATCCGGCCGGGGTTCCGGAATAATAAAGCCCGCCTCGTCAGGAAGCGGGCTTTCATTTTTTACCCCATATATTGGTTTAACTTTATCTGATTGGCATTCTAAAACCAGCAGATACAGCAAACTGATCAAAGCCCCTGAGGAATATTCTTGGTTCTGCCTATAACAGAATAGGGCCCAGAATTCACTCAACATCAACTCCCAATCCTAGTGCAGCTTCAGTATCTGAATCGCTAATACTATCCTTTAGGTGTGATCTCCCCAATATCCACAGATCATCCTTAAATGATATGTAGTATATACCAAAAGTTCCAATTTCCAGTCTGTCTTCTATAACCAACTCCTTTATGTACTTGACCCTAAACATATGTGTGTAACATCAAACACAAGCCAATTGCTGTGTAGTTAGTGGAATTTTATTTCTTGCCGATTATTCTGTTATAGTTATAGTTCGGTCTTTTTGAGCAGTAACCACCAGTCTGCTCGTTAATGGATCAGATGGTAGCGCAGGTAATTTTATGTGGCATAAAAAAAGCCCGCTTCCATTGGAAGCGGGCTTTCAGATTTTTCAATAAAAAGCGTGTTGCCTATTCGTAAGTAAGGCTTCTTACTTCAACAGCACTGAGTCCTTTAGGTGTCTCTTCAACACTGAACTCCACTTCTTCTCCTTCTTCAAGTCCCTGGTTGCGACCCAGATTCTCTACATTGTTTCTGTGTACAAAAATATCTTTGCTTCCATCAGCTGGTGAGATGAAACCGAATCCTTTTTCTGCGTCAAACCACTTTACGTTTCCTTGTTTTGTCATTGTATTACTAGTATTGGTATTGTTAAAATCACCCAGTGGGTCGTTCAAAAGAGATGAGTTGATTTATCGCGTCACAGTCCAAAGAAGGGCCTTACCGGGAGTATTGTTGTTATTAAGAGTTAGTAATGTACCGTTTATGTTAGCCAAATGCTATTAATCTGAAAGATAATATTTTCAAGTATCCTTAAAATCAACAAACTACTATGTCATCGGCTGTCTGTGGGTTGCTGAATGGCGTAATCGTTGCTGAAAATGAGATCCCTCTCACGGCTTTGTTTTCGCTCACAAAACAGGCATTCTCTGCCGCTGCTGAAAGCCCTTCAATTATTTTGAAATAAATTGAAAATGAATTTGCTTTATTGCCTCAAAAACATACATTTTGATGGTTATATGCCATTAAATTTAATCCTGAGCTATTCACAAATTACCAATCAGAATTGCTCAAATTCAGGGCTGTTTTTTTATGCATATTGCAGAAATGTAACGGTTGATTTTAACTAACATAATATTGGAGGCTAATCGAAGGATGAAAGAGTATGTAATTGGAATTGATATAGGCGGTACATTTACCAAAACCGGATTTGTTGACAGAGATGGTAACATCTTAGGGGGCAACTCTACGCCTACTGATACTTTTGACAAGGTTGAGGATTATATCGAAAATCTTGTGAAAGAATTGAAAAAAGCAGAAAAGAAACTTGAGAAACCATACAAAATACTTGGAATAGGTATTGGTGCTCCAAACGGTAACTATCATAAAGGCACCATTGAGCAGGCCACTAACTTAAAGTGGCAGGGAATTGTACCCTTTGCGGAAATGATGCAAAAGCACTACGATATGCCTGTAAAGTTAACAAATGATGCGAATGCTGCTGCTTTGGGAGAAAAAATTTATGGCGGTGCAAAGTACATGCAAGATTTTGTGATGGTAACCCTTGGCACCGGCCTCGGCAGCGGCATTGTTGTAAATGGTGATCTTGTATATGGCCATGATGGTTTTGCAGGCGAGCAAGGCCACGTTAATGTTGAGGAAAACGGGCGTCAATGCGGCTGCGGCAATCAAGGTTGCCTTGAAACCTACTGCTCTGCACCGGGAATCAAGCGTACCGTTTTCGAATTGCTGGCCAAAAATACAGAAGGCTCTGAACTTGTTAACTATACGTTCGATAGCCTCGATTCTGAAGCCATTTTCAATGCAGCTGAAAAAGGCGATCCTATAGCACTTAAAGCTTTTGAGCATACCGGTAAAATTCTTGGCAAACACCTCGCCGATACTGTAGCTCTTTTCAGCCCATCAGCTATATTTTTATTTGGAGGGCTTGCAAAAGCGGGTGATTATATTATCAAACCAACCAAGCATTGGCTCGAGCATTTTGTAATGCGTCTTTTTAAAGATAAAGTAAAAGTACTCCCTTCACAGCTTATGGATAAAAACGTAGCTGTTTTAGGTGCCAGTGCACTAATCTGGAACGAGCTGGATAAATAAGGCCATCAGGTTGCCGCCCGTTATTACATATCGGGCGACAAACAGATAAAGCAGTTTTGCAACATTCGTACGTGATGGGAATTTTGCGACACTGTTAAACCAAGCAATCAACATGTAAGATTAACTAACTTAAACAAAACCATGTCCAATCAAGACAACAATAACCTAAAAGTGGGAATGATTTTCATTTCCATGATTTTCTTCATCTTCGGGTTTGTCACTACGTTTATTATTACGCTTAGTGATCCTGTAAGGGAAGCTTTTGATTTGAGCTTTACACAAGCGTTTCTTGTGAACTTTGCTTTCTTCATTACGTACGCCATCTTCTCAATTCCATCGGGTACAGTAGTAAAGAAGTTCGGTTACAAAAACTCTATTGTATTCGGATTGATATTAATAGCTATTGCCAGTTTCCTCTTCTTCCCCGCCATTCAGGTAGAATCATACATCTTCTTCCTCGGTGCTATTTTTATCCTTGCACTTGGAGTTGTTCTTCTGCAAACGGCTGCTAATCCCTATGTAACTGTTCTTGGTCCTCCTGAAACAGCTTCTGGCCGTCTGAACCTAACTCAATCACTTAACTCTATTGCAACATGGCTTGCACCTCTTCTTATTGTGGCACTTATCATTCCTGCCGCAGTTGATATTGGTGAAATTGCAGGCTCCGTTCAACCGGGAGACCTTGTACTTCCGTTTATGCTGATTGGTGGTGTGGTTCTTGTGATTGGTATTGCTGTGAAGATGATTAAACTGCCGGAAATGAGCCAGGAAGGCCTTGGCAACTACTCAAGCACATTTAAGTATCGCCATATGCTTCTTGGTGCCGTTGGTATCTTCTGCTACGTAGGTGCTGAGGTTGGTATCGGCACGGCTATCTCTTCTTATATTGTTGAGCCGGGACTTGGCGGCGGCATAAGCCGTGATCTTGCTATTAAATTTGTAGGCCTATACTGGGCCGGCGCCATGATTGGCCGCCTGTTTGGTGCTATCTCCCTCTCTGATGTAAAAAATGCCGGCAAAAAGCACGCAATGGCACTCGGTGTTATGGTTTGGGCCTTTATCGTAGCATTTGTTACACTCGATTTTGAAGTGAATATGGCGCTGGTATTTCTCGGGTTTGCAGTAGCAAATTATCTGTTTATGCAGCTTGGCACGGGTAATGCAAATAAAGTACTCGCAATTTTTGCCTTCCTTGCAGCAGCTCTTGCAATAACTTCAATGCTTTCCACCGGGAGAATTGCTCTCTGGACAATTGTAACCATTGGCCTCTTTAACTCCGTAATGTTCCCGAATATCTTTACACTCGCTGTGAAAGGACTCGACAGAAGTGAGGTTAGCCTTGCGTCAGGTATCATCAATACGCTGATTATCGGTGGTGCATTGATTCCTGTGCTGATGGGAGCTGTAGCTGACATGGCAGGTATTCAGTACTCATTTATTGTACCTGTTCTTTGCTATGCTTACATCTTCTACTATGCACTTTTTGGCAGCAAAATTAAACCGGCAGTTGAGCCTGCATCTCAGCAACCAACCACCACTACCGGTAAGGTTTAATTCTTTGCAGCAGGCTGATTTTTCAATCAGTTAAATATTTAAAAAGCCACTGCCTGATTCATTTCAGACAGTGGCTTTTTCATTTAACGTGATGTCCCGTCCTGGAACACGCTGGCACTAATTTAACTTATTCTTGGAAAACAGATCTACCCTGTACTCTGCATAGCAGCAGAAACTCCGTTTATGCTTAAAAACATTGCATGCTTAAGCTCTTTAATATCATCTTCTGATTCTGCTGTTTCCCATCTGTTAAGAAGTTCTAACTGCAATAGGTTAAGCGGATAGGTAAATACGTTTCTGAATTTTATGGAATTCTGAATCACTTTTCTCATATCCAGGATGTCTTCTTGTTCCGTTATGCGTAGAATCACATCGCGTGTTTTGTTGAACTCTTCTAAAATGGTGTAGTGCAGTTTATTATCCTCTCGCTGACTATACATTTCCGTGGTAAGCAGGTGGGTTCTTGCGAGTTCTCGCTGGGCATTATCAACAATGGTTCCAAAAAAGCTCCATTCATTGTACCACTTCTTCAATGATTCGAGAATTTGGGGGTTTTCTTTCAGCATAGGCTCTAATACTGAACCAAATCCGTACCAGCCGGGAACGTTATAGCGTACCTGAGTCCACCCGAATACCCAGGGAATGGCACGTAAATTATCAAATTGAAGCCCTTTATCCCCCCCTCTTGAAACCGGCCTTGATGCTATGGGCAGATTGCCAATGTGCTCTACAGGGGTAATTTTCTTAAACCAATGCCAGAAACCTTCGTCATCAATCAGATCTCTATACGCCTTCATGGACCCATCTGCAATCCGGTTCATGATCACTTCTGTCTCATCGCCTTTGCTGATCGCTTTTTGACCCTCTCCTGCTGTAACTCTCACAATAGCATTTACTACCTGCTCTAAATGGCGCCGTGTAATATCGGGCAGAGAATAGCGGAATGATATAATTTCACCCTGCTCCGTAAATCGTATGCGCCCGTTATTACTGATGGATGGCAGTGCAAGAATAGCTCTGTTCGATCTACCGCCTCCCCTTCCAACAGTTCCGCCCCGGCCGTGGAAAAGCCTGAAGTCTATTTCTCTTTTTCTAAGTACTTCGCCAAGTTGCAGCTGCGCTTTTTGAAGTGCCCAGTTTGCCATCCAATAACCACCATCCTTATTACTGTCGGAGTATCCAAGCATAATTTCCTGGAAATTATTCCGTGCTTTAATTTGCAATTTATAGATGGGGTTGTCGAACATTTCATTCATTTGTGCAGCGCTCATATCAAGGTCTTCAATAGTCTCGAATAGAGGCACAACATCGAGCTTGCTCTCCACATCTCCATTCTTCATCCACCACAGACCGGTCTCTTTTGCCAAGAGCACTACTTCAAGCATATCGCTAACTCCGTGTGTCATACTGATGATGTAGCTGCCAAATGCATTTTCGTCCAGCTGTTGTATAGTGTTAATGAGCCTGAATACATCTAAAAGCTCAACTGTTGACGCTTTAAGTTTTGCCTTAACAGGTGCAAGCGGGCGCGGATTTTCCAGCTCCTGCATCAGGAGCCTTACTTTTTCTGCTTCATTCAGTTTATGATAGCGTTCATGTACCTGAGCATGATTTAACAGGTCAGAAACTGCTTTTTCGTGTAAACCGCTGTGCTGGCGTATATCAAGTGCAGCAAGATTAAAGCCAAATGTGTGCGCTCTGATGCGAAGATCATTGAACTCGCCATAATTTGCCACTTCCATCAAACCGCTCTGAATGAGTGATTCTGCAATAAGGTCTAAGTCTTTTTGAAAATCTTTTGCTTTGTATCCTTCAGCTGAAGCGAGTACTTCAAGTTCACTATCTTTCACCGCTGCAAGCATATTTCGCATTCGGTGCATTATGTGAGTAAGCTTTCTGCGATAGGGCTCGTTTTTATAATGCCTTTTGTATTGAGATGAGAGCGGCACATCAAGTTCATCTTTTTTAAGTGAGTTTAGCAATTCATCTGAGGCAGGCACCAAATTTTGAGAAATGGAGAGATAACGCCTTATTTTTTCCAGATCCTGCAGATAGAGTTTAAATGCAGCTGCACGATGCTCAAGCAGGGTGTTCCAGGTTACATCCCTCGTTACATTTGGGTTGCCATCACGATCACTCCCAATCCAAGAGCGATATTTTACTACAATAGGCAGGTCGGGTGTTTGGTTATACTGCTGGGTGAATGCAGAACGAATATCATCATAGAGGCGCGGTATGGTTCTCCAGATGGAATTTGTAAAATAGAACAGCCCGTTCTCAACCTCATCCTCTACTGTAAGCCGTTCTGACCGTACTTCATCGGTAGAAATTAGCAATGCAATTTCATTAAGTATTTGGCGGAGCTTTGCCTCTTTTTCATTCGGTGTTAGATCCTTGTGATCGGCTTCACCAATCATTGCAGTGATATTTTCCTGCTTATTTAGTATGCTTCTCCGCCGCGCTTCTGTAGGGTGAGCGGTTATGGTTGGTTGAATATCGAGCTTATTAAAAACTGTAAGGGCTTCATCATAACTCATACCCTTTGATTTAAAATACTTCAGCGCATCGGCTATACTTTCCGGCCGTGGATTCTCTGTATCAATTTTTTTTGCCCTCTCGCGGTTAATTCTAATAATTTCGTGCTGTTCAAGAGAATTCACAAGGTGAAAAAAAATGGTGGTCAACCTTAGAAGTGATCGTATCTGAGAGATATCCATTGCGGCAAGCTTTTGCAGAAGCTCTCTGTTTACTTCATCATTATTTCTAAATGCTTCTGAAGCAAGTTTTGGTAATTCAGCAGATAGCTCTTGAAGGGTTGATTCGCCACTTTTACTCAAAAAATCTTCGAGCAGCGACACAAGGGAAATTAAATTTTTGGTGAGAGGAGCGCTTATATTTGAAGAGACAGCAAAGTGCCGGATGGTATCTTTCCAGGTCATAATTTTATAATCTTAGATTTAAGCACTATAGATAGCCAAAGTTTAGCTTAAAATCACCATTCTGTGATTTTAATAAGATGGGGAAGCGCTTTTAATTTACACTTTCAGTTATCTATTGCGAACCTGTATGGATCAGTTTCTTGGAAAGATAGAGCCTGCTGAACCACTAACCTGAATATGTTTTTCAACATTATCTACAATAGCTTCAAAGTATGATGGGTCTCTTGGGTTTAAAATTTCACCATTTTCACCCTCAAAAATTTTAGAAACATCTAAGGTTTTTTCTATGAATAGTGTTTCGAGTCGGGTTGTTAATTCCACGTTGCCCAGATCAAAAAACTTAGTAAAACTTTCTGTTGATCTCATATCAAACTCTATGTCATCTATGGTTCCTTTGATAATTACCGAATAGTTTTGAGTAGAACCGAAGAAATCGCCATCTACAATACCCCGTGTATTAGTTAAGGGTGTCAAAATCATTTCATAGCCTTCAAAATTGGTTATATCACTAAATCCAAGCCCTACCTCGATAACCAGGCGGGGTTCAGACAACAAATCGTTATATGAAAATATCAATGCAGATACTTCACTTCTTGTTTGAACAATCACATCATCAGCGGCGTAAAGACTTAACTGCTCAAGAGGAAATTTAAACTCTTCAATTTCAATTATTGAATTTCCTATTTCTAATTCAGTGCCCAGATTCTCTACTTTAAATGATATACTGACTCGTTTCTCTTCAGATTCTATTGATGACGTAATACATGAGCTTGTGAAAACGAGAATGAGTGTGAACAGAAAATATTTAATGAACTTCATATGATTATAGGGTTATTAAACAAAAAAAAGCCATACCCCCGGAGGGATATGGCTTATAACGATTATTGACGAAATTTAGCCTGCAATAATAACTCTTGCATTAGATAAATTTGGAGCAACTTCTGCACCATCGCCACTTTCAAGGGTCATTTCGAGAACAACGGATTGACCTGCCTCTAAACTTCCCTCAATTAGTTGAATCTCTACGTCAACTGTAAGTGCACCAGAACTTATGGTAGCAGGTGACGATGTAATGAGATTGTAATGGACACCAGCCTGTGCAGTACCTGCAGTGCTAAAGCTTACAGATCTGTTAGATGTGTTAGCCTGCGAACTGATTAACTGTATCTCTACAGATGCCGCGCCCGAAGCAAGGTTTGCTTCCTGCTGAAGCGGGAAGAATGCTACCTGATCAGGCCCATCGTAAGTCTTGCGTGTATCACCTTCGTCAAACAGGTCGTTCATATCACAACCGAGTAACAAAAGTGGCAATAAAGCTACTATTAATAATTTGATCTTCATTGGATGTATATTTTAAGATTCTTAATTAAACCGATATTAACCCTTAGTAACCGGGGTTTTCTACCAATTGTGGGTTTACACCAATCAGAGAGTTGCCGATTGGAGCAAGAATTCTGTATGAGTCAGCAAACATCTTGATTGTGCCGTTCGGGTTTCTGACATCTCTTTGCAAACGCTTGAGATCCCAGAAGCGATGGCCTTCAAATGCGAGCTCTCTCATTCTTTCATCCAGAATGAAATCTTCCATTTCAGTCATACTTCCAAATGTTGGAACCGGACCTGCATTTCTTGCATTTCTCAATGTTTCAAGAGCAGCAACACCTGCATTGGGGTCATTAGAAGCTTTAGCAGCAGCTTCAGCCCATATCAGATACATCTCTGCAATTCTCATGTAAGGCAGATCATCAACAGCGTTACCTTTCACACCATTGAATTTGGTCATGGACCAGCCGTTATCGTTGATCGCATCACAGTTACTTGCAGGTGCGCCTATTCGTTGTGCATCTCTACAAGGTGCAAACCAACCAAGCCTGTAATCTTCTTCACCGAATTTGTCAACGAGGAACTGTGTAGGAAGCTGTGCAACCCACTGATCAGAGGTGTACCCGGCAGGACCATTATTTATAAATGTTCCTCCACCTGTAGAGGCTTCTGTATCCGGATTAACAACAACCTTGAAGAGTGCTTCCGGATGGTTACCCATGTTCTCCATGAACATTCCAGCTACGCCTTCTGCAGTATCCTGAAGGCTGCCGGGGAAGTTTGCAATTGCACTCTGCGCCGCTGCGGATGCTTCACTCCAGTTTCCTGCATAGAGATGTGCTCTTGCAGCAATACCGTCAACAAATGCTTCTGTAGCAAATGTGTTGTTCGAGTTTACGCCTGCAAGCAGAGTTTTAGCCTCTGCAAGATCCTGAAAGATTTGTGTATAAACTGCATCTACCGAAGCTCTTGGCCTAAGATCAGCATCAGCTACATCGAGAACAGGCTCAGTTCTAAGAACTACACCTGCATCCCAGTTTCCTTCTGGTCCTTGCCCAAAGTTACCTGGCTCATATCCATAAGCCCTAACTAAGACATGGTAAACAAATGCACGTATTGCAAGAGCTTCACCACGGTATTGTTGTAATGTTTCATCAGGTAATATTCCCGGCTCAACAGCACCAATCAGAAGATTAGCATCCTGGATGATATTATAATGAGATCCCCAGGAACCTATATTTGCGGTTCCACTTGTGCCAATCGCAAGATTAAGATCATTATAACGTGTAGAGCCCGGCCTGTTTCTCGACTCATCCGCAAATGCACTTGGGCCGATAAAATACTCGGTAGTAAGTCCAAAATTTTCTCGGATTTTTGAGTACATCGATGCACGCAGTGCATTTACACCGTCCGGTGATGATAACGTAGCCTCAGCCGTAACAGACGTGGGAGGGTTTACGTTTTCCAAAATGTCGTTACAGCCGGCAAAACCAACCAGCAGAACTGCAACAACCGCATATTTCATAAATTTTAGTTTCTTCATTGTATAAACCTAATTTCGTTTTGGATTAAAACCGGATTTCAATACCAGCATTTACCTGACGCTCGGTTGGGTATGAAGCAGATGTTGAGTTGTTGTAGATATCTCGAGTATCAAACGCAACTTCCGGATCGTACCACGGCCATGCAGTCCATGTGAGCAGGTTCAATGCAGAAGCATATACCCGTACATTGTTCAGGCCAATTTGCTGTGTAAGCCTTGCAGGCACATTGTAGCTAAGCGATACATTCTTTAAACGAATATAGCTGGCATTGTAGATGGCTTGTGTTCCTAACTGAGTTCTGTAATCGTTTGTCTCAGGGAAATCGCCACCAACCTGGATAGCTCTTGGGTAGTGAGTAATATCACCCGGTTGTCTCCATCTGTCTTCAATCTCAGTAACCATATTCATAAGGAAGTCTGGTGTACGGGTAAAGTAGTAGTCCGTACCGGCAAATGCCCACTGGCCAAAGCTGAACTGGAAGAACGCATCAAGAGATAAGCCTCTGTAGCTCAAAGTGTTTCCAAAACCACCAACAGTATTTGCAACACCATCTTTATATTCGACAGCATCACGGTTCTGTACCGGTGTGTAGGTAAGGTTTCCATCACCATCATACCACATTGGACGGCCATCTGCCGGGTTAACACCTGCCCATCGTGGGGTCTGGATCAAACCAATTGGCTGGCCAATTCGGAGAGCGTCAAATGTGTTATCCGGACGAATGTCGTTTCCGTCTGGTAATGAAATGATTTCATTCTGTACAAATGCAATATTAAAGCGTGAGCTCCACATGAAGCCGCGGGTGTTTACATTAACAGTTGCGATTTCAAATTCAATACCTTCGTTCTGTACTTCACCAATGTTCTCGGTGATAGATCCGAAGCCACTATCTGAAGGAAGAGGTCGGGCAAAGAGAAGGTTTTTGTTTGATTTTCTGTACACATCAATAGCACCGGTAATACGGCCTTCGAGTAATTCGTAATCCAAACCGATGTTAATTTCACGTGCTTCCTCCCAGCCAAGATTTACATTGGCAAGCTGTGTTGGGCGAAGGCCGGTAGCACCTTGATATGAACCGGCAGCAGAGTACAAGCCCCTTGAAGCAAAGTTACCGATTTGAGAGTTACCGGTAGTTCCGTAGCCGGCACGCAGTTTCAATTCGTCAATGAAATCAACATTAAAGAAACTCTCTTCGCTTATTCTCCATGCAGAAGCCACAGAAGGGAAGAAACCCCAGCGTGTTTCGTTACCGAAACGTGAGTGGCCGTCATAACGCATTACTAAATCGAGGAAGTAGCGCTCGTTGTAGTTGTACTTGGCATTTGCAAAGTAACTTCCAAGTCTCCACTCAGCATTAGAACCGCTGGCAGTTGTTGGAGTAGCTGTAGCGCTTAATACTGTAAAGAATGGGCCTGGAAACCCTTCGCCACGCACTGCCTGAAACTCTGAATAGTCTCTTCTGTACTCGGTTCCAAGTAAACCGGAAACGTTATGCACTCCGCCAAATGTGTAACGTGCATTTGCAACAAAGTTTGTGTTAAAGTTGCGCACATTCCTGTTCACAAACTGAGCAATACCGCCAGGTCCTGGCCGCACGATAGGTGATTCATAAAGTGAATCTTCTGTATTTCTATAATCAATACCTACTAAACCGTTGAATGTTAACCAGTCATTGGCTCTGTAGATAAGGTTCATGTTACTGATAATAGAAGTAACAGATACGTTTCGGTCTACTTCATCACGAATTACAGCAGGGTTTGTATCCTGGCCAAATCGCGTAAGCGGATTGTATGAGCCATCAGCAAGGAATGGGAAACTCATCGGAGCTTCGAACATAGCCTGAGACGGTGGACAGTTAATAAAGTTACCATCCTGACATACACCAAATTGTGTACTTCTTGCAAGGTTTACGTTCAATGAAGTTCTGAAACGCTCACTGATTTGATGATCAAGGTTTGAGCGGAGGTTCAATCTGGTAAAATCACTGTTGTAAGCTGTACCTTCAGTATCTTCAAAACCACCGGATATAAAGAAAGATGTACTTTCGTCTCCACCTGATAAAGAAACATTGTAACGCTGGGTTACACCGTCATCGAAAATAAAATCTTGCCAGTCTGTATTGGCAAGCTGACCAGGGTTGAATGGATCTTCACCAAAAAACCCGAGAAGGAAGTTTCTTCTGTTTTCAGCAAATTCATTTATGGTCCAATCCGCAGGCGCATTTACAATACCTAATTGAGATCTGTACTGTAAAGCTTCACCGAGGTATTGTACATACTGATCAGGTGTGACGTAATCTACGTTTCTTGCAAGTGTACGTACACCGGTTTCAGCACGGGCTGTTACCTGGGTACGGCCGGCCTGGCCTCGTTTAGTGGTGATAATAACAACACCGGCAGCAGCCTGAGCGCCGTAGATTGCAGCTGAAGAAGCGTCTTTCAGAATCTCGATTGACTCAATGTCGTTCGGGTTCAGAGCATTCAGCGGGGATGTACTTGTAAGAGTAGACTGCTGGGAGAAAGAGATCTGAACACCATCAATGATGTAAAGAGGCTCAGTAGCAGCGTTAACAGATCCGTTTCCACGAATGTTCACACGGAAAGCACCACCCGGGTTACCGGAAGTTGCAGTAACATTCACACCGGCTGCACGTCCCTGAAGGAGTGATTCCGGATTTTGAAGAGTAACATCCTGAATATCCTGAGCACGAACACTCGAGATAGCACCTGTCAATTCTCTTTTGGTTGTAACAGCATAACCAGATACAACAAGTTCATCAAGGCCAATGGCACCAATCTGCATGGCTATGTTAACTGTTGTGGTTTGGCCTGCACTAACCTGTACGGTTTGCCTGAAGGTTCTGTAACCTACAAACGTTGCGGTTAGAGAGTAGGTACCTGCAGGAACATTTTCGATAACATAGTTACCGTCAATGTCACTGGCAGCTCCACGCTCCAGCTCGGCTATAAAGATATTGGCCCCGGGTACCGTTTCACCAGAATCGGCATCCGTTACCTGTCCCGCAATAGCACCTGTTTGAGCAAATGCAACATGCGAGGAAAGAAGGACCATAATTAAAACGGTCAGTAACTTTTGATACATACGTAACCTCAGTTTAGTTTATGTTTTGGTCTATTAATAGATGTGTGTAAGCTAAGTCAAACACGATAGAGCTTTAAGAAATGAAAAATTTAACATAAATAAAATGCTAAGGTAACTTTTTTTTACAAGTATCACGCTAAACGCTTCCATAAACCTTTATGAAATTAATTCATGATCTTTGTATAAGATTACATTACATTAGATTCGATATATATTATTGTTTTAATTATATTTGAATATTAACAAGAGGAAACATACTCTTATCCTCCCCCCATTTAGAATTTGTTCTTGTTGAGTATAGCTGAACAAATAAGATAGTAAGAAGAGTGGTTTAGGGCTTAATAAGCTGCAAATAAAACCCTTTTCAGAGTTTAATGCTCAATTTCTGAGTTGAAAAAATGATTATTACATGCAGGAGGGAGTTTTAAATATTAACCGCTTTTAGGCTTTTTCCGTATAAAAGCAGTGAACTTACGAAGCAGATCTTAATTTAACATTTTACGCACATCCTAAATTTGAGCAAAAAAGAAGCCTTCATACCTGAGTTCGATTCTAAATCAAACTAATTGTTTTGTTTGTACGGGCTCGTATTTGATGGCGGGCTTTTTGGGGAAGAAAGAATAAGCAGCCAGCCCCGCCAGCAGGTTTGAAAGGAAGTTTGCCAGGGAGCGATGGCGTGAATGTTCGATTTGGCAGATGTTTTTGAGTTCATCATTGATGGTTTCAATAATGGAGCGTTTGCGCAGCAGAATCTTGTCTTTAAGCTCCATTAAGCAGTTTTTCATATTGTTTCGAATTTGTGTAACCAGATGAATACCATCACAAAACAACGCATTGGTCAGCTCTGCGGAGATATATCCTTTATCGGCGTATAACTTGCCAGTAAAGGCTTTGATAAAGGCCGGATCTTTCAGGGGCTGGCGATACCCACTGTGATGAAACAGGATCATTAGTGTGATGACTTCACTGACGCAGAGTTTGGGTTTCTTTTTGGCAGGATTTCCTACAATATGAGGGTCCAACGCCTTGAAAAAGTGGATGCAAAAGGTGTCGACCTGGCAGAAGATTTCGGTAATGTTATCGTCGGATAATGTCATGACATATAGTTGTTATATAATTGTTTTTTCTAAACTTAATATAACACTTTAGCCTGACTTATCCGACATCTAAATCAATAGTTCACATTAATTTGACCACCTAGAACATCTCCCAATTATTAATCGAACTCAGGTTTCATGTATCATTTTATCTCACCGAAAACGATACTGTTTCCCTGTGAAGTACCTCAGAATCCTCATGCTCTGAAATAAGCAACTCCAGAATGTAATTGCCGGAATCCAGCTCATCCGTTACAATTTCCAGCATTTGAGAAAAGACAGGTGCTGTATGGGTATTATTAATCGTCATTGACGTTTCGGATGTTCTCCCCAGGCGTATGATTCTACCCAGCCTGCTTCTGTCACGTGCTATACGGTAGGTGAGGGAATAAGAGTAGAAGCCATCATCACCCTGTGGAATATTGTATGCTTCGTAGAAAAAATTAAGGCTGTGCTCTGCCGGGATGATTCTGTCGTGGGCAATAACAAACCCGGAATCAAAATCAAGATCTTCGTCCCGGTACCCAATAATTACATCAGAGGTAAATAAACCACTTGATGCAACAGCTTCAGGGATGTCAGCCCGATTATTACCGATTCCTCTGAGATTTTCCCTCAATGTAGAGTTTTCAGAAATACCGTTACGATCGCCAAGACTTATATCATATAACTCTGAATGAGCCACAATGGATTGAGCACCTTTATTATAAGGTATATGCAGCATGTTTCTTTCGAGAGGATCTATGGATGACTGATCCACATTGTCTCGGGATGCAAATGAATCAAATCGCTCTCCGTTTTTACCTTCAAATAGAATAGTACGTACTACTTCGTAATCGCTAAATCTTATATCATCAAGGTCATTTCTTTTTCTGAGATCCTCAAAGCTGATTGCCTCTTCAGTGTCCTCTTCAAAGTAGATTTTAAGGTATGGATTGAGATTTTCATCAAAAAACCGATATGGGTGCACTCTTGTAGAGATATCAAAAACCAGGCTGGCACTTGTGGATCTCTCATCCGGCGCCGATGCCTGAACGATTAATACACGTGCTGAATTTAACTGCTGAAACCTCCTTGCTGAAGACAATGGCAGGCGAACAGATGTATTCATATATACATCCATCATTTCATCGTACCGTTCGCTGAAGAATGGATCGAGGCTGGCAAGCTGCCTGTAGTACATAAATTGAAGCACCAGTGCAGGTATAATTCGTTCTGATTGCCCAACACCGGCCAGGCCGCCTTCAAGTGCAACATCAGAATCACCGTCGCGCCCGCTTGAAAGGGTAGCACCTGATGGCGAATCTCCACCTCCAATCCCCATACTTACGGGATTATTTCTGGCGGTAGTACTGTAGGCCGCTGATGGTATAAAGTCATCAACAGATTTTTTTTCAGACATCACCGCACCACCGTGTGTATTCCCAAAAATATAAACTACATTATCGGGCCCGTCTCCAAGTTCTGTGTAAACCCACACCTCAAAACTTGGATATTGATGATAAGAACGCACCTGATATAGTGTATTAAGATAGGTAGTGGTATTCACTGCATTCTCGATGCTACTTGCCTGGCCCCTGCCATCGTCCATTCGGGTTGATATCACATAATTGGCAAAACCGGGATTATACATAAATACCCCTGATCGGGTTCTGTTTGGCTCACCAAAGCGTATATAGGTTTTACCGCGGTCGTCAAACAAGATATTTGGAGAAGTGTTGTAATTTTCTAAAGCAAAGTTTACCCTCTCCCAGTGCTCCAGAAGGCGCTCGTTATAATCGTCTGATGGAGTGAGGTTACGGGTTTCCCAAAACCCCCTGAAAAAATCTAAAATCTCTGTATTCCCATCATCTATCATTCGGCGGAACTGGCGGCGGTCTCTCTGCCCAAGCATTCCTTCCATATAAATCAGCTCAGTATGAAGCAGCTCTTTATCCCGGTCATCCAGCCTTTCTGCACCGAAGCCATTCATATAAAGCTCACTTGCTTTTTCGTAATGAGAGCGCAAGCTGTGCTTTGTTACATGCTTAATTAATTCGTGGCCGAGAGTATAACTGGGTGTATCAAGACCCTCTGCATACTCTATCCAGAGCTCTGCTGCTCGCTCTGCATTTCCGGCCTCTTTTGCCTGCACTCCCAAGGCATATAAATCGGCGCTTGTATACATTTTCAGCGTATCTCTATCTGCCTCAAACAGAAACAAAAAAAGAAACGATAGAATAGAATTGATAATTAGCATTTCTTGAAAATGTAGAACCGGTTATATGCAAAAAAAAGCCCGCTGAGAGCATTTAATAACGTATAGGTACAAAAAAAAGCAGAGAACAAAAAGGGTGGTTTTATGTAACTCAAACAGTTAACGACAGAGATTTAGCTCTATTATTTCTTTGCCTGATTACGATACTGGCAATTTGCAAATCTGAAGTTTACAGCTAATTCCCGTGTATAATTTGATCTGTTAAGCTGAGCTGGCGGGTAATCTCCCCGAATGAGTAGGTTGCGGGTACCACTTCACCATTTATAACCGGATATAACCTGTAGATTACAAATGTATCTTCATCGCCAAGATTTGGAGCAGCTGCCTCTGCCTCACCTGCTGTTCTGAGCCTGAAGCTTGCAGATTGGTATCCATACACACCGCTGGAAAGCAAAAACAAGTAATTATTCCCCACAGTTAACTGCGATCCGCTGCCCGCTCTCAGGGCACTGCTTCTTTGGCGTATATAGATAGTATCGCCCGGGGCTGTACCCTTTAGTGTTTGATTGATGATGACCGTTGCGGTGTAATTAAATCCATCATTTTGAGCGTCATCCGGCTCCAGATCGGTTACTATTCCGTTAATCACAAGATCAGCCAGAAGTGATTGCTCGCTAAAAGGCCTGTCGTTTGATGTGATTGCATGGATAATATCAATCCCTGCCTCATCCAGCAGATAGTAATGACGGGGTGAAACTCCGCTTAGCAACAAAATCATTGAAAAGAAAGACGCATTCTGCTGATAATATTCTACAGATCTCCCCGGATCAGCCAACTGGAGGCCATAAAGCAAAATATTTTGCAGTACAAAATGGTCATCCTGCATATTGATCGCCTCCATGTACTGGCTGTGCGGAATTTGTGACTGTCTGCTTTCTGCTGAAACAAACGTGCACAGTGCGAGGGCAACAGTTATATGTGGTATGAGGAAAATTTTAGAGTATCCTGCCATGGCTGCTTATCGTTAATGTGTAATTGAACAACCTCGAAATAAACCATGAAAATTCCCGCAAGAGACAGCGCCGCTCAGCACACTATGCGCGGAATGGTAGTTGGGAGGCGAGTAAGCACTTCATAGTTCAGATTGTTGGTCATTTCTCCGAATGATGCTACAGTTATTTCATCATCTCCCTGCCGGCCTATCAGTACCACTTCATCTCCTATTTTTACATTTTCAAGATTCGAGACATTAACCGTAATCATATTCATATTTACCAGCCCAACCACACCGCAACGTTCACCGTGAATTAGCACATACCCTGAATTTGTAAGGTTTCGGCCAAATCCATGTGTATAACCAATCGGCACCGTGGCGATTTTCATATTTTTACCGGCCAGATAAACATTACCGTATCCAATAAAATCACCACTTTCCACCTCTTTCAAGCTCATTATTTCGCTCTTCCAGGTTAGAACTCGTTTCAGGGGATCACTTCCCTGATCAAGTTTTTCTGATTTCATGTGATACATGTAGGTTTCTCTGCTTGGCCAAAAACCATACTGTGCAATACCAATTCTGGCCATATCGAACTGTTTTTCCGGATAGGTTAAATATGCGGCTGAACTTGCAGCATGCACTTTAGGCAAGGGTATAAACTTTTGAGCAATGGATATAGCTTTCCTCAGCTTTGCGTCTTGATTTTGTATCCTGTAAAAATTAGCCACACTCTCAGCTCCGGCAAAATGGGTACAGATTCCACATACATTAACAGCACCTTCATTTTTCTTGACGAACCGGAATAGAGCCTCCCAATCATGCTCGTCAAAACCGGTTCTGTTCATTCCGGTTTCCATTTGAAGGTGAACTGATGCCCGTTTCCCGACTTTTTGCGCAATGGCTGCTGCAGATTTTAACCGTTCCTTTTCAAAAACATAAAACTCCACTCCGTTTAAAATAGCCCATTCAAGTTCTTCATCACGAATCATCCCCATAATCATAACTTTCGTATCGGGGTTGTTTTTGCTGCAGGTTGCAATTTCAGCTTCATTGGCGCTAAATACAGAAAAGTGATCGATACCTGCTTCTTCCGCCATCGGTAAAAATGAAGAAATACCGTGGCCATACGCATTTCCTTTAATAACGGATGAAATTTTCACCCCATTCTCAGCCCTGTTTTTAAGAAAGAGAATATTATTCTGAAGTGCGGCTTTATCTAATTCAATTACGGAGGGTTGTAAAAATCCGGGTGTCATAGGTTGGCTAATTTCATCTTTTAACTGATAAAATAGAGTCTTTAAATCAGAATGGGTAATTAAACTGTAATATAAACAGGGCTATCACCTGGTCGATGTTGCAAACTCCTCTATAACAGATGAAAAAATTTTGATACCTGTTTCAATTAAAGCATCATTAAAATCAAACATTTCTGAGTGCAGTGGCGGTTTATTTGTACCGGCTCCTATTCCAAAAATAGTAATCGGGCAGCAGTTTCTGAACTCTCCAAAATCCTCACTCCAGGGAAATGGCTGGTTGAGTATCTGTACCGGTATGTTTCTTTTTTTTGCCGCTTTTCTGACAATTTCTGAACCAAAATTGTCATTAATAGTGGCGTTAAAAGGCTCAATTTGTTTAAAAGATGCGTTGCCCTCAAACAGTACCCGTGAATGTTCAACTGCTTCTTTTAAATAATCTATTCCCTTTTTTAAACCCTCATCAGAAGCCGCCCGCACAGTATAGCCAATTTCAGCATTGCCCGGGCTTATACCGAATGCCAGCTCACCCATTTTAATAAATGTACAAACGGCTTTGTTCAATTCATCGGCATCCCTGAATTTCTCTAAAAGCTTTTCAGCTGAACCAATATATGCGTTAACAGCGTTTACAGGATTGATGCCCTGTTCAGGGTAAGCCGCATGGCTTGATCTGCCTTGAAAACAAACCTCAACCCCGGTTGATGCACAAGCAAACACTCCACTTCGAATAAAAATCTCATTCTCTGTAAATCCCGGTAAGTTGTGGAGTGCAAAGGCATGATCAAATGAAAGACTTGTGAATCGCTCATCGTTCAGAACCGATTCCGCACCCATGCCGTTTTCCTCAGCAGGTTGAAACAGCAGACAGATATTGAGGTTATCCGGGCGATTATGTTTCAGCCAGCTGGCCAGCCCGATCAAAATTGTCATGTGACCGTCGTGGCCGCATCCATGCATCACGCCACTCTTTTGCGATTTATGCGCAAATTCATTCTCTTCTGCCACAGCAATGGCATCGAGTTCTGCTCTGAACAACAGGGTTTTGTGTGTGCCCGGAGCACTCGCATTGAAAAAAGCCAGTATTCCCGTTCCTCCGAACTTCTCAATAATTGAATCGGGTTCAATTTTTTCGAGCTCATTTTTAATCAGCTCTGCTGTTTTGAACTCCTTACCGGAGAGCTCGGGGTGCATGTGCAGTTTTTGCCTTAATTTTATCAGATTATTTATAATCATACTGTTTCAATCAAGATGTTTGCATAAACTATCCTATTCTAAGCTGAAATGCTGAAATGCATCAATACTTGACCTATCTAAAAAGATTTTCACGTGAGCCGTAGGTAGATTTCAAGTTAAATTTTTTACATTCCCAACATATAGCTGAAAAATTGCTACTTACTACATTAATGAGGTTATGGGTTCATCAGATTTGTACAATTCAGTTTTTAAACGTTTACCTGTTCCGGCCCTCATTTTATCGGTTGAAGAACCCGCTTTCACAATTCAGGATGTCAATGAAAGTTTTAGTGACATTGTAGAGAGTGATCACGTACGTTTAATTGGCAAACCTTTTTTTGATGTATTCCCCTTCAAGCCAACTGATTTAAAGCATTCTCATGGCAAAAAAATGCTGCTTTCATTCCGTAAAGTTTTGCAATCCGGTGCTGAAGATTGCATGGGTATTCAGCACTATGAATACATAAGCAGAACAACAGGCCAGGCAAATAGCCAATTTTATGAGATCACAAATATTCCGCTTAAGGATGACAGTGGAATTGTAATAAATATCATCCATTGTGTTAAAAACTTAACTGAATTAGTACTGCAAAAGAGAAGGCTTGAAAGATCTGAGAACAGATTTAAAAATCTTGTTGAAAACAGTGGCGATGCCATTTTTATCTACGACAGAGATATAAACCTTTCGTATGCCTCTCCCGCAGTGCAGCATATTTTAGGCTATAGTGAAGATGAAATTTTTGAACTGAATTTACTCGAGGCAGTTCACCCGGAAGATCTCTCCGGTATTAATTACAGCCTTAAAATGAGCCTTGAAAATCCCGGCATGCCTATTTTTGTAGAACCTATACGTTTTGAGCATAAAGACGGCACCTACAGATGGCTGGAAAGTACCATTACCAATCTTTTGAACAATCCTTCAATCAATGGAATTGTTGATAATTTTCGTGATGTTACCGACAGAATTGAAGCAACGAATGAAGTTCAACAGACCAAAGACCGGCTTGAAGAGATCATTCAAACTGTAGATGGAATTCTTTGGGAAGCCAATGCAGATGATTTTGTATTTACCTATGTATCGCCTCAATCGCGGGAAATTCTTGGTTATACACCCGAAGAGTGGATTGGCGTGGAGGGTTTTTGGAGCAGTAAAATTCATCCGGATGATCGAAACTTTGCTGTAAACTACTGCCATAGCGAAACATTGAAAGAGAAAAATCACGCTCTTGAGTACAGAATGAAGAAAGCGGATGGAAACTACATTTGGATGCGGTACCTGGTTACCGTTGTGAAAGAGAATGATAAGCCGGTTTCCCTGAGAGGTTTAATGCTCGACATTACGCCCAGAAAAGAGCTGGAACTTCAACTTGAACAAGCCTACGAAATAGCCAAAATTGGCAACTGGAGTTATTCTGTTGAAGATGATGAGCTGGTATGGTCAGAATTTGTAAAAGAGATTTTCGAAGTAGAGCCTGATTACAAACCCGGTACTGAACCTGTCCTGGATTTCTGTTTTAACGATTCTTACCGAAAGCAACTTGAAGAAGCTGTAAATGAGGCGGTTGAAAATAACCACCCGTATGATGTTGAGATAAAAATTAAAACTGCAAAAGGTACCGAAAAGTGGGTACGAACCATGGGTATCCCCGAGTTTAAGGATGGTATTCTCATTAAAGTTTTTGGTAATACACAGGATATTACCAAGAGAAAAATGGCTCAGCTCAACCTCATCGAAACCGAGCAAAAATTAAGGGATATTGTAGAGCACAGCACCAACTTATTCTACAGCCACGATACAGAAGGTATTTTGAGCTATCTGAGCCCTCAGTCTGTTGAATTTTTAGGATACAAGCCCGAAGAAGCGATGCGCCGATGGACTGATTTCATCACAGATCACCCCAAAAACGAAATCGGTTTCCAAAACACTCAAAAGGCAATAGAAACAGGCAAAGCACAACCTCCTTATGAGATTCAACTGAAGAGAAAAGATGGATCCATTATCTGGGCTGCAGTAAATGAGGCCCCTTTTTTAAAAGATGGCCGCGTTGTTGGCATGGTGGGCTCGTTAACGGATGTTACAGAAAGAAAAATATTTGAGGAGAGACTTATAGATGCGAATAAAAAACTTACTGCAACTCAAAAGATTGCAAAGTTAGGAAGCTGGGAAGTAGATTTAGAGAACAACAATCATGTTTTTTGGTCTGAAGTAACCAAGACCATTTTCGGTGTTGATGAAGATTACCAGCCGGCGCTTGAAAACTGTTTTAATTTTTTTGAAACCGAAAGCCGGCAACAATTTCAGGATGCTCTTTATAACGCAATGGACAATGGCAGGCCTTTTGATCTTGAATTAGAGGTTATTACCCCTGCAGGCATAAAAAAATGGATTCGATGTATTGCAGAAGCAGAATTTCAAAAAAATAAATGTGTTAAAATTGTTGGGAGTATTCAGGATATAACAGAGAAAAAAGCCTCTTCCATTGAGCTCGAAAAGCGTAACCAATTTATTGAAGCCACACTCAATAATTTACCAATTGGAATAGCAGTAAATACAATTAATGATGGTATTGCAACGCTATTTAATAAAAAGTTTATTGAGATTTATGGCTGGCCGGAAGAAAAATTAAAAAGCATAGACTCTTTCTTTAAACATGTTTTCCCAAATCCAGAGTACCGAAACCGGATTAAAAATCAGGTAATCTCTGATTTATCAAGTGGGGATCCGGAAAAAATGCAATGGTCATCAATTGAAATAACAACCCAATCAGGTGAAAAACGAATAATTAATGCTAAGAATATTCCTTTGTTTGGTCAGAACTTGATGATCTCTACAGTTCTTGATGTTACCAAAGAGAAGAAGGCCGAAAATGAACTGATTCAATTAAATGAAGATCTTGAAAAGCACGCAAGAGAGCTTGCAATATCAAACGCTGAGTTGGAGCAGTTTGCATATGTGGCATCTCACGATCTGCAAGAGCCCCTCCGAATGGTGAATAGTTTTCTTACACAACTTGAGAAAAAGTATAGCGATCAACTGGACGATAAAGCTAAACAGTATATCCATTATGCGGTAGACGGAGCCAAACGGATGAGACAAATTATTCTCGATTTGCTGAACTACTCAAGGGTTGGTAAAAAAACGCACATGCAGAAAGAGATTAACCTCAACCGGCTGCTTGACGAAATAACCGTACTTGAGCGGTCAGCAATTAAAGAAACCGATGCTTCAATAACATGGGATAAATTGCCTGTAATACACGGTGCCGAAACCCCCATACAGCAGCTTTTTCAAAACCTGATTAATAATGCTTTAAAATATCATAAACCGGGTGTACCTCCGGCAATTCACATTAGTTATAAAGAGTTTGCTGAAAAATGGCATTTCACAATTAAAGACAATGGTATTGGTATAGATGAACAATATCGTGAAAACATATTTACCATTTTTCAGAGGCTTCATACCCAGGATGAGTATGCCGGCACAGGTATTGGGCTTGCAATCGCCAAGAAAATTGTGGAAAATCATGATGGAACCATCTGGGTAGACTCAAAAGAGGGCAAAGGAAGTTCATTTCATTTCACAATAAAAAAATAAACATAGCCTTTTCGGGTAAAAACGGATAATCTCCAAACTCCCCTGTAATTCACTATGGGTGTAA
>REDS01000071.1 GCA_007693395.1 Balneolaceae bacterium | reverse complement strand
ACAATCAGGGATACGAAGTTATCGGAATTACAATGAAAACCTGGGATTATCACCGCAGTGGTGGTGATAACGGAAAAGAAACAGGTTGTTGTACGGTTGAATCGATGAATGATGCACGGCAGATAGCGGTGCGCCATGGCTTTAAGCATTTTATTGTTGATATTCGCGATGAGTTTGGTAACTGGGTAATTGACCGGTTCGTTGAAGACTACACCAGCGGACGAACACCCAATCCCTGCGTATTGTGTAATACACATATCAAATGGGCCGCACTTCTTAAGAGAGCCGATAACCTCGGGTGCGACTACATCGCCACCGGACACTATGCCAATGTTCGCGAAGAGAATGGAAGATTTGTAATTTCGAAAGGAAAAGATCACAACAAAGATCAGTCGTACGCACTTTGGGGTGTTGAGCAAAAACATCTTGAGCGAACTATCTTTCCGCTTGGTAAGTATAGAAAAACGGAAATTAGGCAGTTCGCTGAGGATTTTGGCCTGTTAAATGTAGCAACCAAACCTGATTCTTACGAAATCTGTTTTATCCCGGATAACAACTATCATCGCTTCTTGAAGGATAAGGTAGAAGACCTTGAAGAGAGGGTTAGCGGAGGTGTGTTTGTGGATAAATTTGGAAAGATAGTTGGCAAGCATAAAGGATTTCCTTTCTACACAATTGGCCAACGGCGCGGGCTTCATCTTCCCATGGGTAAACCTGTTTACGTCACTCACATCGATGCAGTAAATAATGTGATTACAGTTGGTGAAAAAGAAGACCTGATTAGTACCACCTGCCGGGCTAAGGAGTTAAATCTGATAAAATATGCATCTATTCCAGGTGGTGAAATGCAGATAACCGGTAAAATTCGTTACAACGACAGTGGCGCTTTCGGTACACTGAAGCAGATTTCAGATGAGGAGATTCAGGTCTATTTTCCTGCCGGGCGCGATGCCATAACTCCCGGTCAGGCGTTGGTCTGCTACGAAGGTGACGATATTGTTGCCGGCGGCTGGATACACAAAGTAAACTTAGAAATGACCGAAGAAGCTGAACTGAATGCCTGAAACAATTTTTGGAAAAAGAAATTGAATCAGATACATCTTTCCAATACTACTTTTTAATTTGAATTGCGGGCAAATATGAAACTATTTTCCATACAGGCTTTACTTTTTGCACTTTTACTCTCCTTTTCTTCCGACAGAAATCTATTTGAAGGGGAAATCACGTATCTCATTCAAAATCCTGAAAGTGCATTGGGCGAAACGGCTCATCTCAGCCTCACGTTTAACAACAACCGCATATTTGTTGATTCTAACATCTCTATGAATGTAATGGCAGGGTTAAGTGCCAGAGGTGTTCTTGTTCGTAATGATCTGCAGGATTTTATTTTGATCACGGATGAAAAGGAAGGGCTTAAAGTTGCAAAGACAGAGCTTGATAACCTGGTAACACTGATGAACAGAATTCAGGGAAGGCAGGAAACAGTTGAAAGAAAGCCTTTCCCCTGGGATGAAAAAGTTACAGAAACAGGCCAAACCAGGCAGATTCACGGTTATACTGCATACGAATTTCAGCTCAAAGGAGATGCTGATGATGAGTACATCTCCGTTTGGCTTACCGATGGCATAAAGGTAGACTGGGGGCTTCTGCTCGAAGCATGGTACACAACAGGAACCATGCAGTTCGATCATGAAATTCCCGTTGAAATGGTTATGAACAGTAATAGTTTTCCTCTTCTCGTTGAAGTGTACAGAGGCGGCACGCAGGTGATGAAGGCAGAAGCCCAAAATGTGAATCGCTCAGGATTTGATCGGTCTAAAACATCGCTATCATCTGATTTTAAACTACTCGGTTTAACCGATTTGATGATGAACTTCTTCAGGCAGCAACGATAACACTGCCATGCGATTAATCCCGGTTCTACTTTCCGCGATGCTGTTTACCGGTTGTACAATGTTCCGTACTGCGGTAGTTGAGGAGGAGCCGGAGCTTGAATATCCCAATCCTGATAGCGAAATCAGCATGCTGCTTGATGGTTACAGAGCGGGCTTGCACAGAGCAATGGGCAGGCAGATTGCTGTTGCAAGAGATACACTTCGTTTCAATCAGCCCGATAGTAAACTTGGAAATATAGTTTCAGATGCTCTTCGTATTCGCGGAGCAAATGAGCTTGGCCAGCAAGTGCATATCGGTATTATTGGCGACAGCTCTTTCAGGCTATTTTTTGAGCCCGGCCCTATTACAGTAGGTGACATATTTGAGTTTATGCCCTATGAGAATAACCTTGTGATATTAACCCTTACCGGCAAACAAGTAAATGAACTGATTCAGCAAAATGCATCCTTTGGAGGAGCACCAATCAGTGGTGTGCGGTACACTATCACTCCCGATGGGCGCGCTCGCGGAATACTCGTAAATGCTGAGGTGGTGGACCCTGACAGACATTACCGGGTGGCTACTACCAGCTGGGCGGCTAATGGTGGTGATACTTTTCCTGCACTTTGGGAACCTGTCAGCCGAAAGGATTTAGATCTCTCCGTGCGCGATCTCTACGTGGATTATTTTAGTTCGCTAAGAGAAATTTATGACATATCAGACGGGAGAATCCGCCAATGATCTCGAGAAAGGAGTTTTTGAAACAAGCGTCCCTGTTCTCGGCCGGAGCGATGATTACCGGGCCGATTGGCAGCCTGTTATCGGATCGTTTTTCCGGCCCATCGCTAACCATTCTTTACACGAATGATACACACGCCCGGCTTGATCCGTTTCCGCAGAATGCAAGAGAGTTCGCAGGGCTGGGAGGTATTGCGGAGCGGGCATCACTGGTTAAAAAAATTCGCTCGCAAAACAGAAATGTGCTGCTGCTTGATGCGGGGGATGTATTTCAGGGGACACCCTGGTTTGATGTGTATGGGGGCGCCGTAGATTTAAAACTGATGACAGAAATGAACTATGATGCCATGGCTATCGGGAATCATGAGTTCGATCGTGGCCTTGACGGATTTGCAGAAGCAGCTCAAAAATCAGGATTCCCAATTTTGGCATCCAATTATTTTGTGAGAGATACACCCCTTAACCCATTTGTTCAGCGACAGCTGATTAAGGAATTTGATGGATTTCGCGTTGGCATTTTTGGGCTTGGAATTCGTCTGCAGGGAGTGGTTGACAGAAAATTGTATGGAGATGTTCGATACTTCGATCCTGTTCAGATATCCGAAAGAATGGTGCAAAGTTTAAGGGGAAATAATCGCTGCGATTATGTGATCTGTTTGAGTCATCTCGGCTATTATTATGATGATGAGCGTATTGACGATCACAAAATTGCAAAACAGGTAAGTGGAATCGATTTGATTATTGGGGGGCATACCCACACTTTCCTTGATGCCCCGGTTGAGGTTGAAAATCCATCAGGCGGAAAAACCCATATAACACAAATGGGGCATAGTGGTGTAAGGCTTGGAAGACTGGATGTAGCTCCCTCAGATATGGATAGCTCAACAATTGTAAGCGGCCGGTTTTATACAATAGGCCGGCGCGATTAAAGGTTATACTCTTTTGTTTTGGCGGGCAGATCACTACTTTTTATTTGTCGTTATTTGTAATCAAAAAAAGAGTGAATGAGAATTCGATTAGCCGGCTTAATGATCTGCATTTTGGCAGTGTTACCTACAATAATCAATGCCCAAACCGAAGAGAGAGAAGAAGCAACCGGCCAAATTGGTGATGACCTCCGCTTCCCTGCATTGCCATTTTACAGTTATGGCTCGGGGTTAGGCTTAACTACTCCGGATAGTACATTCCGGCTAAATATCCGCTTCAGGATGCAGAATCGGGTTACCTATTTAAATTATGATGATCGCGATGATGCCATTGAAGGTGTTGTACGCAGATTACGGCTTCGGTTCGACGGCTTTGTAGGTGATCCCCGATTTCTCTATGCTATACAGCTCTCATTTGCACCCGGTGATGTGGGTGAACTGAGTGAAGGAGATAACATCAACATCATTCGGGATGCCGTGATGTTCTATCAGCCCAACAGAAACTGGAGTATCGGTTTTGGGCAGACAAAATTACCCGGTAACAGGCAGCGGGTAAACTCATCCGGAGCACTGCAATTAACAGACCGATCCATTAATAATGCAAGGTTTACGATTGACAGAGATTTTGGAACTCTGATCTATTATCTGAATGAGGATGAAAATCGAACATCATACAACATAAAAACAGCCATAAGTACGGGAGATGGGCGAAACTGGACCCGGAATCCCGATACAAATCTTGCCTACACAGGGAGAGTGGAATTATTCCCATTTGGTGTGTTTAAAAACAATGGCATGTTGTTTGAAGGTGATCTGGCCAGGGAGCAAACACCAAAACTGTTACTCGCCGGAACATATCACTTAAATCAAGGGGTTCAGCGAACGAGGGGGCAGCTTGGGGATGAGCTTTTTCAAGCACGAGATCTTACTTCTGTCCATCTCGATGCTATGTTGAAGTACAACGGATGGGCATTTCAAACGGCCTATTTAAACCGTACCACAGATAACCCGATTACTTTAAATCCAAATGATGAAATGGATCAGCGATTTATATTTGCAGGTAGCGGTGTCGATTTTCAGCTCAGCTACCTTTTCCCGTCAAACGTTGAGTTGATTGGCCGCTACTCAACGCAAACTCCATCATCTTCAATCAGAGATCTCGCTCCGGAAATCCAACAATATAGCTTTGGTATTACAAAATATATCTGGGAGCATGCGCTTAAAGTTCAGACAGAAATCACAAATACAGAAGAATCGTGGACTACTCGTGAAGACAGGAGCAACTGGTACCTGAGGTTTCAGATAGAAATTGGTATCTGATTAATTTTAATTGGTACCTTTTGTAGTAATAAGGACAACACCGTTGCCACCGCGTACACCATAAATAGCTGCATCAGACCCTTTCAAGACGCGTACATGATCGATATCCCGAACATTTAACCGGTTATTAACTTCCATGAACGACGAGCCTGCAATCTGTCCGTCAATAACAAATAGTGGCTCAATACCGGAATTGAAAGATGAGATACCACGTATTAACACCCGCTGATTGTTACCTGAACCCGCAACATTAACTCCGGGAACACGACGAAGAAAATCGCCTAAATCGCGGAAGTAATCTTTGTCATCATTCGCCACACTGGAAGATGCTTCAACCTGTCTCAATTCTGAATGTGTGGCAGAATCGGATGTGGCACAGCTTATCGCTAAAAAACCCGCAAGAAAAATAAGTAGGAAGGTATAGGCTTTCATAATAGCTCCTGTTTTATAGGTAATATACGAAAAACGTGCAGAAGTCATTTTGCGTATAGGCAAACTGCACAGAGATGGTTACGATTTCAGAGCTTTTGATCAACCAACACTTACCCGATGCACCCAGCCATGATCGTCTTGAAGCTTGCCATATTGAATGCCTGTAATTGTATCGAACATTTTCTTGGCAAAATCCCCGATTTTTTCCTGATCAAGCGTAACGGTTTTTCCCTGATGATGAATCAGCCCAACCGGTGAAATTACAGCTGCTGTACCCGCTCCAAAAACCTCTGTTAATGAACCATTTTCAGCGGATTGAAATACTTCTTCAATAGAAATTTTTCGCTCTTCAACTTCAACTCCCCATTCCCGGGCAAGCGCAATTACAGAGCGCCGGGTAATTCCGGGTAGTACCGTTCCACCGAGCTGAGGAGTTACCAGTTTTCCATCAAAAAGGAAGAAAATATTCATGGTACCCACCTCTTCAATGTATTTATGCTCAATGGCATCCATCCAAAGAACCTGCGTGAAGCCGTTCTCCTGAGCTTTTTTTGCAGGGAGAAAACTGCCGCCATAATTTCCTGCTGCTTTAGCCTCACCGGTGCCGCCCTTAACTGCGCGAACATAATTTTCTGATGTGGTAAGCTTTACAGGATTGAAACCTTCACTGTAATAAGCTCCAACCGGGCTTGTAATAATATAGAAGCAATACTCTTCAGATACTTTTGCGGCAAGATACTCTTCTGATGCAAACATTACCGGGCGAAGGTAGAGTGCCTGTCCGTGCTTTTTGGGTACCCAGGTATAATCCGCTTTCATGAGCTCCTCGAGTGCTGCCACAAAAATATCTTCATCAATTTGCGGCATGCAGAGCCGCTTTGCTGAGTTGTTCAGGCGCTGGTGATGATCTTTCACCCGAAACAGATTGATGGTATTGCCATCAGCGTAGTAAGCTTTCATTCCCTCAAATATTGCCTGCCCGTAGTGAAGTGCCATCATGGAGGGCTCAAAAGTTATCGGGCCATAAGGCTTTATCTCTCCTTGCTGCCATTGGCCATTTTTATAACGCATCTCAAACATATGATCTGAAAAGATTCGTCCGAATTGCAGGTTGTCAAAATCAATTTCGTTAATTCTGCTGTGTTCTGATCTTGTAATGGTTATTTTCATGAAGATATTTTTTTAATGTTCAGACTTCTAAGATAAATGATTTTTATGATACAGTTGAACCTGCCTTCTCTATTATTCAAAGTTTTAGGGAACCAAAAAAAACTCATCACAACTCTTTTGGTACTCTTTTTTCTGACTGATTCTGTTTATTCGCAAACCAGAAACGATATCACCCCGCATATATTAACCATGCGTGAGCGGGCTGAGGTAATGGACATGTGGACAGAATACCGGCTCGATCATTTGGTGCCCGGGCTAATGCGCCGTGAAGGCATAGATATGTGGATACTCATTGCACGGGAGTATAATGAAGATCCTGTTCTCTTAACCATGTTGCCGGCTACCTGGCAATCATCACGAAGAACCACGATTCTGATGTTCTTTGATCCGGGAAATGGGGAGCCGTTTGAACGCCTTGCTGTATCGAGATACAATATCGGTTTTTTTGAAACGCAGTGGTTTCCTGATGAAGAGCCTGATCAATGGAAGCGGCTTGGTCAGATTATTGAGGAAAGAAACCCCAAAAAAATCGGGATCAATGTATCTGAACATTTTGCTTTAGCAGATGGAATAAGCCATACCGATTATATGAACCTCCGGAATAGCGTTTCCGGCAATCTTGCTGAGCGTATTGTATCTGCAGAAAACCTCTCGATAGGGTGGCTCGAAACGCGCACAGATGAGGAGATGCTGGTGTACAGGCAGATTAACCGGATTGCCCACAATATCATCGCGGAGGGGCTGTCTGAGGCGGTAATTACTCCGGGCATCACCACAACGGAAGACGTTCAGTGGTGGTTCAGGGAGCGTATCAGAGATTTGAATCTCACCACTTGGTTTCATCCATCTGTAGCGGTGCACCGAAATGAATCTCCCGAACATACGGGCGATTTTTCCGGTTCAGCAGGCAGCAGTGTTATTCTGCCGGGAGATATTATCCACATGGATCTTGGAATAGAATACCTTGGGCTAACTACCGATACACAGCGAAAAGCATACGTTTTGCGTGAAGGCGAAACAGAGCCGCCTAATGGTTTGCAGGAAGCACTGTCCACGGGTAACCGCCTGCAGGATATTTTAACCAACGAATTTGTAACGGGCAGAACCGGAAATGAAATTCTTGCTGCTGCACTGCAAAAAGCAGAGGAGGAGGGAATCAGGGCAACTATCTATACCCATCCGCTGGGATATCATGGGCATGGAGCCGGCCCAACAATTGGCCTATGGGATCAACAAGGAGGTGTGCCGGGTAAAGGCGACTACCCGCTCTATCCGAACACAGCTCACTCTATTGAGCTTAATGCTGAGGTTTTTATACCGGAGTGGAACCGCTCAATTCTTGTGATGCTGGAAGAGAATGCTATTTTTGACGGTGATACTGTATGGTACATCGATGGACGCATGAAAGAATTTTATCTTATTCCCCGCCAGCGGTAACGTTTGGAAAGAGTGATATCAGAAAAAACTGTAAGGTTTCCTGAAAAGTACACTCATATAACAGAGAGCCGAATCAAATAATAATGAAAACAGTTAGCACAGTATGATTCAACAAGCGAAAGAGATTCTGAAAGAAACCTTTGGGTACGATTCATTTCGCCCGTTACAGGAAGACGCAATAACTAATGTTCTTCACAAGAAAGATTCGCTGGTAATAATGCCAACCGGGGGAGGAAAGTCTCTAATCTATCAAATTCCTGCACTTATTTTTAATGGGCTTACCATTGTAGTATCCCCGCTTATCTCATTGATGAAAGATCAGGTTGAACAGCTGGAAGAGTTTGGTGTACCTGCACTTTTTCTCAATAGTTCGCTAACACAGGAACAGTACCGGCAAAATGTAAACAAGCTGCGATCAGGCAGGGCAAAACTTCTCTACCTCGCCCCCGAAACGCTGATGATGGATTCAACCCAAAATTTGCTTTCAACCCTTACGGTAGACTGTTTTACAATTGATGAAGCCCACTGCATTTCAGAATGGGGGCACGATTTCAGGCCGGAATACCGTATGCTTGCAAGCGTTAGGAAAAACTTCCCCGATGCGGTTTGCCTGGCGTTAACGGCAACCGCCACACCACGGGTACGCGACGACATCCAGCAGATTCTTGAGATGAAAGATTCCGCCCGGTTTGTAGCCAGTTTCGATCGTAATAATCTGCTTTTGAAAGTGGCGGATAAACAGAATCCACTCGAGCAGATTCTGGATTTTCTCTACACACGCAAGTCTCAGTCGGGAATTATTTACTGTTTTTCACGCCGCCAGGTGGATGAACTTTATGCCGACCTGAAAAATAATGGCCACTCGGCTCTGCCCTATCATGCCGGCCTTACAGAGCAGGAGAGATCCCACAATCAGGATGCATTTATTCGCGATAATGTGCGGATTATTGTGGCTACAGTTGCATTTGGAATGGGAATCAACAAGCCGGATGTTCGGTTTGTGATCCATCACGATATGCCTCAGAATATTGAATCGTACTATCAGCAGATTGGCCGTGCCGGGCGCGACGGGTTGAAGTCGGACTGTCTTCTGCTCTATAGCTATTCAGATAAACAAAAAATTCAGTACTTCATCAATCAAAAAGAGGGTAATGAGAAAGAGGTTGCAGAAAAGCATCTGAAAGCACTCATCAACTATCTGGAATATGATGAGTGCCGCCGAAAGCCGCTGATGGAATATTTTGGCGAAACCTATGGCAAAAAAGAGTGCGGACTGTGTGATAATTGTCTTCGCGATGCAGGAGATATGCAGGATTTTACTGTGCAGGCACAGAAGTTTTTGAGTTGTGTTGCACGCGCAGACCAGATGTTTGGTGCTCACCATATTGTTGACGTTCTTCGGGGTTCATCAGCAAAAAAAGTGATTGAGAATGGCCATGATAAACTATCTACCTACGGAATAGGAAAGGAGTGGGCAAAAGATCAATGGATTCAGCTGTCGAGGCTGCTCATAAGAAAGGGGTATCTAAAGAAAGATCAGAAATACGGCAGTCTTAAATTTACAGATGAAGCTGCCGCCATATTGAAGGGCGATGAGAAAGTGTTTGGCGTGCTTGATCGAACCCAAACAGCAGCTACTGATGTTGCAAGAACGCGAACAAGCAGCAATGTGGAGAATAAATACAATGAGATTCTTTTTGAACAGCTCAGAGTGAAGCGAAAAGAACTGGCCGATAAACAAAGCCTGCCGCCATATACCATTTTCCCGGATACTACCCTGATGGAAATGGCATACTACTTTCCCGAAGATGAAACCAGTTTGCTGGGTATTTATGGGGTTGGAGGCGTAAAAATGAAAAAATATGGCAAAACGTTTCTTGATATAGTAAAACGGTTTATCGATGAAAATGAGATAAAAACCCGCTCGAAAGTTGTAAGACAGAAGGTTAAAAGCAGTGCATCAAAACAGAAATTTGAGTTGATAGGTGAAGAGTTTGAAAAGGGTAAATCGATAGACCATCTTGCAGAACAGTTTGGCGTAAAGGCGGTTACTATTCTGAGCAACCTGAAAAAGTATCATGATGAAGGAAATTCGCTGAATGCGGCGAATATTCTAAAAGCGTCAGAGCTTTCTGACAGGAAAATTGATGAGGTGTATGCATCTATGAAAAAAGTGGGGCCGGAGCTGTTAAAACCGATCTATGAAGATCTGAACAAAACGGTAGATTACAACGAGCTGAGAGTGCTTCAACTGGCCTATTTAGCAGGGAATAAATAATTAAGAAAACAGGCCGGGATTCAACTATCATAAAATAATTCAAGAATAAATACCCGTGATCAAAGAATTTGTCTACTCCCTGAAGCGTACTCCAAAAGGCCTTTTTAATCCGTGGTTTCATGAAGATAAAGAACATGATGCTTCACCTCTTGCACCGGAGATCCGCAGAAAACAGTTGGAAGCGTATCTTAAGGAGCGCCAACACCGTGCAAAATATCTGTTCATTGCGGAAGCTCTGGGCTACCAGGGCGGGCACTTCACAGGTATAGCCATGACTTCTGAAAGGATACTTCTCGGGCATCAGTTTGAAAATTATGGCATAAAACCGTCGCATGTTTTTCGAACTGAAAAACCACACCGAACAAGCTCTGAGAAGGTAAATAAATTGGGAATGAGCGAGCCAACAGCAACCATCATGTGGGGGGCGTTGATTGAACTGGGTATTGACCCGTACGCAGTGGTACTCTGGAATTCAGTTCCGTGGCACCCGTACAATCCGGAAAAAGGCCTGCTGAGTAACCGCACACCTCTTGCAAGTGAGATGCAGGCAGGTTTGAGACACCTGAAAAGCTTCCTTACTCTTTTCCCTAAAGCCGACGTGATTGCTGTAGGTAAAAAGTGTGAACAGAGCCTATCAGAGCTTGGGGTAGACCATATCGGGGTAAGGCACCCGGCTAATGGCGGAGCGCCAAAGTTCAGGGGTCAGCTTGTTGAACTCTATAGCAGCTGAAAAATATTTATCAGAAAATTAGTAATCAGGGATCATTTCTTATCTTTAGTGATTCCATCTGTCGGTATAAACACAAACAATTCTACGCAGAGTTTTATTTATGGCTAAAAAAGTAATTTTATTTTCGATCATTGCACTTTTAATGGCAGGATGTGCAGCATTACGCGATTTCGCAGAAAATCAGCGCCCAACTATTCAGTACAATAGCATGTCAATTCAAAGTTTTGATTTTAGCAGTGCTACACTTCAGTTCAATTTTGACGTGGATAACCCAAACCCTGTTGGGCTTACAGCTAACAGGTACACCTACGAGTTTTTTGTAAATGATAATTCGTTCTTGTCAGGTACACAGGATGAAAACCTGAGAATAAGCAGGGAATCTGTTAGCACACTTAGTGTACCTGTAACACTTCGATTTTCCGAAATGTTTAACACATTCAGTACCCTTTTCAGAGACGATTCTTTCGCCTACGCTATAAATACCGAAATACAGTTCGACATCCCCGGCCTGGGTATGCAGCGCTTACCTGTAAATGCATCAGGTATATTGCCAATACCCAAAGTACCGCGTTTTGAGTTTGGCGGTTTTGACGTGAAAAATCTCTCACTTTCAGGTGCAGAGATGGAGCTCAATCTAAACATTACGAATACCAATTCTTTCCCAATTGCCCTGAACAGAGCGAGCTACCAGCTTGAAGTCAATGGGCGTAACTGGCTCGATACCTCTTTGAGCGAGCCGCTGAGGTTAAGTGAATCAGGGAGTTCACAAATCACGATACCAATCAGCCTAAATGCATCTCAAATGGGGAATGTGCTGGTTGAAATGATGAGAGGATCAACCAACCTGGAATATAAATTAACGGGATCAGCTGATGTGGGTGCAGAAATTGAGGGTTTCAGTTTTACAGATACCATTCCGTTTGACATGAGTGGTGTATTTCGAAATTGAGAAAAACTGAAACGCTAAAGACAACAACGTTAAAGTGATGAAAACAGGAGTTACAGGAACCTTTCTTGATGAAATAACGCACGATATTCCATCACAAAATTGGGGCAAAAAAGAGTGGTCGAAAGATTTTGATCATATGAAATCCATTGGAATTGATACGGTTATCTTGATTCGCGCAGGGTATCAGCAGCATGCCACATTTGAATCGCATGTGCTGAAGCAGGAAATGGATATATTCCCGGCATATACCGATTTGGTGGATCTGTTTTTAACTGAAGCCGAAAGATGTGATATGGATTTCTTCTTTGGTACGTACGATTCCGGCCGGTATTGGATAAATGGTGAGTACCAAAAAGAGACCGATATCAACAAAGCGTTTTGCGACGAAGTGATGGAGCGCTACGGCAGCCGTAAAGCGTTTAAAGGCTGGTACATTTCACATGAGATTAACACATTTGATGACGGAATCATGAAGGTGTATGAAGACCTCTCATCACATTTACGAAGCTTAAAAGAGATTCCAATTCTTATTTCGCCCTACGTTAAAGGTGTAAAACAATTTGGTGGTGAAGCCATCACTCTTGAAAAACATGAAAAAGAGTGGAGTTCTGTATTCTCCCGGCTTAACGGGATTGTTGATATCGTGGCATTTCAGGACGGACAGGTGGGCCTGCATGAATTGAAAGACTATCTGGAAGTAAACGGCAGGCTTGCTGCTAAAAACGGTATCACAAGCTGGAGCAATGTAGAATCGTTCGATCGTGATATGCCAATAAAATTCCCACCGATAGCCTGGCCAAAAATGCAGTATAAAATGGAATCGGCGCTCGAATCCGGTGTAGATAAACTCATTACCTTTGAGTTTTCTCATTTTATGAGCCCGCAATCGATCTACCCTGCGGCCCATACTCTTTTTGATCGCTACAGAGAGTGGCTGAAGCAGTAATCGAAAAAAAGAGCTAATTCTACCGTGAAAAAAGAAAACATCGCCTCATACAAAC
Source organism: Balneolaceae bacterium (assembly GCA_007693395.1). Classification (GTDB taxonomy): domain Bacteria; phylum Bacteroidota; class Rhodothermia; order Balneolales; family Balneolaceae; genus Rhodohalobacter. The sequence continues at coordinate 16,509 of REDS01000071.1, read as the reverse complement.
TTCAGATCGAGAATGAACTGTTTAATCGTGTAGTTCCTTTTTGGGAAGCTCACTCCATCGATAAAAAACATGGCGGCTACTACAACTGCCTTGATCGGGATGGCTCAGTTTACGACACCCGTAAGCATATCTGGCTACAGGGACGCCAGGCCTGGATGTTCAGCAAGCTATTTGAACATGAACAAAACGTTGAATGGCTTGAAATAGCTCTGAACGGAGTGAAGTTTTTAACGAACAACGCTGTTCGCGATGATGGCAGGGCTTATTTTTCAATGACTGAAGATGGCAGGCCAATCTATCTGCAGCGGAAAATTTTCTCTGAGTGCTTTTATGTGATGGCGCTTGCCGGATACGCGTACGCTTCAGGTGAAATGGGCTATCTTAAGAGGGCAGAATCACAGCTTGGTAAGATTTGGGAGTGGTCAGAAGATCTTACAAAAGTTGGCAGGCCGGCTTTTTCAGGTGAAGTTGCATCCCAATCGCTCGCTATCCCGATGATACTTCTGAACCTTATTGAAGAGGTATCACGGAACGATAACAGCCGATACAGCGCAGAGATAGAGGGGTGTATTCAGCGAATTTTACTTCATGTAGATGAAGAGAGGCAGGCAGTATTCGAAACGGTTTCGCCCGATGGCGGATATATCAATAACATCGACGGACGCCTGCTTAACCCCGGCCACGCAATTGAGGCCGGCTGGTTTCTGCAAAACTGGGCGCAAAAAAAGCAGGACAGTAAACTGGCTGAAACCGCCTCGAATATGGTGCGATGGTCATACAAAAAGGGATGGGATCAGCAGTTCGGCGGGATCTATTATTTTCTGGACTATGAGGGATACTCGCCTACCCAGCTTGAGTGGGATATGAAACTATGGTGGCCGCATTGTGAGGCGATGGTTGCTCACCTGCAAAATGTTAAAATTTTTGGCTTAAAAGAAGATTGGAACAGTTTCACTGAAGTTACAGACTACTCTTTTTCTCACTTTTCTGATAAAGAGTTTGGGGAGTGGTACGGATATGCCAATCGCAGGGGGGAAATTACTCACCGATTCAAGGGTGGCCCATACAAAGGGTGCTTCCACGTACCGAGGGCACTGTTTTATTGCTGGCAGATGCTGAAAGAACTTGAGGATTCTGTTTAGCTATTAAAACGAAAGCCGAACCGAAATGATCTCTTTTGGTTTGGCACTGATCATAAACTTGTTACCGCTTTGAACTTCAATGCCTTCAACTTTCTCTTCTTCAAGGGTTACCAGTTCAGCTTTCTTGATAGCTCTGAAAAACGTGATTGTACCTTCTGAGAGTTTATCTGAAGGGTTAAACAGCCGCAGCACAAATTCTGAACCGCTGCCGGTATCTCCGTTTTCATTTACAAAAGCTCCCTCAGCTTTTTTAAAACAGCTGAAGATTAGATTTGGGGAATCTATTGAAATAAATGAACTTCCCGGTTTGATTGTACCCTCAGTTTTACCGGTTTCAAACAAGCGCAGATTGTAATTGAACGCAAAAGCTTCTCGGTAAACATTACCACTGTTCCAGTCTGCTTTATGCGGGTAAAAAGCCATTCGGAATTTCTGCTTCCCAAGGCATTGGGTTCCTTTCATGTGAGAATAATCAACATCAGAAGAGACGGGAATCCGGTATTCGAAAGAGCGGAACAGCGTAATTGCCACCGTCTGATCAGCATTATCTAAAATCTCGTACTCCTTAAGCCCGTCAACAAGCAGAGCCACACCCTCATCGCTATTCGAAACATCCACAAAGTGGTGCATCGGGTAATCGTACATTGGCTGCTCAACCCAGTTGCTGCTATCAATTCGATTCGTTGAACGTTGTACCACATCGAACTGGCCCTCACCATATGAGTAGCCGGCTTTCAACCCAAGCGGGAACATCATCCGCATGCGATGGCTTTCAGCGAGGTTATCAGTTTCCACATCAATTTCGGGCCATTTATTTCCTTTTTTGAGGGAGATTCTGATTGTTACCGGAACATCAACCGTGTCGCTGCTTTTGCTCTTTCTGTGAGATAAAGACGGCGAAAGCTGAAGCATATGCTCAATCTTTACAGTAGCTGAAAGGGGGCCGTTTTCTGATATTTTGATGCCAGGTGAGCTATTGCGGGTATCAACAAATGGGCCAATGGCTTCGTGCACCCATGCGTGGCCAGCTTCGCCTTCATCATATATCCAGCCCTGATTGCTGAAGGTACGCTTCCTCTCCTTTTCCGTGATATTGAACGTGCCATTTTCATTAAACGAAATGCTTAGATACTCATTCTCGATGACGGGAAGATTCCGGCCGGATGCAGCAATTCCGGGGTTTGGTTCAGTGTTTTTTTCAGCCGGTTCTACCCGAATAGAATTAAAACCCATTCCGGGAATATCACCGGTTTTAAGCCAGATTTTATAGCGAACCATATCATAGTACTTAGGCCGGTTTATCATCTGCTCAAGTACGGGTTGTACGTTGGTTCGCTCAATTAGCTGAATTGGGAGTTCGCTGCCATCTTTATCAATCAGCTTAATACTGCCTTTGTCTGCTTTTTTGGGTACATCCACTAAGGCTTCAGTTATTTCATTTCTTGCAAACTGAGTGGTATTCACAACAATAAGATGAATTGACTCTTCCGGCGCATCCGAGAGATCAATCTGTTGGGCCAGATGGCGCATGGCACGATCGGTTATACCTCGAGAGATCTCCTCAGAGTGCTGAAAACGTCCCATCATATCTTCGTGGATGCGGTCGAGGCTGCAGCCGCCAATAGAGTCATGGGCAGAGTTTTGCACCAAAAGATCCCAGGCCAGTTCGGTGTATCTGTCGTAAATATCCAGCCCGCAAATACCCATCAGGGAATTTAGCGGTTCAGCAACATATTGCAACCAGCGTTCTGCATTAAAATTGGCCTGTTTCAAATACATCCGCGCAGATAACGCGTAGCCATAGAGGTTGGAGCTGCGTCTGTCGTACTGTGCGCTTCGCCTTTCTCCGGTAACTACGGGCAGTGAGGCACTATCGGCCTCTTCTGCGAGTGCCTTGGCATAATCCTCAAGAGTGCTGTGGCGCACATCAAGCTCTGGAAACTCTTTTTTGATGTCTTCCAGAAGCTGGACTGTTTTTGCATTTGGCCCGCTTGAATCGTGCCCTTCCATCCAGATTACGTGGCGGGTTGTAAAATCATCGGCCTGTTCAGATATAATTTTTTCCACAGCATCCCGGAGATTCTCTTTTGTATAGCCATCTTTAAAGCGGCTCATAAAATAATCCTCATCAGCTTGTTCAGGATCAGCAAAGTGGAATGGTGTACCGCCGTTGCCCCAGGCCTGCTCAATGTCGGCAGGCATTTCGCCATGAACTACAGGGCGATAGATGTAGAAGTAGAAATTGTAACGCGGCCAGGTAGAAAACCGCGAAGCAAGTGCTTTGGTACCGTCTGCCCCTTGCCAAATAAATTCGGCCTTGGGACTGTCGAGAGAGTTGATGCCTCTGTAAAACATAATGAGATGTACCCCAAACTGCTTGTACAATTGAGGCAGTTGAGAAATTTGCCCCCATGAAAACGGAGAGTAGCCAATTTTTGATACACCGCCATATTGTGCGCAAACTTCATGCCCTCTTAAAAGATTACGAACCAGATTTTCACCACCAACCATGTACTGATCAGGCAGGGTGTACCACGGGCCGATGAAAAGTCTCTTTTCCTCAACAAATTTTGTCAGCTGTTCTTTTTTGCCCGGCCTTGCTTCAAGATAGTCTTTTACCATGATGGACTGGCTGTCGAGGTGATAAGCACGGTAATCGGGTTCTGATTCAAGAATGCTGAGCACTTCATCCATCATTTCAACCAGCATCTGGCGGTTGCGCTGATAGGGAAAACGCCATTCTCGGTCCCAGTGGGTGTTAGAGATTACATGAAAAACTCTGTTTTTTTGCATAACCAAAATGATTGAAATGGGGTGTTACAGGATTTCGGATAAAAATAGATGGTGCTTAAGCAGTACTTCGGGCAACCCGCCCTTAACCACACGGCTTGCAGCACTAAAATTGTGATTGGCCGATTCTAAAAATGGCAGGGCAACTGTAAGGCCAACACCTGCCGCACGCAGAGCAATTGTGCCGCTTTCGCTGTCTTCAAAACCGGCCACAGCATGAAAATCAGAGGGTTTAATTTGCAGCATTTGCAATGCAGTTGAGTATAAATCGCGATGCGGTTTGAGCCGCATTTCGGTAGCATCATCTGCTGTAATAAATGCATCGTAGCAATGTTCTGGTGTGGTAAAGCGGCGGTTTAATTTTGCCCTGCAAGAGCTGGAAACCGGCCATCCGGCAATTTCTTCTCTGATTACGTTGAACACCTGGTTCATCACAATGTCTGCCTCAAACGTAATGGACGAGGTTACAAGGGCAACTTTAATGGGATTTTTTTCGAAATACTCTCCAAGAGTGATAAGATTTTTTTGAGTGGCTTTGATCTGTTCCTGTGTCCCGTTTTCATCAGAAAATAAGGGTGCCAGTTTACCTGCTTCACTTCCAAGATCTCCTTTTATAATTGCAAGAGTTATTGCAACAGCAGGCATTGGTTTTATAAGCTTTTCATCAAAGTTAATTCCCGGAATTTTTTTTAAAAATGCATCATCATCCGCATCAATGGCATTTAAGATAAGGTGGTAGGTGTGGTAGTAGATATCAGTGCAGGCCCGTACTTTCCCTTCAAACAGCGACAGCTTTTTAGGTACACCTGCAGCATTTTCACTTTCAGAAGCTAAGCCAAAATAACGCAGGTTTTGCTGTGCCTGTTTACGTCTGTTTTCATCCCTGCACATTTCGATAGTCCACCTGGCAGAATCATGATATTGCCTGTGTAGCGCTTTTAAATCAAAAAACGCCTGATATTTCTCCACAAGATATTCAACATGCTTCGTAGTGCTGTTGCCTATAACATTGGGATAGTCCGTTTCAGAATCCAGGCCTGCAAAGTTTTGGCCACCGCATGCTTTTCGAATGGCATCCTCAAGAGCATACAGACAGAGCGTTTCTGTGGTGGTTGTAGTGCCATCCATATCCATTAAGAGTGCTTTTGGTTTATCCGTAAATAATGTAAGAGGATCAGCCAGAGGTAAAATTTCAAACTCGGGAAATATGGAAACAGGGTTTTCAATCTTTGCGTACTCGCTGTAATCAAAAGCAGCTGTGATTTCAGATTTTTTCAGGATGTGATTGGCCATGGACAGAGACAGAAATGTTATTCAAAACTTGGTAACTTCGGAAAGTAAGGATTGTTCAGGACTTGAACATACAGAAGCCCAAAAAATCAATTATTTGGGAGCGCTCCCAAATTGTGTTTTACGCAACCGGTATGTATAATCTGAAGCAGCTCACATTTTCAGCTTAATCTATTTTAATATGCGATATGGTTTTTTTCTTTTGTTGATTACTGTTTTCCTTAGTTCTTGCAGTACCAGGGCAGATGAGGAAGGTGAACTCAGCGAAATTCGTGGTGTGTGGATCACAAACATTGATTCTGAAGTAATGCTTAGCAGAGCCAATAGCGAAACGGCGATCAACTATCTTGCTGAGCGGGGATTTAATGTAATTTTCCCTGTTGTATGGAATGCAGGATACACACTCTACCCGAGTAATGTGATGGCAGAATACTTTGGAGAGGAGTATCGGGTGCATCCCGATTTTGATGAACCGGGAAGGGATGCACTACAGGACTTGATTGACCTGGCAAGAGAGCATCAGATTGAAGTGATTCCATGGTTTGAATATGGATTTGCAAGCTCGCATAACCTTGGCGGCGGACACATCCTTGAGGCATATCCTCACTGGGCTGCAAAAGATGCAGAGGGCAATTTGTTAACAAAAAACGGCTTTGAATGGATGAATGCGTTTCATCACGAAGTGCAGGAGTTTATGTTAAAGCTGATCGCTGAAGTGATTGAAAATTACGATATTCACGGCATTCAGGGTGATGACCGTCTACCGGCGCTGCCCGCAGAAGGCGGATATTCTGATTACACCCGGCAACTTTACCACGCAGAGTTTGGCGAAGATCCGCCAGCTGACCATCTCGAAGAGCCGTTTTTGCAATGGAAAGCCGACAGGCTCTCAGATTTCGGTGAAGAACTATTTGAGATGGTTAAATCATATAACAGGGACTTGATCGTCTCATTTTCGCCAAGTCCTTTCGATTGGTCGAAAAATGAATATCTGCAAGACTGGCCCGAGTGGATACGCCGCGGAATTGTTGACATTATCCATCCACAGGTTTACAGATACGATATTGAGGCATACACAGCTACGCTCTTAGAAACTCATGATCATTTTCTGCGGGCAATGGATCAGCGTGAATTCTCTGAAGGGAGAGATCAGCCAATATTTCATGCTCCGGGAATATTGATCAAAGTTGGAGATCGCTATAACGGGCCGGAGTATGTAAAGCAGGCACTTCGTTTACATCGTGAACTTGGTATAGACGGGGAGGTTTACTTTTTCTATGAAGGTTTTCACGAAAACAATGAAAACCTTGGAGATGCTATATTTGAATCGTTTTACCATGAACCAGCTCGTTTACCATACCGTGAATAATCGGGAAATTGAAACAGCTATTTTGCATATTCAACGGTTGCTTCAATAAGCTGTAGTACTAAACCCCAACCAATCAATTACCTCGCTGCATGCATGCTATTGATTATCTGATTATTGCAGTTTATCTGATTTTTCTAATCAGCATAGGTTTGTATGCTCAAAGAAAAGCTGGTAAAAATCCTGAAAGCTACTTTTTGGGGAACCGAAAAATGTCGTGGTGGGCATTGGGTTCAAGCGGTATGGCTTCCAACCTTGATGTTGCCGGTACGCTTATTATTGTTGCATTTATCTATGCCATAGGTGTTCAGGGATTGTTCATTGAGATCAGAGGCGGCATGGTTTTGATTATGGCATTTTTGATGGTTTTCATGGGTAAATGGAATCGGCGTGCTCAGGTAATGACGGTAGCAGAGTGGATGAAGCTTCGGTTTGGCAGCGGCAGGCAGGGTAACTCAGCGCGTTTGCTAAGCGCTATTGCAAACTTAATGTTTACAATTGCCATTGTAACATACTTTACTCAGGGTGCAGGGATATTTCTTGGCAGTATTCTGAATATTGATCCCATAACCGCTGCTTTACTTATGATTGCACTTGCCTCAATCTACACCGTGGTAAGCGGGTTTTATGGTGTTATATATACAGATGTATTCCAGGGCTTTCTCATCTTTTTTACTGTAATCTACGTGTGTGTTCTGGCTTTTGTGCGGTTCGACCTGCCGGAGGTATTCATGGTTTCTGTACCCTTGCTGGAGGGAGGTTTTAAATCGATAGAGGTGAGTTTATCGGATTGGGCAAATGTTGTTCCAAGCTGGACAATGGATCTTCCCGGTGAATATTCACAATACAATTTATTTGGGATTGCCGTACTCTTCTACCTGTTCAAAACAACCATTGAAGGAAGCGGAGGTACCGGAGGATATCTGATTCAGCGCTATTTTGCCGCAAAAAGCGACAGAGAAGCAGGGCTTCTTAGCCTCTTTTGGATTTTTCTCCTCTCATTTCGCTGGCCGTTTGTTGTAGCTATCGCAATTATTGGTATTAGCATAGGGTTGGGAGGTGCGGTTATTGAAAATCCGGAAGAGGTTTTGCCAATTGTCATTATGAACCAGTTGCCTATTGGTATAACAGGGCTACTGGTAGCAGGCCTGATTGCAGCAGCCATGTCAACATTCGATTCGGTAGTGAATGCAGGAGCCGCATATTGGGTAAAAGATATTTACCATCGGTTTCTCAACCCACGCGCAGATGATAAGAAACTCGTACTGCAAAGCAGGCTTGCAAGTGTAGGTGTTGTAGTGATTGGTGTGCTCTTCACGCTGACGTTCAGAAATCTGAATGAGCTCTGGAGCTGGATTACAATGGGGCTCGGTGCCGGCTTGATTGTTCCACAGGTTATTCGCTGGTATTGGTGGCGGTTTAATGGCTATGGATTTGCTTTTGGAACGTTAGCCGGTATGATTTTAGCCATCGGGCAGCGTTTTATAGCTCCCGGTATTCCTGAGCTACAGGGTTTTATGATTATCGCAGGTGGAACATTTATCATATCAATAACAGTATCCTTGCTAACCTCACGCACTGATAATAATACACTCATAAAGTTCTATAAAATAACACGGCCTTTTGGTTTTTGGGGTCCTGTTAGAAAGCTGTTTAAACCCACCGACATTGAAGATATCAACAAAGAAAATCGCAGAGACATACTCTCCATTTGTATTGCTGTACCCTGGCAAATTGTTCTGTTTCTTACACCAATGGCGTTTATGACAAAACAGTGGACAAATTTCTTTGCATTAGCTGCAATTCTATTGGTTCTGTCGGTTGCTCTCTATTTTACCTGGTTCAGGCATCTTTCTGCTATAGATAAGGAAAAAGAGCAACAGCCACAGTTGCTCAACTAAGCGGTCAATTTTTGATCAAAAGCTCATCACCCAATCCGCCATGCTACTTTGAGCTGAAATACTCTTGAAATGTATATTTCCGATTTATCCAAAAATATCACTGGACGATTCTAACTCATTGGAGCACATCACGGACGGACTTTTTTTGTAAATGAACATCAGCAATCAGACTGATTATTCGTGGTACTACTTGAAGTGTAAAATTGCTATAATTAATAAGTAGGGTTGGGTTTAATAATAGGGTGTGCAATTTCCAGCTGCATGAATATCAGATGAAAGAAAAAAATCATTTTAGATCCACAGGGAAGGTTCCTGCATTTTGGCTCATATTCGTATTGACTTGGCTGATATCAAGTATAATACCAGTACTTAGTTTTGCTCAACCAGAGGCTGTTTTAATAAAATCCGCTCAGGATGGGTATGTAGTTTCACGGAATTTCAATACTGAAAACGGCCTTCCTGCAAATGGGGTAAATCAGGTAATTCAGGACTCACGAGGGTACATATGGGCTGCAACCTTTAACGGGCTGATACGGTTTGACGGGAAGAGAATTGTTGTTTTTAACACGAGTAATATCCCGGGTCTCGAAACCAATCGTTTTATTGAGTTAATAGAAAGCCCGGATGGAAATATTTGGGCCGGTCTTGAGTATAGCAGTATTGTGATGTTAGGTCAGGATTCCTCGCGTGTATTCAAGATTGATGATGACTTAACCGAGCTGAATACTTACATAACAAAAATATTTTTTGATGATACCGGTAAAATCTGGATAGGCACCAATTTTGGTGTTTTTACTATGGAGGGTGAAAAATTCACAAAAATCGACGGTTTGCCAAATCAGGGGGTTCAAAAAATATATCAGCGAGATGATTATATCTATGTTCTGTTCGAGTTCTCTATAAACCGATTAACATTAGATGGAGAACCGGATGAGGCAGTACTTGAGCTGAAAGAGTCTGAACTTACTACATCCAGATGGGGATATTCAATTTACGATTTTGACCGAGTTGAGCGCTTTTGGGATGTGTTTTGGTATGATGACCATTTCTTACTGGTACACGAGAGAGGAATATTGAGAATTGATGATTACGGCCACGAAGCAATTTTAGTTGGGGAGGATATCAATCAATCCATACTGCACGGCATTCGATACTGAAATGGACACTACTACATCTACGGGGCTGATGGATTTTATAAAGTAGAAGATCTTTATGCTGAAGAGCTGAAAGGTGTTCAATACACAACTATCCGTACAAACGATGTTCTCTTCGATCACGAAGGATCAATTTGGATTTCAACATCAGCAAATGGATTAATTCAATTTGTGAATACACCGGTATATCAGGGAGACAGGTTCGATGTAGTTTCGCAAACACCCACTACAGCGATTCTGGAAGATAGTAACGGTACTCTTTGGGTAGGCACCAACTGCGACGGTCTGTATGCTTTCAGGGATAATTCAGTTGAGAGGTTTGGACTTGAAGAGGGAATATTAAACGTGTGTGTTTGGTCGGTGCTTGAACAATCCGACGGCACCATTTGGGCCGGAACATGGGGAGGAGGCGTATTTTATATGCCTCCGGGTGAGGCAGTTTTTCAGAGGTTTGAGCCGGAAATAATGACGAATGTTAATGCTGTTCTCTCAATTTTTGAAGATTCTAATGGCTATATATGGCTCGGCTCATTCGGGAGAGGTTTATACCGGTATGATGGAGAGACTACTACATACATAAAAAACCAGAACGATGGGAATGTAAGTACCATTCGGACGATGTTCGAAGACGACAATGGAACCATTTTATTTGCTACAGACAGGGGTATAGGCTTCTTTCAAGATGGTGAAATTATTAAACCAACTGAATTCAATCAATTGGTAACCAGTAATTTCAGAACAATAGGTAAAGACTCCGAAGGCAGGTTTTGGTTTGGCAGTTATGGGGGAGGTATTTTTGTGTTGGATGGAGCAGGATCGAAAAAAATTACAATGGAGAATGGCCTCTTTGATAACACCATTTCACAACTTCAATTTGACAGTGATGAAAATCTCTGGCTTGCCGGCAACATGGGAGTATTTTTTATTGAAAAAAATCAGATTGACCTCTTTATGTCAGGTGAAACAGAGAAATTACGCGTTACAAGAATTGGTGTAAGTGAGGGACTGCCCATTCGGGAAACCACGGGCGGATTTATGCCATCCAGCTTTTTGAACAATCAGGGAGAACTTTTCATCCCAACAATGCAGGGCATGGCGATGATATCTACTCAAAATCTGCAGCTAAACAGGCAACTCCCAAACGTATATATAGAGGAGATTGAGATGAATGGTGTATCATACTCAATCAATGAGATTTCCGAAATTCCTCATGATGCGCAGAGAATAATTTTCAGGTTTACTGCACTTAGCTTTAAAAACTCTGATCATGTAAACTTTGAATTTATGCTGGAAGGTTTTGATGACACCTGGCAGCAAAGGTCTGGACCTCGGGAAGCAATTTATACATCCTTACCACCTGGCAATTATACATTCAGGGTGCGTGCATCAAACAACGACGGTTTTTGGAATGAGGAGGGAGCTGCTCTCGCAATCACAGTAATTCCACCCTTTTGGCAAACAGCCTGGTTCTTTCTGCTCTCATTGGTAGTGATTATGAGCGTTCTTTTTGCCGGTTATCGTTACAGAGTTCGTAAAATCCATAAGTACAATCTGGAGCTGCAAAAAGAGGTGGAGCAGAGAACGAAAGAGTTGAAAATTTCTAATGAAGAGCTTAAAAATCTGCTTGAAGAAAAAAATAAGCTTCACTCAATTCTGGCTCACGATCTCAGAAATCCGTTTAATACCATTTTAGGATTTATCGATCTTCTTAAAATAGAATTCGAGCAAAACAATAATGAAGAGTATTCTGAATTGACAAACAAGATTTTAGATTCGGGCAGAAAATCCCTTAATCTGCTTGAAAACCTGCTGCAATGGTCAGGTTCTAAAGATGGCGGGTTTGGCGTAAACATTGAAGAGATCGAGCTAAAAGAGTTGATAAATGAAAGTGTTGATATGGCGGGCGTACAGGCAAATTTTAAAAATGTAGCTTTGAAATTTAACGCCGATAAGCCAATTTTTGTAAAAGCTGATAGGAACATGACGAAAACAATCGTCAGAAATCTTCTTTCCAACGCAATAAAGTTCTCCGGAAGTGAAACAACCGTAACGATCAATCTATCTCACGATGATAAGTTTGCAATTGTAGAAGTTGAAGATCATGGTGTTGGTATAGACAAGAATAGCATTGCTCATATTTTTGAGGGCTCACAGAAACAATCAAAACTCGGTACACAGGGGGAGAAAGGTATTGGGATGGGGCTGGCTCTGTGTAAAGAGTTTACACTACTACAGGATGGTAAAATTTGGGTTAACAGTACGCCCGGCGCAGGCAGTACCTTCACCTTCACATTGCCGCTCTCCTTTATCAAGATGCCGGTGAATGGTGATGGCAGGCCAGCAAAAAAGCAGGCAGGTCAACAAATAAATTAAACCAGGCAGGAATTATCTGTTATATCGCTGCGGTACAATAGCTATAGGCAAATTGTTGAATGGGTCAATTGAAACATCAACCAATTTTGCAAACTCCTTTCTTTTCACAGGAGCATCCGGTTCAAAAAGATCATCTGTTATCCAATCCTGAAACCACCCATTTTCTGCACCAAACTGAATAGCATTTGCAGCGGCATGGCCGGCAGGCACATCAGAAAAGCCTGTGCTGCCGTTTGGAGATGGAGAGCCAATATGCTGCCATAGTGAAAAAACCACATCGCCCCTGCTGTTACTATTGGCACTAAATTGAAGCTCATTATCTGTAGCACGGTTTAGGGCCTCTGCTATCTCATTGGTGCTCATTGTACTGTCTGGATAGATCCAGGTTTGATTTGCCCATGCATAAGGCACCCCCTCACCCTTCAGCACACCGCTGAGTCCGGCTCTTTGAAGCGGCTGAAAATGCCAGTCATCAGGGGTTGAATCGATAAATGGCAGAGCCCAGCTGTTGGTATCTAATAACACCTGTTGAACCTGCCGTAACGATAACTCCCGTGGCTGCTGGTTTTCCTGAATGGCAATAGCAGCCGCAATACCGGCTGCCTGCCCAATTGTCATTACAACCGGCTGTAACCGGCTCGATCCATTTGCAATACTGCTCACAGAGATGCTTTTTTCTGCAACAAGCAATCCATCAATTGTTTTTGGTATCAAGGCACCAAATGGTATAGAGAAAGATGGAATTCTTGGAAATGCTTCATACCGTGTTTCAAACTGGTAGGGCTCCCGGTCACCTTCTTCAAGCAAATGTGAAGGTGGTGACGGGTTCAGGTCGCGGTGGTGGTCAAGCGGGTAATCCCCCACGCCAATTGCAGTTTTATAGAGGTCATTTTGAACAGCATAGGGATCCATCAATTCATTCATCGTGAGCATGGTAAGCCCATCAAGCCGACGGGACTCTCTGTGATAAGGTATATGTGGAAAGAGATCATCTGTGCCGTATTCATCATCTGCAAATCCAAGATTAGTGAACCCGCCCTCGGTTTGTATAAAGTAGATGAATTGTCTTGTTCGGTTTTTTGCCTCTTCGTAAAGAGTTAAGCGCTCATGATGGTCCATTTCCAAAACGTTCAGATAGTAATCGTTACCATAGTTTGGCCAGTTAATTAAGAATTTATCATTTGGAAGCCGTGCATAATCCATCATTTCCACACAATCAACTCCATCAAATGTCTCTGGATCATCACTAAGCTCTTTACATGCATTCACAAAGATAGACGGCTGGTAGTTTGGCGGCCTGGGAATGGTCATATCAGCATCCGGGCCAAAATCTTTCAACGTAGCAGTGTATGTGAGATCCTGAATAGCGTTATTTTCATGTGTAGGTGCAATATCTTCTCCGGTTCTGCTTTTGGGATCCAACCCAATAAAATAGTCAGCGCCAGATCGAGCCATTAAATCGCCATACTCGGTGGCATCAATACTGATTGTTGCATCAACCCGCAGTCTGTTTCCATCCATATCAAAAAAAGTGGCTCCGGCTACACGGTTTCCATCCATGATGGCTTCATCAATATAAAAACCGTGAATTCTTTGAATATTAGGATAATTATCCATCATTTCGTTTAGAATTCTGTTGCCTACATGCGGTTCAAACAGAGTATGACTTATCCACCCGGTTGCAAGTGCCTCTGCTCCGCCATAATGCTCCCGAAGCTTTTCCCGGAACTCTCCCCAGATTCCCGACGGGAGGTTGTGATTGCCGTCTGTAGCACTTACACCCGCAGCTGTTAACATGCCACCAAGCCAGGGAGATGATTCAACTACAACTACATCAACCCCATCTCTTGCTGCCTGTATTGCAGCTGTGGTTCCGCTCGCCCCCCCTCCGGCTATGAGCAGATCGGTTTGAATAATCTGTATAAACTCCTCATCGTGACTTTGATTACAAGATGATATAAAAAGGAAAATGATGGATATAAGGAAAAAAGATGCAAGGTGACGGATTGAATTCATATTGTTCGGAGATAGATTAATTGTTTGCAATGTCAGTAAACTTGAATACTTAGTGCGGATCCAAGTTTACTGAAGTTTGTTAAAAAAACGAAAAAACAATCCTATTCCCTCCAATTAGTTGAGTAATGCAATAATTTAGGTTTAATTGAATAGAAAAGTTTTCCTAAAAAAATATTTGAGATATGAGTCAATTGATTCCAAAAGCAGTGAAAATAATGCTGTCTTTATTACTGATGTTCCCGTTGTTGGCATGCTCTGAAAGCACTGAGATTAATCCTGAAATAAACGGCAATAACTCTGATTATGAGTACAGTTCAAATTTCTATTTCCCGTTGCCTGAGGAAGTTGGTGAAGTTCATGAATCTGAGAATCTGAATTTTCAGGTTCAAACCGTACTCAGCGGTTTGAATGTTGCCTGGGGGATGGCATTTTTACCCGATGGCACAATGCTTATCACGGAGAGAGACGGCACATTACGCCTTGTAAAAGAAGGCCAGCTTGTAAGTGACCCTGTTGGCGGAGTGCCTGAAGTATATGCACGTGGACAAGGCGGACTGCTTGATATTGTACTACATCCCAATTATGAAGAAAACGGATGGATTTATATCAGCTACTCCAAACCCAGTTCAGGTGGAGGTAACACAGCCATTATGAGGGCACAATTTGACGCTGATTCCCATTCCCTCACAAACACAGAGGATATTTATATAGGCCAGCCGTTTACCACTGCCCGCCATCACTTTGGCAGCAGAATTGTGTTTGATCCCGAAGGTTACATGTACTTCTCTATTGGTGATCGTGGTGCGATGAACACCGCTCAGGATATCAGTAACTCTCACGGAAATCTTTTCAGATTGTATGATGATGGCACCGTACCACAAGATAACCCCTTTGTTGGGCAAGATGGCCTGGACGAGATTTATGCATATGGACTCAGAAATATTCAGGGTATGGCTGTACATCCTGAAACAGGAGTAGTTTGGAGTAATCTGCACGGGCCAAGAGGGGGTGACGAACTTAATGTTCACAATACTCCGGGTGCAAATTACGGCTGGCCGGAAATTACATACGGTATAAATTATAACGGCAGTATTATAACGGATTATACCGAAAAAGAGGGGATGAAACAGCCCGTGATGCACTGGACACCATCGATTGCCCCATCAGGCATGACATTCGTTAGCAGCGATAAATATCCCGCATGGCAGGGAGATGTTCTGAACGGAGCCTTGGCTTTTCGGTTGATTTCAAGAATTGTTTTAGATGGTGAAGAGTATGTGCACGAAGAGCGAATTCTTGAAGGCATTGGCCGCATACGCGATGTTAGAGAAGCCCCCGATGGTTACATCTATTTTAGCAACGAATCGAACGGTACAATCAGCAGGATTTTACCTCTGGATTGATATTTTATACCCGAACTTTTTATCGAACCTGAATTGTATAAAAGCCTCGAAAAAAATCGGGACTTTTGTATTATAGAATAGTGTGGGGTGGTTTTGAAATCACATCAGCTATTTAACCTCCTAACCTCCGCACATTTTTACTTTATAATTTTCAGGTATTGATAATCAACGAGTTGCGAGTCTTTAAAAGACATTTCAGGTGTCCCGATTCGGAAAGCAGTTGCGCAGCTCAGTCCCGACGAAGTTGCTCGGTTTCTGAACACGAAGTAAAAACTCATTTTTAAATCGAGCTCACGTGTTTAGTGAAACCCCACTCTCTTTAAGCGCTTTTTCGAGCAACTCTTTTTCCCATTTTGCACCACCCTTATCATAGCTGTTGTTTAATACTTTAAAAGCCTGCTCAGCTGTAGTTTTTGCTGAATCTAATTCTCCTTTTTTCAGGAAAAGAATTGCTTTTACCCGTTTTAATGTTCCCTTTTCACTGTACCCTTTTTTTCCTTTTTCAAAGTACAGTTCCGCAGTTTCTATGTTATCATTGTAATACGCTTCAAAGAAAGATTTTTCGAGAAAAATGGTTGGGTTCAGCAACTCATTTTTTATCTCTTCGGCGGTGGTAGTTAGTTTGTTGATGATTTCACCCGCTTTATCAATTTCATCTTTATCTAACAGATGAATGTAAATGAACAGTTTTGTTATGATGGAATTATTGTTTTTCTGTTCCTCGGTAGCTCTGTTCAACTTGGCAAGGATTTCTGCATCGTAATCTCTTGGGCGGGTACCATTAAATGTGGATGAGTACAACTGCATTACATACTGCTTTATCAACGCTTTTTTTCCACCCCTAAACAGGTCTTTCAAATGGGTTCCATCGGTTTCGAGGCCATTCTCTTCATCAGGAAACAGGGCAGTGGCGCCAACACCAAGGCTAATTACCGCTGTAAGCCAAGAAAAATAGACTATGGTATTAGGTACTCCCTCTGCGTTATGAACAGAATTAACTGTAAAAGCCACAGCTGCAAGAACACCAAAAAACAGAAACGAAGCTATCGGGCCACCAGCAATAAACCATGCATA
>REDS01000100.1 GCA_007693395.1 Balneolaceae bacterium | reverse complement strand
TTTGCCACACTTTGCTGTCGTTGCGGATATAAAAATTGGAGTTCAGCTCATCCACCGCCAGGCGCATAATGTAGTTGTTGTCCAGTACTTTGATAGCGAGCTCCGGTTTTTCTGAATATTCGTGACCAGCAAACAGATGCTCAAAAAGCCGGCTGTATTCCAGTTCCCCTGGCTGATCTGCAAACCGGCCGTGTTCATTTCTGTATTGAATCTGGCGGTAATAGAGTTTTCTGAGCAGCCATTTATAATCTTCGGCAGTGTTCCATTGGAACTCAACTCCGCCGTCTGTCGCCGTTTTTTCGGAGAACTGCACAAAACCCCACATTTCCGGAAGGTGCATGTCAATGACTCCCTGAGGAGACCACACCCAGTTGTCTTCCGGAAGATCTTCTCCGGTTTCGGGGTCTGTTTTTTTCACATATTCGCCGTCAATCACTTCGGTTTGCCACTGAACCCTGGAAAAATTCACCCGCCATTGTTCTCCTGTCTCAGGCATTCTGCCCCGGGTAACTTCGGTTAACACACTCCACGGGATGGCCACTTCCACCGTCCAGCCGTTGTCGATATCGGAGGGATCGTTGAGGGTGCCCTGAATGTCGATGCCAATTTTCAGCCCTTTGATATCCCAGGCATCAATCGGTGAGCCGCCATTCCGGTACGGTTTGGTTAGCATCAAATCCCAAAAGGTGCCTTTTGCATTTACTTCAAGCTCGAAGTAGTTATGGGTATCGTTGGTTGGGTCGATGAAAATTTCAAAATTATTATCCATAAAAATAACTGCATCCCGCTCGGTTTTTGTGGCCCATACGTGAGGTTCTTCCAGTTCGGCGGCAAAATAGAAGTACTCATCATCCCACAGCATTTTGGCTCGTGTTTCAAACCTCGGAGCCGGCATATGCTCTCCCTGAATATCCAGAAAAAGTTCTGTCCACTCCACACCCTGCCACACTTCTTTGTCCAGGTTTCCGTCTATAATCACCGGTTGATCGGCTTTATGTACCACATAGGTTCTTGGCGAGAATTCCCGGTTGCCAGTCTCTTGAAATTGAGCAGTTATGGAAACAGTAATAATAAGTGTAATAAATACACCAATAAAAATTGATCTGCATGTAAATTTAATTATTTCAGTCTGATTTATTCTATTCATTTCTTGATTCTAATGCATTGTAAGTGTTTAGCCAAAAACAGGCACTGATAGAATATGAAGAGAAAAATTAAAACATGATAAATGGAACCGGTTCCATTTATCTGAAACTAGATAATGGTTGATAGATTGTTATATATAACACATATTTCAGATGAAACGAGGAGAATATCCGAATATGTTATGTACACATTTTGTGTAATCTTTTCTTTACTATAATAAACTCAAATCTTAAATGTGAGTCTATGAATTCAATCAAATACTATCGATTAATAATAATGTGTGTTCTATTGTTGTTTGCAGCGAACTTTACACTGCAGGCACAAGAAAGAACAATTACAGGTACGGTGACCTTCGCCGAAGATGATTCCCCGCTGCCTGGTGCTAATGTGGTGGTTATGGATACTCAAATTGGTACCGTAACTGATGTTGATGGAAACTATTCATTAACAATTCCTGAAGATACAGAACAACTTCAGTTTTCTTATGTAGGCATGCAAACGCAACTCGTTGCTGTTCCTCAGGATACAGACGTCCTGGATGTGGCTATGGTTATGCAGGCCGGTGCTATGCAAGAACTGGTCGTTACGGCCTTAGGTGTTGAAAGGGAAAGGCGAACAATCGGATATTCTTCAAGTTCATTAACTGGTGAGAATGTTTCTGTTTCATCTACAGTGAACCCGGTAAATGCCCTCCAGGGTCGAATTTCCGGTGTGGATATTCAACAAACTGACGGAGGTACATTTGGCGGCAGCCGGATTACTTTACGTGGTAACTCTGTACTTGGTGGAAACAACCAGCCTATATTTGTAGTAGATGGTGTTGTTTATGACAACCAGACTTCCGGTGGATCACAATGGGGCGGAACCGACTGGGGAAACCAGCTGAAAAACCTTAATCCCGACGAATTTGAGTCGGTTACTGTATTGAAAGGTGCCGCAGCAACAGCGCTTTATGGATCAAGAGCCATCAATGGAGTGGTTGAAATTACCACGCGGCAGGGAGCAGAGCGCCCAGGTATTGGCGTACGGTTCAGCCAGCGTACTCACATTAAAGACGTTTACGATGGCCCGGCTTTTCAGCACGAATTTGGCCCCGGTACCATTCCAGGTGCTGCTGGTGGATTGGATGACCCATTCAATGTTCAAAACGAATTTTGGGTTGATTCCGAAGGGCGTAAATATTATCAAAGAAATCAGCTTTCATATGGTCCGAGAATGGATGGCCAAACCATGGTACTTGACCTTGACAATCAAACCATGATTCCGAACAACCCGGTAAAGAGTAACTTCCTGGATCTATTTGACACCGGATTCTACAGCAATACAAATCTTCAGATTGATGGAGGATCAGAAACTACAACATTCTTGATTTCCGGTACAAACACAACCGAAACCGGTACTACGCCCAATAACGATTTCGACAGAATGTCTGTTTTTTCGAGGGTAACGCATCAATTAAATGATTATATCCGGGCGGATGTTGGTATTAGCTATTCATATACTGAAGCCATGAACCCGCCAAATCCCGGTTTTCAGCACGCGTTTGTTACCTCTCCATTTTTCAGAAATTACGATGTTGCCAAGTGGTCAGGCCAGTATCAAGCTGACCATGGTGGTGTACACTCAGCAGCCCATGGAGATCCGCTCGCCTCTGTACCTGGCCTGGGAATGTTTTTTAGTTTAAACGAAAACACCAGCCAGCGGACTGAAGAATCTTTACGGTTAACACCAAGAGTTTCGGTTAATGTTACCGATTGGTTCAACATCGACCTGAGCGGATATATTAACAATTATTACATAAAAGAGGAGACTAAAAATCTTGGCCAGGGATTTGCCAACGCCGGTGGAAGATATGACCTTGGCCATAGACGTATGGAAGAACTTGACGGAAAAATTTTCCTGAACTTCCTGGGGCCGCTTACTGAAGACATCTCCGCTACATTTACAGTCGGGGCTGAATACTTTAGAACGGAAGGATCTCGCAGCTTAGCCCATACAACGGGTGGTTTAACCGTGCCGGGGCAGTTTTTCCTCAACAATAGTGTTGATACGCCGAATGCAAGTGCAAGCGTATTTGGCACAAAGCAAACCAACTCTGTATTCGGTTATACTACGCTGGAATACCGCGATCAGTTATTCTTAAACCTTACCGGAAGGCACGACTGGTCATCCACACTAACATATGCTGACGGTTCAGGAAATAACAACTATTTCTATCCATCGGTTAGCTTATCGTGGCTTGCAACAGAAACGTTTGACCTGCCCGATTACTTGTCATACGTGCAGTTCAGAGGTTCGTACGCTCAGGTAGGAAATGATTATAGTGTTTATAGCATTAACTCAGCCTTTGCGCATCGAGGCAATCTTCAGTCTCTCACAGGCCAAAACCTGGTACGTGTTAGTCACGACAGCAATACGATACCCAACCTTGACCTGCAGCCGGAACGCAAGAAAGCATGGGAGTTTGGTGCAGATATCCGGCTGTTAGACGAACGAGTTGGCCTTGATATAACCTGGTACAGGGAAAATACCATCAACCAGATTCTTAATATACCAGTGCCCGGTGAAACTGGTGTGACTTCACAGCTTATCAATGCAGGGGATATCCAAAACCAGGGAATTGAAATTGACCTGAATACCCGCATTATCGAGCGATCTGACTTCCGTTGGGGGGCTGATTTTACCTATACCAGAAACCGCAACAAAATTGTTGATTTACACGAAGATATTGAGCGGTTTAACCTCTATGAGAGTGCAACATTTGGAAACACCCGTGTAGGTACTGTAGCTTTTGTGGGTGAAGAATGGGGTGTGCTTTATTCCGATTCTGCACCCGCTGTTGACCCTGAAACCGGGAAGAATTTACTGCAGTGGAATGACACCTGGCGTGGAGCCTGGCACATCAGGTCTATGGAGCAGCAGGAAGTGGGTAACATGAACCCTAAATTCCTCGGAAGCATGTCAACCAACATGCAGTACAGATCATTTAGCCTAAGTGTGCTGCTCGATGCAAAAATCGGTGGCGATATAGTGAATTACGTAGGCCGGTACGGAGTGTCCTACGGCAACCTCGAATCATCACTCAAATACCGCACTGAAGAACACGGTGGTATGGAGTGGACTTCGCGACATACAGGCAATACCTATGAAGATGGCATGATTCCCGATGGAATATTCCAGGGCGGAACCGTTATTGATGGTGTAGATGTGAGTGGCATGTCTTATCAGGAAGCATTCGATGCAGGACATGTAGATCCAACTCACGCTGCTACCTGGCACTACTGGAATAACGCCTGGAGTACCGGGGTTATTAATGAGAATGTAGTGTATGAAAACTCTTACATAGGCGTGCGCGAAGTAATGATTGGGTATACCCTGCCAACCAGGATTGCTGATGCACTTCAAGTAAATAACCTGAACGTTGCCATTTTTGGCCGTGACCTCGGGTTTCTTTACAGTACCGCACCGAATAATTTGCATCCGTTCTCTGTACGGAATACACATGCCGGTTCTGCACATGCCTGGGGAAACATCCCTTACGTACGAACCATTGGTGTAAACGTGGATATCCAATTTTAATCAATGGATGTTATAATTATACATTCTCAAAAAAAGAATATTATGAAGAAATTAATTCAATTAACTGCCATCATTGTATTTACTGCAATGTTGAGTTCATGCACGGATGATTTTGCTTCGATTAACCAGAATCCGGAAGAAATCACTGAACCGAGCCCGGCTCATTTATTTACTGAGTCGATCTACCAAATGGCCAACTATAAAGGTACAGAGTGGTTTTACGACAACTACAACTACTTCTATAGATGGAATCAAACCACAGTATTTGTGGGTGGAAATGAAGCCCAGTTTACCGAAATCGGTCCAACTGGCGGCCGCTACTCCAATACATATGCCTTTCAAAGAAACCTGGTTGAAATCAGGCGTATTATTGATAACATGGATGCTGATGCCCAGGCTGCGCGGACACACATGCGGGCAATCACCTACATTACTCCCGCTTATCAGGGCATCAGGGCAACCGACCTGTACGGGTCAATGCCCTGGCGTGAAGCCATGAGAGGGCGATCAGAATCATTATTCACCCCTGTGTATGATTCACAACAGGAGTTGTATGAGCAGTGGCTTACTGAACTGGATGGAGCTATTGAAGTACTTACAGGTGATGATTCCGGCCAGATTAATTTCGGCCAGCAAGATTTCATTTACCAGGGTAATTTCATGAATTGGGCACGTTTTGCCAACTCATTGAAACTGCGAATAGCCTTACGTGTTGAAAATCAGGATCAGCAGTGGGCACAACAGATCATCAATGAGGTGTTAAACAGCCCGGCCGGTATCATTGAATCGCGTGATGATGAATTTGTCTGGGCGCCTTCCGGTGAATACAGACACCATGCTCAAGACTTCTGGGGCGCCCCTTCTGCAGCTTATAACTTTATATCAAAACTGGTTGAACTGCAAGACCCAAGGACTCACTTCTATTTTGATCCAAACGATTTCGACCAGGAAGCCGTGGATACATTTACGGAACAAGACCGCGCTATGCCCGACTGGATTGACCCCGAAGTTCCTGTTGACAGGTGGGATCGATACAGAGGTGGTCCGGTAAGTCCTGAATTCCAAAATACCCTGCCTTGGTTCGGCAGCTACACAGATAATGACGGCTCTGGCTATAACCAACTTTCGCATATAAACAGGCGCTTATTCAACCCTCATTATGACGGTGGATCAGGGTATTGGAAAGATGCCCTGATGTCTGCGGCCGAAGTAGCTTTATATATGGCTGAATTTATTGAAAAAGGATATGTAACCGGGCATGGAACTGCACAAGAGTGGTATGAAAGAGGCGTGCGTGCGTCAATGGAAACAGTTGATGACATTGCACGTGCAGCACAAGTTTATGATTATGATACTTTTCAGGTTACTGATGCTCAAATAGATGAGTATCTTACCCGGGAAGATGTGGCATTAAATGGCTCAGACCATCTGGAAAAGATTTACTTCCAGCAATACATAAACTTTTTCCGCTACCCAACCGAGCAGTTCGCGCTGACACGCCGAACAGGGTTCCCGAGCAGAACTGGAAATATAATGCAGTGGGAACCGCCGATTGCCGGAGGAAGTGAATTGGCGATTCCGAGAAGGTTCCCCGTGAGTGAACCCGATAACCCAATAAATATTGACAACTTCAGAAGTGCTATGGAAGCCCAGGGCTGGACCATTGGTGCCAACAGTGGCGCTGTACTTAGCCAGGAACGCGTATGGTGGGATGCCAATAACCCTGCCATGGGTACCGGTAGCTTTGACTAATCCCATATAAACCTCAAGTAATAAATAAAATAAGGGTGCCCGTTGACAGCGGAGCACCCTTTTTTAAAATTAAGATCACAAAATTATCCCATTCAAATTATATTACAACAACATTTTTACAGACCTGAAAAAATTACATCATGATTAAGCGCCTCACATTCATTACTTCACCCCTGCTTTTAATACTAACTATTTTTGCAACAACCCCTGAGTTATCAATCAGCCAAAACTCCATTACGTTTGATGAAGGACTGGCGCTGCCCATGAGCCACCAATACACGAGAGAGGCCGTGCATCTTGATATCATAGAATGGCAATTAAACCACGGTGAATTTGAAACACCAACAGAAAATAACATCGTAAAAATTACAGCAGATGGAGATACGCTCCGCTGGATG
The DNA here is from genome assembly GCA_007693395.1 of Balneolaceae bacterium. Lineage (GTDB taxonomy): Bacteria > Bacteroidota > Rhodothermia > Balneolales > Balneolaceae > Rhodohalobacter. Next base: position 511 of record REDS01000100.1, on the reverse strand, counting down.
AATGTTGAGCCAGAAGATGATGGGCGTTTCACAGGCAGAGATCTTAGATCGGGGTACCTCTATTTGAGTTTTTATTCAGACCAGGAGAAAGTGATGTGGCTGAATGCCGCCGGCCATAATATGGCCTATTTTAACGGTGTGCCCAGGGCCGGGGATATTTATGCGTATGGTTATATGTATCTTCCTGTAAAAGTAAAAGAGGGCAAAAACGAAATATTACTGCGAAGTGCCCGGTGGGGCGGCATCCGGGCAGAACTGGTTACGCCTGAATTTGAAATCGGTTTTTTAGAGGGCGACCTCACCCTGCCTCACATTCTTTCTGGTGAAGAAGAGCCATTATGGGGTGCCTTGAGGATTATAAACAGCACGGATGAGTTTTTTGAAAATACGGAAATAACCAGCAGCCTGAATGGAAAAGAGATTTCAATTCCGATTCCTTCTGTTGCCCCGATGACAGTTCGAAAAGTGCCGTTTCAATTTGATCCATCTGAAGCTGATTCGGATTTGGCAA
>REDS01000085.1 GCA_007693395.1 Balneolaceae bacterium | reverse complement strand
CGCTCTCTGTCCCACCTGCGATTTCTGTTTACATCGTTCAGCCAGAATGCTTTATACGTACCCTCACTGATGTAACCAAACTGAACTGTACCGGATGTATCGGAAATAGCAAGATAATTTGCCCGCTCAGCCAGATCAAAAGGTTCACGGTAGAGAAGAACCCTGCGCCCGCTTTCCCCTCTGCCGGTTTCTGCATCCAAAACTCTTGCTGTAATCACACCATCATCCAGCACATCCCCGGTAGATAGTGCCAAAACATGCGGCCTGTCCATACGGTTTCGGTTTGTATCGGTAACATCCGTTCCGGCCTGGATTACAATGGTTGTATTTTCAGGTAACGGATTGGTGAACTCAATCACCCCGGAGCGGCGGCTAAAGCTTATGTCAAACTCAATTCCCAGGTCGGGCTCAATACTTACGTTTTGCCGGAATGAGTTTCTGTCTACAAATTTATCAAAGGTGAAACGTACTTCTCTCCCGGTAAAATTTGTGGTGCCATTTTCCGGTGTTGTACTTACAACAACAGGCCCGGTTCGGTCTGGTTCTCCACCTGATGGGGCAACCGGGGTTGCACAGCTTTTTACAATGAAAACCAGGGCAGCCAGGATAATCAGGCCGGCAAAATAGTTTGAATACGTATAGAGTGCTTTCATAACAAGCATCAAATATATGCAATTTTGCATCGCCTGATGAAGCATCTTTTCAAACATTGTGAAATGAATTCTGATTAAACCATACATTCGTTATTTTTGAATCCACTTTAATGAGATTTTCAGATTTTATGTATATAGATCACCCGGCATCGTACACCGATTACTACGAGCTGACCATGGCCCAGGGATATTTCCTTGCCGGAATGCACGAAAAGCGTTCAACTTTCGACTACTTTTTCAGGAAAGTACCTTTTGATGGCGGGTATGTTGTTTTTGCCGGTTTAAAAGAACTGATTGAGACAATTAAACATCTCATCTTTTCAGAAGAGGAAATTGAATACCTCGTTAAAGAGGGCTTTTCCGATGAGTTTATCCAGTATCTTCGAAACTTTGAGTTTAAAGGGAATATCTGGTCAGCCCGCGAAGGTGAACTCATTTTCCCAAACGAGCCTGTATTACGTGTTGAGGGAAATCTGCTCGAAACCCAACTGATTGAAACACTGCTATTGAATATCCTGAATTTTCAATCACTGATTGCTACAAAGGCTTCCAGGATAAAATATGCGGCGGGCGAGAATTCAACGGTTCTAGATTTTGGACTTAGGCGTGCGCAAGGTCTTGGTGGAATCCATGCAACCCGCGCAGCTATGATTGGCGGGTTTGATGGCACCTCAAACGTCTATTCTGCCCAGCGCTTTTCAATACCTGCGGGAGGAACCATGGCTCACTCGTGGATTCAATCGTTTGATGATGAACTCACCGCCTTCAAAACTTACTGCGATCACTATCCGAACTCCTCCCACCTTCTCGTGGATACATACGATACACTTGGCAGCGGAGTACCAAACGCCATCAAAATGGCAACGGAGCTGCGCAGGAACGGCCACGAATTGAAAGGCATTCGGCTCGACAGCGGCGATTTGGCCTATTTCTCGAGACAAGCAAGGCAGATGCTCGATAATGCCGGCTTTCCTGATGTAAAAATAGCAGCCTCAAACCAGCTGGATGAGCGTGTTATTGCAAGTTTGAGAAACCAGGGAGCACCGATCGATATTTTTGGTGTGGGTACGCGCCTTGTAACTGGTGATAATTCTCCGGCATTGGATGGCGTATATAAACTGAGCTCAGTTGGCGGTAACCCAACCATGAAAATCTCTGAAAATATCGAGAAAATCACCCTTCCGGGTATTAAGAAGATTTACCGTTATCTGAATGATGATAAAACCTTTTACGGCGATGCCATTTTGATGGAAGAGGAAACCCATCCCGAGAGAATGCACCATCCCACATTTCCGGCAAAGAAAAGCAGGCTCAACGGCATGGATTTTGAAGAACTTTTGATACCAGTTATTAGAAATGGAAAAGTGATATTCGAGATGCCGGAAGTAAAACGAATAGTAGAGTATAAAAATGAGCGCTTTTCAAGGCTACATTCCGAGTATAAGCGCTTTGATAATCCACATATTTATAAAATCGGGATATCTACACGCCTGATGGAAACACGCGATCATTTACTTACTGAATTAAAAAACGGATAAATTTATATGAAAGCACTACTTGTAGTTGATATACAGAACGATTTTTGTCCGGGTGGCGCTCTCGCAGTATCTGGCGGAGACGAAATTGTACCAATCGTAAACAAGCTGATGGATCATTTTGATGCCATAATTCTAACGCAGGACTGGCACCCTGCCGGCCACCTTTCGTTTGCATCATCGCATAAGGAGAAAAACCCATATGATACCACAGATATGGCTTACGGTACGCAGGTACTATGGCCTGAGCATTGCATTCAGGGTACTAATGGTGCTGAATTTCATCCCGAATTACATTCTGATAAAGCACAGGTGATCATCAGGAAAGGGTTTAGAAAGGAGATTGACTCTTACTCCACTTTTTTTGAAAACGATCAGAAAACCACTACCGGGTTGAAAGGTTATCTCAACCAGCGAGGAATTACCGAACTTTATACTGTGGGCCTTGCAACCGATTTCTGCGTGAAATGGTCCGTTCTGGATGGCATTGATGAGGGCTTCACCATGCACATAGTAAAAGATGCCGTTCGGGGAATTGACCTGGATGGCTCGCTTGATGCTGCCTGGAAAGAGATGGAGGCCAAAGGGGCAATCATTACAACCTCTGAAGCAATTTTAGGTTGATACGCTCTGACACCACTTTCGATGTAATTATTCTTGGCAGCGGTATAGCCGGCCTCAGTGCTGCTGATGAGCTTTCAGGCAGAGGACTTCGCTGTTTTATTGTGGATGTAAACAAGCCGGGCAGCGGAGCAAGTGCTGCCCCCATGCTTCTTGCAAACCCTGCTACGGGAAGACGAGCCAAAAAAACGTGGAGAGCTGAAGAGAGTTTTCGGTTTATCGAGAATTTTCTTGAGAGAATTCAACAAGCATCAGATAAAACTTTTTTTGAGAAAAATAAGGTACTACGGCCGGCACTAAACAAAAAGATTGCTGCTGATTTTGAAAAATCACAAGAGAAATATAATTGGCCATCCAACTGGCTTAGTTGGGTTTCATCAGAAGAGTTTAAAAATAGATACCCGGTTTTTGGTACCAGCTTTGGCGGATTGATTGTAGAAAAAGCGTTTACAATCAACGGGCCGGATTTTATCTCTTTTGCTGTTAATTATCTGCAGGAAGAGAGTGTAAAGTTTTTATTCAGCACGGAATACAGCTTTAATAAAAAAACAGATCACTGGGAGTTTACCTTTGCTGATAATGGACCTGTAACTGCATCATATTTAATTGATGCATCAGGAACTGATCAGATAAGCTCAAACGTATGGAGTTTTATTCCTTTTCACTCTGTTAAAGGGCAAACCGTTACATTTTGGTTTGATGACCCCCTTCCTCTGAATTACTCCATCTCCAGTTTAGGGTACATGGCCTTTATGAGTAATCAGCCGGAACAACTAACCGTAGGAAGTACTTATGAACACTCTTTCGACGATCTTGAACCTACAGAGGATGGCCTCGAGAGATTAACCAAAAAGCTGACTCAAACTTTGCCGGGATTTACCAAAAAGATAACCCGAACGGAGCAGTGGGCAAATGTTCGGGTAACTGTTCCCGATAAACAGCCTGTTGTTGGGCCACACAGGAATCTTGAGAATTATTTTATCCTCGGTGCACTTGGCTCAAAAGGTATGATGCTTGGCCGATATGCTGCTTATCTGCTTGCGGAGTTTATCTTGAATCAGAAAAAAATTGATCCTGTTATCTCTACAGAACGCTTCTTCTGAGAACTATGGCCACACCTGCCAGGGAATTCGGCTTAGAATAAAAATGAGCCCCAGTGTATAGAAAAGTATAATCGTTTTGAATCTCCGGGCATCATCCCCCGGTTTTTTCGCCTTAATATATCCCACGGATATCAATACAATCCCGATGATCATCATAAGAGGATGCTCGATAGATAGCAGCCTTGCAAAAGAGTCTTGCATAACATTACCAGAAAGGCTTGCAAAACCCCAGGGGGAAACGAAATAGAGAACCAATCCGATAAGAAGCTGGATATGAGCAGCAATAAACCCAATCAGGCTTACTTTGCGAACTTTTTCATCAAAATCTGCTTGTTTCACAAACTTTATGATTGCGTAAACAAGAGAAAATAGAATGGCAGCGAGCAATACGTAAGCGAGAAACGAGTGCAGATGCTTGAAACCTATGTACATATTTATGTTCTTTTTTTGTTTAGCTATAGTTGCTTATTGGCAGACAAGCAGATAGGTGTTTTATTAAATATCATGGTAAAAGTTTCTTAATTCAAATACAGATTGCAAGTATCTAAAGAGCTTTTCGATGCAGGAGCTTTGTACTACTTTTTCAGATCTGATCTATTTGATGGGTAATTTTTCTTCTTACTTTTTTAATTGTGAACCACCCACCCACCAATACAAGCAGTAAAATAATCAGATATACCCACCATGGCACATTTTCACCGACAATAATGAGATAGAGATAGGCAGAAATAAAAAAAAGTGTAGCTGAAATAGCCGGCAGAACGATAGATACTCCCCTCTTAAAATTGTACCCTAACCAAATCACAGAAAGCGAAAAAAATGGAATTGCTCCAACGTAAATCGCCCCAAAAATGAGTGGATTTACACCATAATCTTCACTAAGGCCCATAAACCAGGTGTATGCTGTGTCAAGAAATTCCATTTCTCCGTATAAATTGAAAAATCTGTTCAAACTTACTTCTTTTCCTGCAATTCTCATGCAGTTCAAAAATATTTCTTTTAGAAACAAAGTGCCTTCATTACGATCTTTAACAGTTTGAATGATAATTTTATTGAATGAATTGCGTATATCAGTGTATATTCGCGTACACACTAAATCACTGTGAATACTTTCAAAGAACACATATCGATTCTTACAGCACTCTTTGTCGCATTTGGGATCATTACATCATCGATACACATTCATTTTGATGATCATCATCACTCTGAAACAGTGCATACAATTACACAGGAAGCAGATCCTTGCATTATTTGTGTATCCGTATTAAAAGTATCTTCAAATAGCTCCGTTTCTGTTCACTCTGAAATTTTTAACGAACATTTCTATCCGGCAACACAAACCGGTATCACATCATCAGATTCTGTTCGCTTAAATAATGGACGCTCACCACCATTATTAAAAAGCTGATTCGCTTTTTTATTTATCTAATCTATTAGTGCCCTGCGGGTACAACCAACCAATCATTAATTCTTAACCCTGTTGCACCTTACTAAAGGTGAAGCACATAATCAATCATATCATGACTGCATTCAATAACAGCCTCTTAGCAATTTTATTTGTATTTACTTCAATCCTCCTTTCTGCTTGCGGAAGCGGACACGATCACGGACCAACCCCAAATGGACTTGAGCTCGTTGTTAATGGTGAAGTTGTAGCCATTCAGGAAGGAACAACTATATCGTACACACATGGAAATTCGGTATCTGTCCCTCACGGAGAGGCATTGGAAGTTAGAGTACAATTTTTCCTTGAGGACGGAGAACGGTACAATTATACCACTGATGATGGTTACTCTCTCAGATTTAACATAAGCAATACAGATGTACTTCAGGTTACACATCCAATCAATAACGATGAGTGGCTAATTCACATGAGAGGAAACGCCACCGGTTCGTCAACCATTAATTTCGAGTTATGGCATGTTGACCACAGTGACTTTGATTCAAGAAATTTCAACGTTACAGTTACTGAGTAATATATAGTTGGTATTTAACCAACAGACTATCCCTGCGAAATAGCAGATTAAATTAAGGTGCCCAAATTTACGGGCACCTAACCATTAATCCCTTGTGGTATAATGAAATACCTTACTGCCGTACTGTTTCTGATTGTAATCCCTTTTAGTACATTTGCTAATCATCATACCGAGAATCTTATGGGCTCCTTACGTGGCCTGGTTTACGATGCCGAAACGGGAGAGCCCATAAGCTTTGTATATATTCATCTTGAAGAGATTAATCGCTCTGTAACTTCGAACAGAGAAGGGATATTTAACATTGGCAATTTACCGGCCGGCACATTTACAATCAGCCTTCACCGATTAGGTTATACCGAGGGTTCTCTTCGGGTTAACGTGCAGCGAGGTGAAGATAAAGAGATATCCATTCCGCTTGTAAAAAGAATGTTATCCGGCGAGGCAATTGAAGTTGTTGCCGAACGGCAATTGACAGGTGCCCATCTTGGAAGTGTAACTGTGAAAATGTCTGGAGCTGAACTAAGGCGTAATCTTGGTTCAACCGTTTCTGAAACGCTCTCTTCCAAACCCGGCTTCGACCAGAGGACCATGGGTGCTGCAACATCCCGGCCCGTTATTCGCGGCCTTGGAGATGAAAGGGTATTAATTTTGCAAGATGGTGAAAGAACCGGTGATGTATCCGCTACATCAGCAGATCACTCGGTAACTATAGACCCTATCACAGCGAATGAGATTGAGATCGCACGCGGGCCTGCTGCACTTGCTTATGGTTCAAATGCAGTGGGCGGAGTTGTCAACGTAGTTAAAAATCACATTCCAACAACAATTCCTGCCTCTTTATCGGGCTCTGCAATTTTACAGGGCTCCTCAGTTAACACCGGGATATCGGCCGCAGGACAGTTAAAAATTCCATTCAATAACTCAGTTTTGAATCTCGATATTAACGGCAGAGGAGGTGGTAATTACAGAACGCCAGGCGGAACAATTGGTAACTCGAATTACTTAACAACCAACAGTTCGGCTGCCTATAGTTTTATTAGGCCCTGGGGTTACAGCGGCCTGGCATTGTCTACATTTATCAGTGACTATGGTATACCGCCTGATCCTGATGGCGGGCATCCAAATGGTGTGGATATTGAGATGCAACGTTTTCAAATTGAAAACAGAAATGAGTTTTTATTAAGCGACAGCTTCTTCAGGCTTGTCGATACTCATCTTTCGTACAGATATTACAACCATAAAGAGTTTGAAACATCCTCCATTATCGGTACGGAATACATTACGAACACGGTAAATCTTTCCGTTAATGCACGCCACAATGATATTGGAAGCTTTAAAAATGGACGGATGGGAATCTGGGCTGAAGTAAGAGATTATATTGTAATTGACAGAGCCAACATTGAAACAATCGGCTTTAGCGGATCATCTTACATTATACAGGAATTAGATGCAGGGCCTTTTCATTTCGAATTTGGTGCCAGGCTTGATGCAAACCATGTACAACCGCGAGAAGAGCGTTTTAGCTCTTTGATTGGCCAAATCAGAAGCAGGACATTTGTTGGGCTTGCAAGCTCAGTTTCAGCATCTTATCATCTTGGCGGTGGCTGGAATGCGGGAGGTTCTTTACTTCACTCTTTCAGGCCTCCGTCATCTGAAGAGCTTTTCTCACAAGGGCCACATATTGCAGCATATTCATTTGAAATTGGAAACCCTGAGCTCGACTCTGAAAGAGCGTTGGCATCAGAGCTGTTTGTGAATTACAACAGAAGTAATACTAATGTGAGGCTCTCGGCATATCACCACAACTTCTTTAATTATATATTTCCGCGAGATACTGGCAGAGAGAGTGTTCCCTTTCCCACACTCAATGAATTTCAGTTTGAAGGTGTAGAAGCCGAGATTTATGGTTTTGAGGCAGAAACCGATTTCAGGCTCACAAGGCGGTTTCAGGCAAATGCATCTGCACAATTTACAATTGGAAACAGAGATGTTACCGAACTGGAGAGAGAACAATCCGGGTTAGAGCGTTTAAGAGATCCCTTGCCAATGATTCCACCCATACAGGCTACAGTTGGGCTTACCTATACAAAAAACAATTTCAACCTTGGTGGAAGGTTAAGACATTCTCTAAAACAAGACAGGGTTGCTGTATTTGAAGAACCAACTGATGCATTTACAATAGTTGACTTGAATTCAAGCTATCTCTTCTCTTCAAGCAGTAACAAGCTGCACACGTTTTCACTTTCCATACAAAATCTTTTAAACACGGAGTATAGAAATCATCTCTCCCGGCTTAAAGAAGTTTTTCCGGAACCGGGTATAAGTGTTAATATTCTCTACAGGCTCTATTTTTAGTATCTTATCGGATACGTTAGATGCACTTATATATCAAAAAATATGAATGACGTTATTGATACTGCGGTAGTTTTAGCTGCAGGTATGGGAAACCGCTTAAAACCCTTCACAAATTACGCACCAAAATGTATGGTCGAGGTTTTAGGTAAACCTTTGATGGCACATCTTATTGATTCTCTCGAACAGAATAATTTTAAAAAACTGGTTCTTGTAACTGGTTATAAAAGCGATCAGATTGAGCAGTTTATCGAAAGTTACGAAACTACATTAGATTGTGAAGTTATTTATAACGATGTGTATAATTCTACAAATAATATCTACTCTCTTTGGCTGGCTAAACCAAGAATTACGTCCTCTTTTATTCTGATTGAATCTGACATTATTTTAGACCCTGCTATTCTTTCTGAGTTTAAATTTGCTGATAAAATTGCACTCGATATTTTCAATCCGGAAATTCACGACGGTACAACCGCCACTGTTGATGTGAACAATTCCCTTGAGAAATTATATATTAAACAGGCACCACCAAATGGTAAAACCATTTATAAAACAGTTAATATTTACTCTTTTTCTGGTAGAACATGGAATCTGCTTGTAAATGAAATTGAAAAATATATTGAAAAAGATAAGGTAAATGGTTTTTATGAAGTAGCCATTCAAAATCTTGTTGAACAAAAAAGAGTATCATTAGAAATGGTTGATTTTTCAGGTGTTTGGTGGGATGAAATTGACACTCCGAAAGATCTTGAAAGAGTGAATCATATACTTTCAAATAAAATAGCAGTTGAATAGTCAATTACATTGAAGGTAATTTTATCATATGAAAACCGCCTACCTTCTGCAATGGGCTGCAGGCTTATATTCAATACTCTTACCGTCGTTGATCAAACAAAATCCCAGGAAAATTGTATTGACATCATTCCATGGAGACGGATACAGGGGTAACACAAAAATACTCTTCGAGAAGCTCGTTAACCATCCGGAACTTCAGGCTGTTTGGTTGAGCAGAAATAAATCCATAGTTAATGAATTAAAAAAAAGCTATGGAGAAAAGTATGCTGCACTTACCCACTCCTCTCACGGTTTAAAGGAGATAGCGTCAGCTTCCGTACTGCTCTTTACACACGGAACCAGTGATTTCCCATTTGTGAAACTCCCCCGCAGAGCATTTAAGATTCAAACCTACCACGGGCTTCCAACAAAAAGAGGAGAATATATGCGGCCAAAAAGTGATAAGCGGCCGGGCTATTTTCACAGGTTGATACTAAATTACAGGTTTAGCTCGATAAATTGTTTCCTGTCAACTTCGCCTTTTGTTTCTGATATTTTCTCGAAACGGTTTAACCTGCCTGATGAGGTTCTTGCAGAAACCGGTTTTCCCGCATATGATTTACTGATAAACTCTAAATCAAACAAAAGTCTGATAAGGAAGCTATGGCCCGATGTTCCTGAGTTTGAAATCGTGATACTCTACTCTCCTACATTCAGAAAGCTTTCAAATACAAGGTGGTTTCCATTTGATGACTTTGAACAGAAAAAATTCAGGGCATTTCTTGAGAAAAAAAAGGCCTTGCTGCTTTTCAGAGCGCATCCCAATGAAAACTTTTCTCTTGATAATTTTACCGAACTCGGTCCAAGATGTTTAAATGCCGGACAAAACCATGTGGAAGATATCTATGAGCTACTGCTCACTACAGACGTAATTCTGACAGATTACAGCAGTATTTATCTTGAAGGTTTGCTGAGAGACATCCCCTCTATTTTTATTCCCTACGATTTTGAAACCTACGAGCGAGGTTTCCCCTTCGATTATAAAAAGCTCACCCCAGGAGATAAAGTAGACAGTTTAGCGGAGCTCATGAATGCTCTTCAAGTTATATTCAGTGATAAAGAAAATTACTATCAAAAAGAGAGAGCGCAAGTAAAGGATCTTTTTTTTGCAGACAAAAGCGGACGTGCAACAGATAATGTGATTAATCTATTAGAGAATACTGTTTTAAAGAAGAGTTAATCTTTTTTCTTTACATGTGAAGATTTTTCGTAACCTCTTCGTAATTCCTCAATATCTTCAGATTTGTTGAAGTGCGAAAAAATAAGAAACAGAATAAGGTTCAGGCTCTTCTTCATGGCACTTGATACAAGGAGCATACCTGCTACGGATGCAGTTGCCATATCTAAAGCGCGGGATAATTCTATTCCGGCCCACATAAATACAAGGTCCCGGCTTGGAATAAACGGTATACGATTTACTACAATAATGATTGCTATAAATAGAAACCATATGGAAAGAGGGGTATCCGGTATCACTACTGCCCATTGTACAATTAGTAAACCGTGATGAATTATAAATCTTGAAAGATAGATAGCGAATACAATCAAAGCTTTGCGGAGAGGCAATGCAAAAATATATTTTCTGAATTGAATGAATAGTGCTACAAAAGCAATAGTGATTACAATTCCGGTAAATACATATACAAGACTTACATTACCAAATATATCACCTACTTCAATTATACCTGTAAAAATCAACAATCCTATCAAAATTACTGCAACAATATTAGATGAGACGGCTGATAGAATATTGTTATCCCTCACATTTTTCAGTACCTCTTTCTCACTTTTACCAACCCGTTTTCTTGCCCACATAAAAAGATAAAACTCGCCTGAATAGCCCATTACCTCTTCATTGTACACACGTTTTGTAAGAAAGGCTTTAAATGATTCCCATCTCTTTACAGCCCAAACTTGTCGATATATAAAAACCTCTCCCGTTGGGAGAGTTAAATAGAGAACAAAGAAGAGAATATAAAATAGAGGGTGCGTGGGCAAAGAGTTCAGTACTTCTGTCCAACCTATATCCCACAACTGGTAGATAATTATACTGACTATGGCTACAATTAATACCTTACGGAATACAGACTGAAACTTTTTGGCCCTCGGGCTTTCTGTAAATTGCTTCCAGTATAATTTTAGCTTCTCTTTGGTTAACAATGCTTAAGTAAATGAAATTTTTAAGTGGTTAAAAGTAGTGATGATAGATTTGGAAAACTATTTTTTTTCAATCACTCACTTTCAAGTATATCCTCAAGTACTTCTACAATTTTCTTTTGATTTGATCTGCTATACTTCTCAAAGCCCTGAAGACAAATAAACTTAGCATCCCCATTTTTGACCTTTTTCAGTTTTGGAATTAGTGTAAACGACAGATCCATTTCACCGTTTAATATCAAAAAATCGTCTGGTTTTTTAAGTACTGTGTTACCTTTTGAAATTTCTATGTGATGTGCCAGAAATATTGCCGAAAACTGTTCCACATTTCTGAATTTGTACTGAATATTTGTTTGAAAACTCTCCTGATTTTTACTGAAAAATTTCGCTAATGATGATTTAATTATGGGGTGAGGTACGTGTGGAGACCGATAATATTTATTCCTAAACCCCGCAAGCTGTGCCGATTTTATCTGCTGTAAAAGATGCATAGAACGCGTAATACCCAATATCTTTTTTGAAAGTATACTTATTATATCATTGATTTTTAAACGAACTGATCCATAGTTTTTTATGGTATTCCATTTCCCGCGTAGTAACACTTTACCATCAGGAAAAAAGTGCTCGGGTTTAACTGATGAGGTAAGTATAAAATCATCATTAAAATAAATGAAATGATTTGATAAGTCGGGAATTCTCCAAAGAGCAGTCTCAATTGTGCGAGAATTAAATGTAGGTAACGCCCACTCATACGATGAGAAAATATCCTGATGATTCAAAAACTCAATTCCGTTTTCTTTCTGATACTGTTCCGTTAAAAAATCAGGACGCTGATTATCCGTAACCAAATGGATTGTTCGGATCCATGGTGCAAATTTCCGAATTGATTGCAGGCAGTATTTCAACTCACCATTATCAACAAACCGGGTATTATCTTTTCCTGTTGGAAGTACACTTTCTTTAATCTCCTTGTTTTCATCTACAATTTTGCGCCTTTTTTCATAATGCTGCTGATCGTTCCCATCTACCCAGGTAATTACAGCATCAATATGTTGGCTATTTATTCCCATTTTATATCAGATTATATATTGAAGTTCAATATAAGCGTTGATGGTTCCGGATGAAATGATTCTCCTTAATTGAATGGTGTGCAATTTGAGGAACTAATACCATAAGAACATCTATATATAATGAAGGAAAAATATTGAATCACAACGATTTGTAAATTTAACCGTTACTACTCGTGTTGTAGACATGGTATTAGTTGGCAATACAAATTTGTAATTTCAAAAAGGCTATCGAATAATTACTTAATGCTTAATTCTGAGATGTTTCCAATTCAACGGATTTTACTTTCAACACTTTTTCTTTTCTTTTTTTTTAGCAGTGGATCCGCACAAATCTCTAATCCAGCAGGTGAGTTAACATACTCCTCTCCTGATGACATTTGGGCGCAAACACTCACTGGAAGCCATTTCAACGAATTCTGGACCTACCATATCTATTTGAATGATGGACTTACCGTTCACATTACATTTTCAGTTGCAAACTTTGGCAGTTTAAAGTCACCGGTTAGCGGTGTTCAGGTATCAGTTGATGGCTTTAATGGAAATCTATATCAGTTGTCAAGGGAGTATAACATTAACCATCTTGTTCAGGATAAAGAGAATCACATATTCCGTTTACGAGAGGAACGGGATGTTTGGTTTGAAGGGAAATTACCTATCGAGCACCGCATACGAATAAATACAGCGAAAGATGGTGTGCATTATGATATTGACCTGGACTTTCACAACATACTGAAAGGCTATAAATGGGGAGATGGGAAATTTCAAATCGGCAGTGAGCAGGTTGGTATCATCACTCATATCCCATTTGCTGAGGTTTCTGGATACGTAGCCATCAACGATGAGAGGAAAGATGTAACAGGCACGGTATATATGGATCATACCTTTCAGAATCAAACAACAACACGCCTTGTAGATAGCGGATACCGGTTTGTACATCATCAGGATGCCAAAAATTGGGACCTTGTTTATTTGCTTCTCCCGGAAGATACCGCCGATAAAGAAACCATTGGTTACAGGCTTAAAAGCGTTGATGGAAAGGTTACCCTTCAGGGAGTAGAAAACATCACAAATTTGAGAAAAAGCTCAGTTTTTGGTGAAAATGTTGCAAGAACTCTCGACTTGAACCTAAGCACCTCTAATGATATTCGTTTAACAAGAATGGAAGACTCTGAAAAGTTTTCAGTTCTATCTGAACTGAACCGATTTGCCCGAAGAGCAGCACGTACATTTCTTGGCGGGGAGGTAATTCACTTCAGGGGAGAAGGTGTGTTAACGGAGAGCGGACAACGCCCAAAACGCGGCCACTATAATTTCTTTATTGTGAATTGAAATACTGTTGATTTGATCTTAATCAATAATCAATAGTTAAAGCGCTGCCTCGTAAATGCTTTTACCCGTTCCCCATCCTGCCGGGCAGGCCTGAATCTCCACTGCATAGCTGCAGCTAAAACAGCGTCCATTAAGCCATACTGTACGTATGGCAGTTCTTCGAAGGTACCATCAGTACGGTATAAACGTATTTCCATGATACTTACTTCTTCTACCATCCCGTTTTCATCTACAAGAAAATTTACAATCATCTCGAGATTACCGCGTATTTCACTTGGCACTTCCTGCGGTGCTGATGCTTCTACAATTCTAACCACTGTAGGGGGAATTTGTGGATTACTCACTATTCTCTCTTCATCGCCGGTTTGTCCGGTTCCAAAACCGGGATCGAGTGGCGGAAGGTCAGGAAGGTTAATCTCCATGTCCAGTTCAAGCTCAACTTCTATGATTTCATCATCCGGCACGGGATTAGGAATAATTGGGCGTGGCGGTGGTGGCGGTGACGATAACTGCCGTGTAATCTCTATATCATCGAGCATAACTACTTCCTGCTCGGTAATTTCAAAATCTAATGATGGTGTATAATCGCTATCCGGCCATAAGCGTACTAAAAGAATGGCCCCAACCTGCACGGTGATGATGCAGGTGAGTATAAGAATTCTGTAATCCTGATCGGACAGGCGCCTATTTTGACTTGAGTAAAACAATCTGTAACTATCTGATTTGAAGCAGGCTGAGTTAGCCGGTGTATAAATAACGAATGAGAACGAATTTAATGATGAAGCAAGAACACGTTTACGCAAAGAATCATTTACTGAGTGCTCTTCTTATAAAACCATCATGTTCACGAAGTTTTTCTTTGGCCTGATCTGCTGAAATGTTGATGAGTGCCATCAGTAACGCCGTTTTTACATGATTATCTGCCGTTTCGAGATAGAGAGAGGCTTTCTCATAATCAATACCAGCAAGATTCATCACAATGCGCTTGGCACGTTCAACGAGTTTCAAATTTGTAAGCTGCAGATCAACCATAACGTTTTCATACACCTTTCCAAGGCGTATCATAGCACCTGTTGTAAACATATTTAGTACAAGTTTTTGGGCAGTTCCGCTCTTCATGCGTGTACTTCCCATTATCACTTCGGGTCCCACCGGCACGTCTACCAAAATATCCACATCTACATCTACCTGATCTCCCGAAACTGTGGTAACCAATATAGTTTTACAGCCAATTGATGCAGCTTTTTTGATTGCACCATGCACATACGGTGTACGCCCGCTCGCAGCAAGGCCAACCACAACATCATGCATCACAACATTGGCTCTCAAAACTTCGTCTTCGCCAAACTTCTCATGATCTTCTGCACCCTCCTGTGCCCGAAACATCGCTTTTTCACCTCCTGCAATAAACCCCTGAATAGTTTCCGGTTCCGTGCCAAAGGTAGGCGGGCACTCGGCAGCATCCAGCACGCCAAGCCTGCCGCTTGTACCGGCACCAAAGTATAGCAGCCTCCCTCCCTTTTTCAAACCATCAACAATAACATCTATCGCTGCGGCAATTTCATCAAGCCGTTTTTCAACGCAGCGCGCTACTTTTTTATCCTCATCATTTATGATTTGTACAATGGTTCTGGAGTCAGCCAGGTCAATTTTATTGCTGGCCGGGTTTCTCTGTTCAGTTAAAAGTGTTTCAAGTTTATTGAAGAGCTCAGGTCTATTACTCACAGTGTCTTTTTTCTTTTGATCCACCATGTACTATTACTGGCAGAGTTTTCAGATTCCTTTTTTACAGTTGATTGGGTTGATGTTCCCTGCTTTTTAAGAATGGCGGAAATCAAAGCAATTGTTTCAGGTTTTTCATTTCCTGTTAATGCTTCCGGCGTAAAGTGATCGCTTATAAAATGCGTGTCGTATTTTCCACTTCTGAACTGTTCATTTTTCATCACAAATTTACAGAATGGTATGGTAGTTTTTACGCCGCTTATCTCATAATCACTAAGTGCCCTGTGCATTCTATCCATCGCTTTTTCACGGCTGTCTGCATGCACACATAGTTTTGATATCATCGGGTCGTAATTGATGGATACCTCCTGCCCCTCCTCTATGCCTGCATCAACCCGAACACCCGGCCCGGAAGGAATTCTGTGCCTTTCGAGTTTACCGGTGCTTGGCAAAAACTGATCAGCCGGATCTTCTGCATAAATACGGCACTCAATGGCATGGCCTGTACAAACAATTTCTTCCTGCTTTATGGGCAGTTTTTTTCCTTCAGCCACATCAATTTGGAGTGAAACAAGGTCGAGCCCGGTAATTAATTCCGTAACGGGATGTTCTACCTGTAAACGAGTGTTCATCTCGAGGAAATAGAAGTTCAGGTGTTTATCAATCAAAAACTCAACCGTACCGGCTCCCACATAGTCGCAACTCTTAGCAGCTGATATTGCAGCGTTTGCCATTTTTGCGCGAAGTTCGTCCGTCAATACAGCAGATGGTGCTTCCTCTATCACTTTTTGATGGCGGCGCTGAATGGAGCACTCCCTTTCAAACATATGAACCACATTATCGTGCATATCGGCAAAGATCTGGAATTCAATATGGCGGGGTTCTTCGAGATATTTTTCAACAAAAACTCTGTCGTCGCCAAACGAATTTTTTGCTTCTGATTTTGCCGCTTTCACACTCTTTTCAAAATCTTCTTCGGAGTGCACAATTCGCATCCCTTTACCACCACCACCGGCAGCAGCTTTAATTAAAACCGGATAGCCGATCTCTCTTGCGATGGATTTTGCCTCATCGATATCCTGCAGATCTGATTCGGTTCCCGGAGGAAAAGGTACATTTGCGGCAGCCATCAGTTCACGGGCTCTTGTTTTGTCCCCCATCATCTCAATAGCTTTGGGATTTGGGCCAACAAAAATGAGGTTGTTATCTCTGCAAAGAGCAGCAAATACAGCATTTTCGCTCAGAAAACCATACCCGGGATGAATAGCATCTGCATTAGTCTGCTTTGCAGCCTCAATAATCGTATCCATCCTGAGATAACTCTCTGAAGAAGCAGCTTTACCGATGTACACCGATTCATCCGCTGCCAAAACGTGAGGCGACAGCACATCGGCTTCTGAGTAAATGGCAACTGTTGTTAAGCCCCGATCCTTACATGTGCGAATAATTCGCAAAGCAATTTCGCCTCTGTTTGCTACAAGAATTTTATTTATATCCGGCATTCTACTTCTTTAAAACAGATTGTCTTTGAGCATTTGTGGTGCAAGTGTCCAGAGGTCATCCGTTTCATTATCCCATACATAATGCTCATGCTCAATAAATTTAAGCCAAAGTATATCACTCATTTTTCTTGTGGCATCTTTGGTAGGATCATTTTTGTAGCTGAGCATACGAATATCTACTGAACTGATATGTTTCAGCAGTTTTTCATCATTCAGGTTCGGAATAAAATCCACAGGATTATTATAATAAATGCTATCATCTGTAACATCATCAAGGTGAACTTTGATATCATAATATCCACATAAGCCAATTACTTTGTGAAAGTTTGTAGGATATTTCAATGCCATAAGAAGAGAGCAATAAGCACCTATAGCTACACCGGCTGCAATGATAAAAGGATTAGAATTATTATCAGATATGAATGGTAAAACCTCATCCATAATATACGCCTGATATTGATTAAACCTTTCAATACGGGCAAGAGGATCTATTTTTTCATTCATAAAACTTTCTTCAGCAAATGAATCTACACAGTAAAACTGGTTATAACCCTCTTCGATCTGCTCCTCTAAAAGTTCGAACCCTTTTTTTTCTTCCCACTCTTTAAAATTGCCATGTGCCGACGGGAAAAGAATTACAGGTGTGCCCTGTTTGCCAAAAATCAGCATTTCCATCTCTTTACCCATGCTGGGACTTTTCCATGATTTATACGTTCTCATCATACCATCACCCTATTTAACTCTTGTTAGTTGATATAATACTCACTTAGATCAAGATACCTAAATTTTTAAGAACGATGTGGCTCTTTTACGGCAATTAATGCCATTTAACTAACAGATAGGAGAATTTTTTCTTTATCTAAGCTGAATAATTACTTTTGGCAGAATGGAAAATTTTTCAGCTGAACTCAGGTAAGCTCTTTGATGGAAAACCTGATAATTGTTCTCTTCTATTTTGTTGAGAATGCGGCTGTAATTCTCCCTGGCAAGCATAACGGGTAGGCGGCTGTCTTTACTAAGCATTTCGATACCTTTATCCGCACTGGCATAGTATTCGCGGGCTCTGCTTATTTGAAATTTCATGAATTCAATAAACTTATCGGATAAATCTCTTGAAAAAAGGTCGTCTTCCGTGATACCGCAGGAATCTAATTCATCCTTAGGCAGGTAAATTCGTCCGCGAACAAGATCTTCCCCAACATCCCTCAGTATGTTTGTTAACTGCATCGCAATGCCAAGATCAATGGCATGGTTCAGGGCCTTGGGATCTTCATAACCAAATATCTCACTGGTCATCAAACCCACTACGGAGGCAACTTTATAAGAATACTCGTAAAGTTCATCAAATGTGTCGTACCTGTTTTTGGTAAGATCCATCTTTACACCATCAAGCAACGTGAGCGGGTGTTCAATAGAGATATTGAACCGATTTAAAACATCAGAAAATGCAAATAGTACCGGGCTGTTATGCTCAACTCCCCGGTATGTACTTATGAGTTTCACTCTGAAGGCTTCGAGACGTTTTACAACTTCATCTTCGGTGATTTTCTTTTTATGAACAAGATCTTCAGCTTCATCTACCAGATCATCCAGATAGCGGCATAAACCATAAATCGCAAAAATACTTCTCTGCTTTTCGAGGGGTAAAAACCTTGTTGCCATGTAAAATGTTTTGGCATGAGTTCTGGTTATAGACCTGCAGTGTGAGTAAGCATACCTTAATTTAGAGTCCTCAATTTCTGAAATTACGGCGTGATGGAAATTGGTTTTTTCGTAAATGGGTCTAAAAAAACTGTATGGTATTTTGAGAAGGTTTGTCATCTAAAAAAGCTTTATTCATTTTAACAAATGTCTATCTACTCTCAAATAGTTCCTTAATAATTAATATTTAGGCTATATACTTTTTTTTATACTATTTTTGATTCAACTTTGAAATAAATTTCTTTTATTCAATAAAAAACAGCTGACATTGGAGTATGAATTATCGTAAAATTATAAACCATTGCCAGACAATCGATAATGCAGATTATCAATTTTTTGTATTCACCTAATTTTATCTTAAGCCCAATTTGATTCAAATTACTCATAAATAACGCTGGGCTTCGAAATAACGCATATGGCACTTAAAAGATGAAAATCAAAAACAAAAAAATTACGATTTATGAAGTTGCTCAGAGAGCAGGTGTTGCAATTTCAACAGTTTCAAGAGTTTTAAACAATTCTCCTAATGTATCCGAGAAAACAAAAAATAAGGTAAACGAGGCAATTGCAGAGCTTAACTTCAGGCCGCAGGTTAGTGCAAGAAAACTGGCAAGCCGCGAACCACAAATGCTGGCAATTGCAGTACCCTCTTTTACAACTCCATACTTCAATGAAGTTTTAAAAGGAGTTAAGGACGAGATCAAAGAGATGGATCTCGATATCTTGATTTACAACACAGGTTCAAAAAATCCGAATGAAGGTATTGAAAACTTTTTCTACAGGGGTACAGCTGATACCGTTATTACAATTAGTATCGAAATTACAGAAGAGGTACACAACAATCTCCAGGCCTCACATGTGCCAACCGTACTTATTGGCAGTTCACACCCCGATTACGACTATTTTGAGTTTAATAACAGAAAAGGTGGCTTTCTTGCGGGTGAGCACCTCGTAAAACAGGGTTACGAGCGGCTTGGAATGATCCGTCCGGCAATTAACACACGCTCATCAGCTGAACGTGAGCAGGGTTTTATCGAAGCTTTGCGAGAGTTTAAAATGCCTGTAGAAAAGAAATTTTTTGTTTCAGGCGATAGTACGAAGCATGCCGGTTATACCGAAGAAGCCGGCTACGAAGCTGTATACAAATATGATGATATGGGCGACTTCCCAGATGCCATTTTTTGCAGTAATGATACCCAGGCAATTGGTGCATACCATGCATTAACTAAGCTTGGCCTGAAAATCCCTGACGATATAGGCATTATGGGCTACGATAATATCAAATTCACCAAATATCTTGACCTTACTACTATAGATCAGCGAATGTATTCTGTGGGCGTATCCGCTACAAAACGCCTGGCGGAGATAATCCGGACTGAAACCGATACTAAAGTTCAAACAATCAATGATCCTGTATTGGTTCAGCGCGGTTCTACAAAGAAAAGTAAAACCTGATTTTCATGCAGCAAGAAGTATTGAAGCACTGCATTTCTGATACAAACTTCAGAATAGAGGGAAAACCATTTTACCGTGGTAAAGTTCGCAACGTATACACGCTGAGCGATACTATACTCGGAATTGTGGTTACCGACAGAATATCCGCTTTCGATCATATCATGAAGGAGGCCATACCGTTTAAAGGCCAGATTTTGAATAAACTTTCTGAATTCGCTTTTCAAAAAGTTGATGATGTTCTGCCTGTTCATGTTTTAGATGTGCCCCATCCAAATGTTACCATTGCAAAAAAGTGCACTCCTATTCCAATTGAAGTTGTAGTACGGGGTTACTTAACCGGACACGCGTGGAGGTTGTACAAAAATGGAGGCAGGCTTCTTTGCGGGGTAAAACTGCCCGATGGTATGAAGGAGCATCAAAAATTTGAGCAACCTATCCTCACACCTGCCACCAAGGCCACCGAAGGCCATGATGAAGATATTTCTGAAATGGAGATCCTGCAACGCGGAATTGTTGAGCCAAAATTGTGGGAAGAGATCCGTACAACTGCTTTCCGATTGTTTGAACGAGGAACAGAAATTGCCGCAAAACAGGGACTGATTCTTGTTGATACAAAATATGAAATGGGCCTTTTTAATGGTGAACTTACTCTGATTGATGAAGTGCACACGTCAGATTCATCACGATATTTTTACAGTGAAGGTTATGAAATCCGATTAAAGGGGGGTGAACAACAGCGTCAGCTCTCTAAAGAGTTTTTACGAGAATGGCTTATGGACAAGGGTTTTCGCGGGCTTGAAGGGCAAATACAACCAACACTGCCGGATACATTCCGATGGAGTATTTACCAACGGTATGCTGAACTGTTTGAAACATTGACCGGCAGATCGTTTCAGCCAACTGTTATTGAAGATATCAATGAAGATTTAAGAGAGGTATTCTCTCCCTATATGTAATCCTTTATCTTCTTTTCTGACTATTCAATCAGATAAGTTATGGCGTTGTTTTGTTCGTTCCAGGTAGAGTCCGATTCAAAAGTTCTTCCCATTGCCCTGAACTGCCTTACAAATCTTCTCTTGCCAACACTTGGCGCAAACTGCCCATACTCAATCAGGAAGAGCCGTTCGGTTTTCGGATCATGAAAAACAAAATTCACAAATGGGCCGCCCATAAAATCGTTGGTCATGGTCCAGGTACCAAGAGTTTCAAACGCCCTGATATGATCATCTCTCTCGATCTCCTTAGTGATAACCTTTCTGGGGCTTCTGTATTCTGTAGTGATAAATGAGCCATCTCGCTCGCCTCTCATGTGCCTTTCAAGAAGAGAGTCGCGCGTTGCATTGATCCATTCGTAATCAATAAAGTCGCTATCGGATACACCATCTTTCCACCACGCCATAATCCATCGGTCATTATCAGGGAGTACCCGCCGAAAAACAGCAACATTATCATCCCGAATAGTCCAGATATAGTCGTGCTGCATTCTTACTTTCCACCCGTAGTTTTGCCAAAGTGAATCACTAATCGCAATCTGCTCTCCGCGCCGAAAAACCTCTTGTTTTCTGCGCTCAAATTCAACGTTCAACAGATTACTTACCAGAGAATTTTCAGAACTCAGAATTTTTTCAGCCAGTGCATCATCATCGGTAGAAGTAAGAATTAACGTCCATTGATCACGAACCCACCTATCCCGCAATGGAAACGCAAAGCTATCACCCTGACGAACTCTTTGTTCAACATCATCGCTCAAAATTGCCCTGATCAGTCCCGCTACATTCGTATCGTCATCAAGCGGAGATGCGAATATAATATTTCTGTATCTGCGAAGATCATCAAGCTGAGCATTTGTACTGAAATCCCTGAAAACTAAACGGTAGGTTGGTTCAAATCCGGGCAGTGTTTCAATGCCTTTGCCAAACGTGTCTTCTAATGCAAGGGCAGTTTCACTGTCCCACATGGTAGAATCCATTACAACTATTACTTCATCAATACCACCAATTGACATTGGCCTGAAATCGCTTTCGCAGGCTAGATTAACAAAAATAAAAAGTGCAATTAAAGCTGAAAACGCTAATCTCATAGTTTAAACCGTTTAATTTTTCTTATTTCCATATTTAAGTTCATTCACAAAAGAAAAAACGTTCTCTATCCAGTTATTATTAGGATAATTATTTCTGATGTTATCAATTAGCGCACTGCCAACAATAAAGCCGTCAACATCTTTCGCAATGATTACAGCATCCTCATGATTTTTTATTCCAAAGCCCACAAGCCTTGGGTTTTTAGTAACATGTTTATTAACTCGCCCGATAAACTTCTCTACTGATTTAGCAACCTCCTCACCTTTTCGTGCCCCGGTTACGCCTGTTACAGAAACGCAATAAACAAAACCGGAGCTTAACTCATCTACTTTTTTCATCCGTTCATCCGTTGAATTTGGTGCCACAAGATAAATCATATCAAGTTTATTGCTCTTGGCTTCTTCAGCGATATAGGAAGACTCTTCTGGCGGCAAATCCGGTAGTATCAACCCATCTGCTCCACACTCGGCCGCATCTTTACAAAACGCATTCAATCCGTAGCGCATCACCGGGTTTATATAACCCATAAGGATAATCGGTATATCTGATGATTTTCGAACTTCACGCACCATCTCAAATATTTTCTTCATGGTGATGCCATTCGAAATTGCCATATTGCTTGCGTATTGTATGGTGGGTCCATCAGCAAGTGGATCACTAAAGGGCATTCCCAGTTCAATAATGTCTGCGCCATTTTTTTCGAAACCGAGAATTAAATCAACTGTGGCATCAAGGTTGGGATAGCCTGCTGTGATAAACAGCGACATGATTTTTGAATTGTCTTTTCTGCGCTCAAAAACCGCTGAAACTCTGCTTTTATGCTGTGTAATAACCATCTTTCTTCAGAGAATTTGTGATATTAGATCGTACCTATTTCTGGTTGAAAAGGTAGATAATTGTAGTGACTTATAACAATCTCATTATTTTTTCTAAATCATGAATCAAACCATTCAGAGATAGTCTTCATGTCTTTGTCTCCCCTTCCCGAACAGTTTACAACCACAATCTCATCTTTTTGAGTTAATGGCATTAATGTTTCGAGGTATGCAAAAGCGTG
This sequence comes from Balneolaceae bacterium, assembly GCA_007693395.1. GTDB lineage: Bacteria > Bacteroidota > Rhodothermia > Balneolales > Balneolaceae > Rhodohalobacter. The sequence goes on along the minus strand of REDS01000085.1, from coordinate 6,816 downwards.
CGCAGTTTCTATAGCAGGGATAATGCCTTCGGTTTCAGAAACCCGCTTTACAGCATCCATCGCCTGCTGATCGGTTACACCGAAATAGTGAACTCGTTTTGTATCAAACAGGTGTGAATGTTCAGGCCCGATTCCGGGATAATCTAAACCTGCCGAAATAGAGTGTGCAAGCTGTACCTGCCCTTCCGTATCATGCAGCAAATAACTGAGCGATCCATGTAGTACACCGGGAGTACCAATAGTTAGTGTTGCAGCGGTTTGATCCGTATCTGCTCCTAAACCAGCTGCTTCAATACCAATCATTTTTACATCCTCATTTTCAATAAACGGGTAGAAGAAACCGATTGCATTGCTGCCGCCACCCACACATGCTACCAGGTAGTCGGGCAGACGGCCTTCAGCATGCTTTAGTTGTTCTTTTGTCTCCTCACCAATCACCCGATGAAAATTTCGTGTCATTACGGGATATGGATGCGGCCCAACTACCGAACCGATTATGTAAAACGTATTCTCAACATTGGTTACCCAATCGCGAATAGCTTCATTCGTGGCATCTTTAAGTGTTTGTGATCCACTGGTTACCGATCGAACTTCAGCACCAAGCAGCCTCATTCTGTCAACATTTAGCTTTTGGCGTTCCATATCTTCGGCACCCATGTATATCACACAGTCGAAACCAAACTTAGCACAGGCTGTAGCTGTTGCCACTCCGTGCTGGCCCGCTCCTGTTTCTGCAATAATTCGTGTTTTACCCATATTTCGTGCAAGAAGAAGTTGGCCAATCGCATTGTTAATTTTGTGAGCACCTGTGTGGCAAAGGTCTTCCCGTTTGAAATAGATTTTACCTTTACCGTAGTGATCGGTCAGCCGGTTTGCATACGTAAGCTTTGTAGGCCTGCCAACATACTCCTTAAGCAGATCATGATACTCTTTTTGAAAAAGCGGGTCATTTAGTGATTCCTCGTAAGCTATTTCAAGCTCTTCAAGTGCAGGAATTAGAATTTCCGGTACAAACTTACCGCCAAACTTTCCAAAATATCCTTCTTTAGTTGGTGCTGTGTATTTCATTATTTAGTCTTGAGTCTCAAGTCCTGAGTCTTGAGAACGTTAACACGACTCAAGACTCACGACTTATTTCGAATTATAATTCCTGTTCTTCCCAGATTTCACGCATTTTGTCAAAAAACTGTTCCATTTTGTCAAAATCTTTGAGACCGGGTGATTCTTCAAGCCCGCTCGACAGATCCACCACCGTTGGGTTTACGGTTTCTATTGCCTGTTTGATATTATCTAAATTCAACCCTCCGGATAAGAAAAACGGCCTCTCATCAACAATATCTGCTAACAAACTCCAATTGAAAACTTTGCCCGTTCCGCCCCATTTTCCATCTGTTTTGGTATCGAATAAAAAGTAATCTGCTACTAAATCAAACAATTCAACTTTTGATTTTATCTCATCAACAGTTGAATTTTCTTCAATATGAATGGCTTTAATTACAGGAAGATCAACAAGGTCACAATATTCGGGTGACTCATTTCCATGAAGCTGAACCAGATCGATACCGGTCTGCTTTGCGATGCTGTTCACATCATCCAGCGGCTGGTTCACAAAAACACCCACCTTTTCAGGTCCTTCAATCCAGTTTATTATTGCACCTGCTTTGGCCGGTTCTACATATCGCGGGCTTCCATCATAGAAGATAAAACCGAGGTAGTCGGCCAAAGCACCGGATGCAAATCGGGCATCCTCAAGTGTTGTGAGGCCACAAATTTTTACTTTTGTTCTGTTTTCAGCTTCTGTATACATGCATCAAAGTTAATTGTTTGTATCCATTCGTTCCCGAGACTTTTCAATAAATTCTTTCAACGATTTTCCAATCTCCGGCTGTCGCATAAAATGTTCTCCTATTAAAGCCGAGTGAATTCCATTTTTCCAAAGCTCAGCCATATCTTCAGGTTTGTGAATTCCGCTTTCTGATACTCGAACTACACCTTCGGGTGCTTTCGATAAAATTCCCACACCTCGGTGAAGGTCTACTTCAAACGTAGATAAATTGCGATTATTCACACCGGCAATTTTTACTTCGTCCCAATTCAGATCTAAGAATTCCTCTTCAGTGTAACATTCAACCAGCGCTTCCAGACCAAACTCATTTGCTGCTGCAATCAATTCAGAAAGCTGGCTGCCTTCATACATACTTACTATCAGTAATATTGCATCAGCACCAAATGCACGTGCCTCTTTTATCTGATATGGTTCTACAATAAAATCTTTGCGCAGCAATGGAATAGGGCTTATATCCCGAATGTTTTTAAGGTAGTTCAGTGAGCCTTTAAAAAATGGTTCGTCCGTCAGAACAGAAATTGCCGATGCCCCGCCTTCAATGTATTGTTCAGAAATCATCAGTGGATCAAAATCTTCACGGATGATGCCCTTTGATGGTGATGCTTTTTTAACCTCAGCAATGATCGATACATCATGTTCTTTGATGAGCGCTTTGGAAAAACTTCTTACTTCATTTTCATAATGCACAAACGACTCCAGCTCCCGTAGCGTTACTTCCCTCTTTCTTTTTGAGAGATCATCTTTTGTCTGCCGAACAATTTTTTCTAAAATATCCATTATTTAAAACTCACCGGATACTTTTTGAGATTCGCTGATAAAAAGCTCAAGTTTCTTCAGAGCTTCACCACTATCGATACTTTTCGATGCCATCTCCTTAGCTTTTTCGAGACTATCCGTAACATTGGATACACGAATGCCAAAAGCTGCATTCATCTCTACAACATTCCGTTGTGCATCCGTTGAAGTGCCCTCAAGAATTCTTTTGATAATTCCGGCATTCTCATCAGCATCTCCGCCCTTAAGTTCCTCAAGTTCAACTTTATCGTAACCGAGAGATACAGGATCAAAAGTTATTGAATTACCGGAAACACTGTTTTCGAGCTCAAAAATTTCACATTGTGAAGAGAGGCTTACTTCATCCAGTCCATCGTGAGAGTTTACTGAATATGCATTTTCGGTGTGCAGATTTCCCAGAATCTGAATCATCATACCGGCCGCTTCTTTACTGTAAGCACCTACAAACTGATGCTTTACATCAGCCGGATTGAGAAGCGGGCCAAGCATATTGAAGAATGTTCGCATTTTGAGTGCCCGCCTGGCCGGCATCACATATCGCAATGCGGGATGAAAGTTCGGCGCAAACATAAAGGCCATGCCCGTCTCATTGAACATCTTCTCCACCTCCTCTTTTTGGAGATTTGGCACTGCACCCAGGCTTTCCAGTACATCATAACTTCCGCTCTTACTCGAAACACTTCTGTTACCATGCTTTAGAACCGGCACACCTGCACCTGCAACCACAAACATAGCCGCCGTGGATATATTGAATGTACCCGATTTATCGCCGCCTGTACCACACAGATCAACCGCATTTGTTGTATCAACTTCTACTTTTACGGCGTGATCTCGCATCACTTTTACGAAGCTTGTCAATTCATCAACCTTTTCGCCTTTCATTCTCATGGAGATTAAAAACCCCGCAACTTCCTCATTGGTAATATCCCCTTTCAAAATCAGTTTCAAAGCACCGGATGCTTCTTCATTAGTCAGGTTTTCTGATCTCGAAATTTTCTCTAATATGTCTGTAAACAATTGTGCCACTTTTGTTAATTAAATTTATGAATCAAGCAGACGCGTATGTCAGTTTCAGCCAGTTTTTTACGATTTTGGGTCCTTCTACGGTAAGTATACTCTCCGGGTGGAACTGAATACCCTCGATTGGAAACTCCTTGTGCCGCACACCCATGATTACACCATCTTCGGTTTTAGCGCTTACCTCAAGCTGATCAGGTACAGAGTCGGGCTGAAGAGCTAATGAATGGTATCGTGTTGCTGTAAAGTTTTCGTCAACTCCCTGAAATACCGTTTTTCCATCGTGCACAATTTCAGATGTTTTGCCATGCATTAAACTGGGAGCGTGTACTACTCTGGCCCCAAATACCTGCCCAATAGCCTGGTGCCCCAGACAAACTCCCAGAATGGGGATTTCCGGGCCAAGTACCCGAATTATCTCTTCTGTGATGCCCGCATCCTCCGGACGCCCCGGACCGGGTGAAATCAGAATTTTTTCCGGATTTGCTTCCCGTATTTCTTCAATGGTGATGGCATCATTCCGTACCACTTTGTAATCCTCAGTTACAGAACCAACAATGTGAACAAGGTTGTAGGTAAAGGAATCGTAATTGTCGATGATTAAGATCATAGTCGTGGGTCATGAGTCGTGAGTCGTGAGATTCTCATTTCTCAAGACTCACGACTCATCTCTAATTAATAATTAAAACTCCGAAACAATCCGGTTGCCTTGCGAATCGGCTCCATTACAGTTTCAGCTCGTTCGCGGGCTTTTTTACCGCCTTCCTGTAATACGTCGTGCACATAGTCCATATCTTTTTCGAGCTCTTTTCTTCGTTCACGGGCTTCAGCAAAGTAATCGTTTATCAGGCTAAGCAGTTCCTTTTTGGCATGGCCATATCCATAACCGCCTGCCTTGTACTTTTCAGCGATCTCATTCTTTTGATCGTTTTCAGCAAACAGTTTTATCAATGCAAACACATTGCACGTGTCGGGATCTTTGGGATCTTCAAGTGACGTAGAGTCAGTTTGAATAGACATAACCTTTTTTTTCAGGGATTTGCCCTCATCAAAAATATTGATGGTGTTATCATACGATTTACTCATTTTCCGCCCATCAATACCGGGAACAATTGCCACGCTTTTTACGATATACTCCTCGGGGATAACCAATAGTTCCTCATCGTAAGCACGATTTAACTTACCGGCCAGATCGCGGCATATTTCGATATTCTGTTTTTGATCTTCCCCAACCGGCACCAGATCAGAGTGATAGATCAATATGTCTGCAGCCTGTAAAATAGGGTATGTAAAGAGGCCAATATTCGGGTTTAATCCTTGTGCTACTTTATCCTTATAGGATACCCCCTTCTCCATCAGCGAGACAGGTGTAAGACATCCGAGAATCCAGGCCAGTTCTGTAGTTTGGGGAACATCCGACTGGGCAAAAAATGTGCATCTTTTTGGATCCAACCCCAGTGCCAGATAATCAAGAACCACATCTGTGGTAAATTCCCGCAGCTTATCTCTATCGTTGATGGAGGTGAGCGAATGATAGTTCGCCAGGAAATAGAAGGCATCTCCCTCATCCTGCATCCTTATGTGCTGCCGCATCGCACCAAAATAGTTCCCGATATGGAGTTTCCCCGAAGGCTGAATTCCTGAAAGGATTGTTTTTTTCATCGTTTTAGTCTTGAGTCATGAGTCTTGAGTCGTGAGATGAATTCTCGCGACTCAAGACTCACGACTAATTTCTATTTAGTTATTTCAAGCGCCACACTGAGTGCCTCAACAAGGGCACCGGCTTTGTTTTGGGTTTCTTCGAACTCTTTTTGAGGATCACTGTCTGCCACAATTCCCGCACCGGCCTGGATGTATACCGTACCCGGTTTTACGACCATCGTCCTTATGGTGATGCAGGTATCCATATTTCCGGAAAAATCGAAATAGCCAACGGCACCGGCGTATGGGCCCCGTTTGGTTGGCTCCAGTTCATCAATAATTTCCATGGCACGAATTTTCGGGGCACCGCTTACCGTACCGGCGGGAAAACATTGCATTAGTGCATCTACCGAGCTTTTATCTTCGGATATCTCACCCACCACATCCGAAACAATGTGCATCACATGAGAAAACCGTTCGATAGCCTGGTTTCTTTCCAGGCGAACCGTTCCCGATTTACACACCCGCGAAAGATCATTTCGCCCCAAATCAACCAGCATTATATGCTCGGCTATCTCCTTAGGATCGTTTTTTAGGTCCTCCTCAAGGGCCAGGTCTTCTTCATGGTTTTTACCTCGCGGACGCGTTCCCGCTATGGGTAACAAACGTGCTTCGGTATCGGTTACACGAACTAAAACTTCCGGCGATGAGCCTACCAGGGCAAAATCATCAACATTCAGATAAAAAAGATATGGCGATGGATTCACCATCCTTAAAGCCCTGTAGAGTGTGAACGAATCTCCCTGAAAAGGAACTTCGAACCGCTGCGAGAGAACCACCTGGAAAATATCACCTTCGTAAATGTACTTTTTCGCAGTTTCAACCATTTCATGAAAACGGCTCTGCTCTACATTACTGGTTATTTTTTCTGCATCCAGATTAAAAGATTCACCGGTATTTACACTTCGTACAGCTCTTTTTTCCATGTTATCGAGTGCAATCTGAGCAGATTCAAAAGCATTCTTCATGTCTGTATCCGGTTTGATGAATACCGTCTTCATCAGCACGATCTGCTGTTTTACATGATCAAACGCATACACTTCATCATAAAAAGACCAGATCGCTTCGGGGATATTCAGGTCATCAGCGGGAACATCGGGCAGAGACTCCACCTGGCGGACCGTATCGTACGATGAAAATCCAACCGCGCCGCCTGTTAGTCGCGGAAGATCGGGGAATTTCGGTTCAGAATGTTCACTTGTGAGACGGTTGAGTACGTCAAAATAGGGTTCATTGAGAAGCTCGGCCCCACCCTGACTATTGCTCAGGGTTACACGTTCACCATCAAACCGGAGTGTTTGATAGGGATTGCACCCCAAAAAAGAGTACCGCGCAAGATGCTCGCCGCCCTCTACCGATTCAAATAAAAACGGATACTGCGCATCTTCACGGATGGAAAGAAAGAGCGATACCGGCGTCAGCACATCGGCAAGCATCCGCCTTGAAACGGGTATTGC
>REDS01000136.1 GCA_007693395.1 Balneolaceae bacterium | reverse complement strand
CACGTACGGTTCTGTGAGAGCCTTGGGGTGAAATTCCCCTTGGCTACTCGACTATATAAGATTATTCTTGGCGAATTACGTTCTCTTTCACCGCAAGCTCGAAGAGGCTTTTGTGCATAGAGTCAGGATCGATATCTCCGCGGCTGGTTAGTTCAGAAATCTCGACCTCATCAAACATCATTATACAACCGTTTTGTCTGAACTGCTGATCAATATTGCGCGGATCGGTAAGGCGTATTTTTTTCATGTTCAATCCACCGGGGCTAACACGTAAATCAATAAGACAGTAGTAGATATCTTCGGGTGAATCACTAAACTCGATTTTTTGAAGGGATGTTTGATGAAATTTCATGAGGTTATTGATTTGAGTAGCGTTCTATAAAATCGCGGGCCTTAACAATTTCAATAATCTCACCTGAATCGGTGTCCGTAATTTGCACCTGAAAAAGACTGATTATTGCCTGGCTATGTAGGCACTCAAGTGTTTCTGAAATGGACTGGCACTCTTCTGTTTCACTTACAAGGTCATTGACACCTTGCACTACATATTTGATGCGCTGTTTAGTTTTCTTTTCATCGCCAGATCCCCCCTCTTCCTCTGCGAAATAGTTACGAATCGATTCTTCGGTAACGTACCACTGAACACCGAGTTTTCTGCCCTTCAAGCGCCCTTCTCTAAGATAAGCGCGTAGCGTCATTTTGCTGATGCCAAGCAGTTCATGCAGATCATCAACGGAATATAGGGTCAGAGAGCCAATTTTTTTCGGCATAGTGAAAAATAAAAACTATTAATTAGCTAACATTAGGTATACAATAACTACCATTAATATAATATAGACCTGGATAAAATGTATAACTTCAAATTCATTTGTAAGTGATACGTATACAGCCGTATATTTTTAGTAATTGATTCAAACAAAAGCCCATCTGTAATCAATCCGCTCCGCGTCTGCTTATCTCTTCTACACTGTTTTCCGTTTCTATTTTCTTAAAACCAATCCCAGTTTTTCCAATTCTGTGATAAGTTCAGAAACCTCTTTTTTGCATGTTGCTTCATCTACGTCGTATTCAGAAAGGAGATAATCGCAGATTTCGGGAAAAGTACGCGGCTCTTTAATGTATTCCCAAATATGTGTGGCAACTATATTCAGTGAGAAATATTTGCCCTTTTCTATATCCATCATTACTAACTCGTCATCAAGCAAGCCGCTAACGGAGTTCGATATTCGTTGATAACTTTTTTCAATAGGCATGGTATAGATATGCTGAGTTAATTAGGCTAATCTAGCGATATAATGACAGGCTTCTGCCATTCCTTTTTAGATGACTTGTTTGATTTGTCCACGAGTAAAAGCACTGTATGATAATATTAGGCTCAATATGTGCCTAAAAAATTTAAAATTCAATTCTATAGAAATAAATTAAATTTGAATACAGTTTAGAAAATCAAGAAAGAAATTCAGAAAGGCGGGCCTGCATGTTCGATATCTCAATGTTCTTTGGGCGCAGAACTACGGTGACCTCACAGTTATTGCAAATAGATGCGATTTGCATCAAATAATACTGTTTTAAGGAGGGCATTGCGCTGAGATAGTGCAACCTGTAGATTTCGTTATGTAGTGCGGCAAAGGCATCTGCTTTGATAACCGGTTTAAATTCTGTTACCCCTCCCTCTTTAAGCTTTATGATGATTACATGACTAAGCGGGTAACGCTCCCTGCTGCTCTGTTTTATTGGAAAATAGTATTTTTCATCCTCCGGCCGGATTTTCTGCAAAACGGTTTTACTTTCAGAAAAGTGATCAAGGCTGTCGCTCCATAGTTTTACCCTGTCAGATCGTGGAATAATGAATGGTTTATTTTCAGCAAACTCAAACGGGGTAACATCATCGGTAAGAAATTCGGAACCACTAAGACAAAATGCAGTGGTTAGTGATGATTTGCCGGCGCCCGACTCACCACATAGCATCACTCCTTTGCCGTTAAAAATGAAAGAACTGCCATGTATCGGCAGTATTTTCCGCTGGTGCAGAATTGCCCCAAAAACCGACCCATTTAAATAAAGCTCAATGGAGGAGGTGGTAGCATCTGGATGTACAGAATATTGAACCAGTTTACCATATCCCGCATAAAACTCCCCAACCTGTTCAACCTGCATGCGAAATTCATGCTCATTAATAGACATCCAGCTGTTTTCAACTACAGGGCTGGCAATTTGCTTGGGATTATCAACAAGTTGAATCTCAACATCATCCAGCGGAAAGTAGATATTTTCCGGATCAGCGTTCATAGCAGGTAATTAAATAACAACAAATTAGCGGGCAAAATACATCTATTCATGATGACGACATTGAATTACGAACCAATAATTTCATCAACCGGCTTAAGGTCGATATAGAATTGCGTTGGGTCATTCTCCTCAACGAATAAGTTAATCTGTTGCTCTTTTAACATTTCGAGAACTGCGAGAAAGGTAACCACAACCGCAAGGCGGCTTTTTAGCTCTTCGCAAAACTGAGTAAACGATGTTCTGCCCCGTTTTTGTAACGTTTGAATGATGTATTCGGCTTGTTGTTCAACGGTGAGCTTCACTTTTTCTACTCTGTGATAGGTGCTTTGGCGCTGCATATCGGCGAGAACTTTTCTGAATGCACCTATAAGATCAAAAAGAGTAACATCTTTCAGGGCTTCACCACTGGCTTGTTTTTCAACTTCGTCTGCTTCTAAGTTGCCGCGGTAATATTTTTTTTTAGTCTCCTCATCTATAATGGTGAGTTTTTCCGCCATCTCTTTATAGCGTTTGTACTCAAGAAGCTTTTGTACCAGCTCGTAGCGCGGATCGTTTTCATCCAGCTCTTCTTCGTCTTCCTTGTCAACAGGAAGCATCATCCTGGCTTTGATAGACATGAGCATGCTTGCCATATAGATAAACTCGCTGGCCACATCCAGGTCGAGCTCTTCCATCAGGCGGATGTATTCAAGAAACTCACCGGTGATGTGTGAAATAGGAATGTCGTAAATGTTTAACTCATCCCGTTTGATAAAGAAGAGAAGCAAATCGAGCGGCCCCTCAAAATTTTTTAGCTGAACTCTGTACATGAATAAAAGATCGGTAAGATTCTATTCAATGAAAATTGAAAAAAGAGATAACTAAAATATCAGTTTAAAGCTACCAACGATCTCTTAAACAGTTATTTATGGTAAAACCAAATTTTTTTGTCACAAAAGAGGTGTTCGTGAATCTGTAAGTAATTCAGAGGCAACATTTCTCTGCTAAACTAAACAACAAACATAAATAGTTACTAAGTTATGCGATTAAATAAACTACTGATTATTCCCGCTTTTCTGCTTACCTTCAACCACAAAGGGAATTATTAGGAACTGATAAAGCCTCATTTAATCAGGTTTACGGCAGTTGGCCAAAGGATTAATTTTAGAATACTTTCGCTTGAAATAATTTTTAAAAAAGGCTGCCGGTTATCCGGCAGCCTTTTTTTGTTGGAATTATCAACAGAAAAAGCTTTATTTATTGCACATACAAATAATAAAGCTATGCATGCAATAACAAATTCTTTCAGCCGGGAAATAAGCCGGCATTTTGACAGCTACTTTGAAGAGTATAATCTGGCAACATCATATATAGAACTAATTCTGCTGGTTTGGAAAGAAGGTGAGATTTCACAAAAAGAACTCGCCAAAAGGATGAATCTTGCACCTTCTACCATTACACGTTTTGTGCAGAAACTGGTTAAATCAGGGTTTGTGGAGAAAAATAAAGATGGGCGAATTGTGAGTATAAAACTAACCAATAATGCAAAAGCAACAGCCCAAAAAATGCACAGCAGTTATAAAAAAGCAGTGCAAGATCTTAAAGAGAAGCTTGGTGAAAAGTTTGTGAGTACTACGGAACAGCTTTTAGAGCACGGTACAAGTTTACTTGTGGAGGATCATACAGAGAGCTGATCAGACAATAAACGCACTCTGATGCTTCTGCTTATCTCCCCACAAGCATTTCAGAATGGGTTTTTAGCTTTTTGCCGGCCAGCGCCTCCTGAACATTGAAAATATGGTCGCCAATTTTCTCGAGCCGTGTGATGTAATCAAGGAAGATAACACCCGCCTGGGATGTATATATGCCTTGTTCTAATCTTCGATAATGTGCTTCTTTCATGCTATCACGGGTGTTGTTGATTTCATTTTCAAGATCAATTGCACCCTGAAGTTTTACTTTGCCATTTACGTTGGTCATATTTTCACGCATCAGTTTAATGGCCTTTAGAATGATATCCAGATAGTCGCTTACCTCTACCACAGCCTCTTTTGGTAATGCAACATCAAGCTCCATCATATCCTCAAATGTTTTCGACATTTGGTAATACAGGTCTCCCACACGCTCAAGATCGTTTATGATGCTATGCATAGAGCGGATTCTTCTTGTTGCCTCGGAAGAAAGATTGGCTGATGATATTTGCGTGAGATAATCGGAAATTTCAAGTTCGATATTATCCGTAATCTGTTCACGCTTTTCAATTTTCTTCAAAAACTTCTCTTGTTTCTTCTGCTTTTTGAAAAATAGCCCTGAGAAACTATAGTGCATTTTCTCGATCAGTTTCCCAAAAAGCTCAATCTCTTTATGAGCCTGTGCGATTGATAGCTCTGCAGATGACATTAACCCGCCCGATATATATTGCAGACGAAAAGCAGTATCAACACTGTCTTTATCTTTTTGTATGCGTTCAACCAAGCGAATGATGGCAGGCACAAAAGCAAACAGGATGAGCACATTTAATACATTAAAGGTGGTGTGAAACAGTGAAATACCGAGAGTAGCTGCTGCGCGGGCCTGATCTGTAGCATCGAACATGGAGCCAACATCCGGTATGAAATATTGCATAATCGTATCTATACCATGTAAAAACGGATTTATTAAAAATAACATCCAGGTTACCCCAATCACATTAAAAAAGAAGTGGAAACGTGCCGCCCGTTTTGCATGAACATTACCGATAAGTGCAGCAATATTTGCGGTGACTGTAGTACCAATATTTTCTCCCAAAATCATGGCGGCAGCAATGGGGAAACTGATCCACCCCTCAAAAAGCATAACAAGTGTAATGGCAGTAGCAGCGGATGATGACTGAGTTAAAAGAGTAAGAACAGTACCAACAAGAACGAAAAGAAGAATAGAGGCAAAGCCAAATCCGGTAAAGGAGTCGAGAAAAGCAAACATTTCGGGGTTTTCCCGTATATCCGGTACAGCTTCTTTGATGAATTCGAGGCCAATAAACAGAATACCAAAACCAATCATAGCTTCGGCGAGATTTCTGAGCTTTTCTCTGCCAAAGAATAAAAACGGGAAAAATAAGCCAATCATGCTTATGGCAACAGGTGTTATCCTCATTTGGAAACCGAAGATAGATACCATCCAGGCGGTTACCGTTGTGCCAATATTGGCCCCCATAATAACACCGGTAGATTCGATGAATGTGATTAGGCCGGCGTTAACAAAACTAACCACCATTACTGTGGTGGTGGTAGATGATTGTGTGATGGTTGTAGCACCAAAGCCGGTGATAATACCGCTGAACCGGTTTTTTGTCATGCCTTTGAGGATGGAGCGCAGTTTACTACCTGCAACTTTCTGTAATCCATCACTGAATATTTTCATCCCGAAAATGAAAATCCCAAGCGCCCCAACAAGTTGTAAGAAATCAAAAAATGTGTATGTCATCTACAGATACTACCTCAAATCAGATCAGTAAAGGTACAGATACTAAATATCCCCATTTATGTGATTGAAATACAAATTAAGTAATTGTTACCAAATTCAAAGAAAAAGCTCTCCAACTAATGTGATAGTCTTTTTTTGAGTTTCACATCATACAAATCTGTGCGACGATCTTTCATTGTGCGCACACTGCCTTGTTCATGTAGCTCCTTTAGCAGGTCAAGATCTACATCCACAATTAATATCATCTCTGTGTTGGGTGTTGCCTCAGCTTTTATGCCATTGGTTGGAAAGGAAAAATCGCATGGAGTAAATACCACCGATTGTGCAAACGATATATCCATGTTGTGCACCTTAGGGAGATTTCCAACGCTGCCGGCAACGGCCACATAGCACTCATTTTCGATGGCTCGTGCCATGGCGCAGTTGCGCACCCTGGAATACCCGTTTTGGGTATCAGTGAGAAAGGGAACAAAAAGAATGTCCATCCCTTCGAGTGCAAGCAGGCGGCTTAGCTCCGGAAATTCAACATCATAACAGATTAATATCCCGATTTTTCCGGCATCGGTATCAAATGTTTTAATTTGGGTGCCGCCATTCATCCCCCAAACTTTTACCTCATCCGGCGTGGCGTGTATTTTTTCATATCGTTCAATTTCGCCGTTACGCTTGCAGAGATAGCCCACATTCAGCAGCGTATCGTCTATAAACTCCGGCATGCTCCCTGTGATGATGTTGGTATTGTATGTGATGGCAAACTCAGCAAATACATCGCGCATGCGTTCGGTGTAACCGGCAAGCCTTCTGATGGCATCCGGCTCCGAAAGGTGATTGAATTCTGCCATGAGCGGTGCGTTGATATATTCAGGAAAGAGGGCGAAATCGGCCCGATAGCCCGACACGGCATCCACGAAATATTCAATCTGCTCGGTGAGATCATCAAAGTCTTTGTAAGGGCGCATTCCCCATTGCACAAGCCCGAGGCGCACCACCGATTTTTCAGGTTTATAAACTTTGGTTGGCTTGCTGTAATAAATGTTCGACCACTCCAGGAGTGCTGCGTACGATTCGGATGCTTCATCCTCAGGCAGATAGTTTTTAACCACGCGTTTTACATGAAAATCGTTGGATAGCTGAAAATTCAGCACAGGGTCGTGTATCTCTTTACGCTTCACTTTTTCGATATACACCTTTGCCGATATATCATCAAACTTGTGGAAATTTGGCAGCCTTCCGCCAAAAACAATACTCTTCAGGTTCAGCTCTTCGCAGAGCTCTTTGCGGTAATCATACAGCCGGCGCCCAAGCCGAAGCCCGCGGTAATCGGGATGTACCATCAAGTCGAGGCCGTAAAGAGTTTCGCCATCTTCTGTGTGAGTGTTGAATGTATCGTTACCGGTTATGTCGAGGTATTTGTGTTTTTCATCAAACAGTTTGTATGGTATAATAATCGACAGAGCACACGCCACAATTTTATCATCCACTTTGATAACAACCTGCCCCTCCGGAAAAATGGAGGTGAGCTTTTTCAGCTCTTTCTTACTCCAGGTGGGATCCTGAATTTTCGGGTAGCACTTTTTCATCAGCTCCCGAACTTTCTCATGATCGCTTGGCTTGATTCTCTCTAGCGTAATTTTGTCGATTGGTATCATTTAGTCCTCTTTGTGTACAATTTTTGTCATGGCCGATGCGATTAGTCCGGTAGGCACGGAAATTAGCCCGAGCCCTACCATCAACATCAAAAACGTGAATATTCTACCACCCACGGTAACCGGATAAACATCACCATAGCCAACGGTGGTTAATGTAGCGACGGCCCACCACAAACTATGAAAAACAGATTTAAACTGTTCGGGCTGCACAGGATTTTCAAAATAGTATATTCCAAGAGCAGAAAGGTAGAGAACAAAGATAATGATGATAAAGAAAATACCCAGTTCTGCCTGAATAGATCGGAACGCATCTCCCATTCGATTGAAAGCAGCATTATACCGTGTAAATTTTAAAATGCGAACAAGGCGCAACAAACGGAATGCCCGAAGCGATCGCAAATCGAAGCCAAGTGTAAGATAGAAGGGCAGAATTGCAAGCAGATCGATAAGGCCGTAGAAGCTGAAGATAAATTTTAACTTTTTATCAGCGGCATAAATTCTGGCAAGGTATTCTATGGAAAATACCATAACGCTGAAAACCTCAAACAGATAGAGCTTTCTGACAAATTCGGGACGTATATCGGGCAGGGTTTCCAGCGAAATACTGATCATCGATAAGATAATCAGCACTTTGATGGCCAGGTTAAAGATGCGGCCTTTACCCTGCTCTTCGTTTTCAACTAAATCTTTAACAAATTGTCTGAAGGCCATGTTTGTTAAATGTTGGATTCGATTTTAAAAAGGGTTTTATTCGTCTTCCCAGATCATTACCACCCTGTTTCCCCTCGAATCGATAGAGCCGCGATACATTCCCTCGGTATTCATTTTCATGGAAATATTTCCGTCAGCATCTAAGGCTATAAATCCGGCATCACCCGGGTTTAAGCGCTCTGTGAGTACAAAGTCGAGGGCTTGTTCGAGGGTTGAGCCTGTGAATTCCATATAGTTCGCTATGGTGGTGGCAGATACATTTCTCATGATTTGCTCGCCCCAGCCGGTAGCAGAGATAGCGGCCACGTGATTGGCAAATGTACCCGATCCGATAATAGGTACATCACCCACCCGGCCAAACTGTTTATTGGTCATGCCCCCGGTTGATGTTGCCGCTGCAAGATTACCATTTTTATCGAGTGCTACGGCGCCAACTGTTCCAAAATAGTCGCCTTCTGTCCACTCTGCTTTCGGGAAAAGGGATGCATTATCTGTTTGGGCACGCTGCCACTGCTGATAGCGTGTTTCAGTAAAGAAATATTCGTTTTCTACCCGTTCCACATCGGTTTGATTGGCAAACTCTTCTGCTCCAATACCTGAGAAGAAAATGTGGGGAGAATCCTCCATAACCATACGGGCAAGGGAAACCGGATTTTTTACGGTTGTGAGGCCGGTTAGTGCTCCTGCTGCGAGTGTGCTGCCATCCATAATGGCTGCATCCAGTTCGTGTTTGCCTTCTGCTGTAAATACGGATCCTTTCCCGGCATTAAAAAGCGGATTGTCTTCAAGGTTTCGAACCACATACTCTACTGCATCTAATGCTGAGCCACCTTCACGCAGAATTATTTCACCGGTTCGAAGTGCTTGGCGTAGGCCATCATAATACTGTTGTTTCAGTGTATCGGGAATATCTTTTGAAATGGTACCGGCGCCACCATGAAGGGCGAGTGCCCATTCGGCGCGTTCAGTTTGTGGCTCATTACAGGCCATCATTAAAAAAGAGAGAGCAAGAAGCAGATAAGCTGCTATTTTCATAATTGTAGGATTGGGTTGGTTAAAAGAGTGAATCAGTTTTTTATGATAGCCAAAAACGGCGTTTGGAACACGGCATAAAATAAAAAACCCGATCCAACAATTGAACCGGGTTTTTTGCTGAGCCTGGCATGCGAGATTATGTGCCTGCACAAAGGAGCGATTATTGTGAAATCTAAACCTCTGGTGGAAAAATACTTCTACTTGTATTCGTTAAGATATTGACATTCTCTAAGGATAAGCTTCCTGAATTGCCAGGTTTACAATGCATACCTTATGACATGTTATGGATGAGGAATTTTGACATAGAAGGGCATGATTGTTTTTGAAGTTTGTATGGATTGGGAGACAAGTATAAAGTAAATTGGAAAATAGATAGAACGAAAACAAGCAGATAAATACTCGTATTAATTATGAAAAGAAGAGACTTTCTGAAAACCGGGTCGAAAGCAGCTGCCGCTTTAGCAGGCTTTACAATTATTCCCTCCACAGTATTGGGGAAAAGTATGGGGTATGTTGCTCCAAGTGATAAGGTAAATGTGGCCGGTGTCGGTATTGGTAACAGGGGAGGAGAGATATTAAAAGCTTTACATGGCACCGGGTTGGCAAATATTGTGGCTTTGTGTGACGCAGACATGGGCGCTCCGCATACGGTTGATCTTATGGAAAAGTTTTCCAACGCACCCCGTTTTCAGGATTTCAGGAGAATGTTTGACCGTGCTTCCGGCAGTTTCGACGCAGTTTGTGTGGGCACCCCCGACTTTTCGCATTTTCCGGTAACGATGCTGTCTATGGCAATGGGAAAGCACGTGTTTGTTGAAAAGCCAATGGCAAGAACTTTCTATGAAGTAGAACTGATGACAGAAGCTGCAAAACGGCACAATGTAGTTACCCAGATGGGCAATCAAGGCCATTCGCAAGCCAATTACTTTCAGTTTAAAACGTGGGTCGAAGCTGGCATTATCAAAGATGTTACATCCGTTGTGGCACACATGAACGGCCGTCGCCGTTGGCATGGATGGGATCCTGCCATCACACGTTTCCCTGAAGGAGAGCCCGTTCCCGATACCCTCGATTGGGATGGCTGGCTTTCACAAGCCCAAATTCGCGATTACCACAGAGACTTTATCAATGGGCAGTGGCGTTGCTGGTACGATTTCGGCATGGGTGCACTGGGCGACTGGGGTGCACACATCATTGACACCGTACATAGATTCCTTGACTTGGGCCTACCTTATGAGGTTGACCCGATAAGACTCGACGGCCACAATAACTTCTTCTTCCCCATGGCGACTACACTTGACTTCAAATTCCCGGCCCGGGGTAACAAACCTCCGATGACCATAACCTGGTATGATGGTTTGAACAACTTCCCGGAATTGCCCGAAGGCCATGTCGGCTCAGAGTTAGATCCCGATATTCCACCCCCTTCTGATGGCGAGCTGCAGCCTACGCAATTGAACCCCGGTAAGATTATATATAGTAAAGACCTGACCTTTCAAGGAGGTTCTCACGGTAGTACTTTGTCAATCATTCCATCTGAAAAGCATGAGGAAATGTTATCCAGTTTGCCCGAAGTTCCCGAAAGTCCGTCGGATCATTTCGAGAATTTCTTGTTGGGATGTAAGGGAGAAGAAGAATGCAGGTCATCATTCGAAATAGCCGGCCCCTTAAGCCAGGTGTTTTGTCTGGGTGTACTTGCGCAGAGGCTTGGCACTAAAATTGTTTTTGATCGCGACACCAAACAGATTATCAATAACCCTACCGCCAACGAATTGCTGTTTGGGCCTATGCCACGCAGGGGCTGGGAAGAGTTTTATACATTATAGTGTTCTGTATAGAATGGCGTGCTGACTTTGGGGAAGGGAGCTTAATCTTCTGGTGTGTTTGACTGAATGAAGAAGTGTTGTTTAATAACAGGTAATACTGCTTTTGAATTGTGACATATAATAAAAAACCCGATCCAACAACAATTGAACCGGGTTTTTTAGCTGAGCCATATAAGACTACTCTTTATCTTTTTTGTCTTTCACCTGAGGCCTGAATGACTCCAGGAACTCCATTGGGAATGGGACGTAGGTGAAGGTTGCATTCTCACTGCTGATCTCTACCATAGTCTGCAGATACCTGAGCTGGAGTGCGGTAGGTGTTTTTTCAATCATTGCACCGGCTTCTACCAGTTTGGTTGCGGCTTCAAATTCACCCTGTGCATTAATAATTTTCGCACGTCTGTCACGCTCACTTTCAGCCTGACGGGCCATAGCGCGCTTCATGGTTTCAGGGAGAATCACATCTTTCACCTCAACAGATACCACCTTAATACCCCATGGATCTGTCTGGCGATCGATAATGTCTTGTATTTGCTTGTTGATTTTATCTCGTTCCGCAAGAAGTTCATCAAGTTCAAACTGGCCAAGCACACTTCGAAGTGTAGTTTGGGCAAGCATAGAGGTAGCAGCAATGTATCGCTCAACCTGAATGATAGCACGTTCAGCATCAACCACCCGGAAAAAGGTGATGGCATCTACATGAACGGTTACGTTATCCTTGGTAATTACTTCCTGACGCTCCACATTAATCGTGAGAACACGAAGATCAACGCGCTCTACCTTATCAATGAAGGGAATCAAAATGATAAGTCCGGGCCCTTTGGTGGATTGGAATTTACCGAGACGAAATACAACACCTCGCTCGTATTCCCTCATAATTTTGAACATTTGCGGCAGAAAAACCGACAGGAATATTACAATCGTAATAACCCATACTAACATGTTGGTAATCGCTCCTGGATCATCCATAAAATTTGCTCCGTTTGTTAATTAAAATTGAATCGTTAAAAGTTCTGTTTTTTTCTAAGCCTGAATATATAATAATTGACACTGGCCTGTTAGAATTATCGAGTATTAAGCTGGTTTTTCGGGTTTATTTTCCTTGATAGCCTCTTTTGATGCGGGCCTTACCTTAACCCGAAGGCCGGTGAATTCTAAAATTTCGCTGATATCGCCTTCATTAAGGGGTGTATCACTTTCGGCTGTCCAGTATTCCCCATCAAAGAAAACGCGCCCGGTTTGTCCCGGCAGTATAGCATCCGTAACCTGTGCAGTTTTGCCTATGGTAGCTTCAAGCCCGGATCGTGGCGGGCTAAAGAGTGATTTTATTCCATAGGTAACAATCCACGCAAAAAATGCGGCTGTTAGCAATGTGGCCGGGATCAGCCAATAGAGTGAAATCTGCATCTCGTCAGGCAGATCCTGGAATAACATCAGTGCACCTAAAAAGAAAGCCACGGCTCCTCCTGTGATTAAAAGTCCGAATGCGGGTGTAAATGCTTCTGCCACAAATAATATAATAGCCAGCCCGATTAATATAAATCCTGCAATGTTAATTGGCATCGCAGCCACACCGTAGAGCAACAGAATTAATGCAATAACACCAGCAACTCCCGGCACAATACCCCCGGGATTGGTTACTTCACCAATAATACCATAAATAGCCACGAGGGTGAGTATCAGCATCACCTCAGGCCTGAGAATAAAGCTGAAGAAAATTTCAGCCAAAGTTTGGGGAATCCGGTTGGTATCTGCATCTCTGGTTCGCAGAATGTTGCCTTCAACTTCCATCCCATCCAGCTGCTCGAGTAGGTCTTGGAGGTCATCCGCAATCAGATCAATCACATTAATTTCGAGGGCTTCACTTGCAGTAATGGAGGCTCCGTCTCTCACGGCCGATTTTGCCCACTCGGCATTTTTACCACGTTGCTCTGCAATAGACTCTATATAGCTCTCGGAGTAGTTGAATATTTTTTGCTGAGCTACACTATCAATTTCACCGCCA
Organism: Balneolaceae bacterium; assembly: GCA_007693395.1. GTDB lineage: Bacteria > Bacteroidota > Rhodothermia > Balneolales > Balneolaceae > Rhodohalobacter. The sequence continues at coordinate 17,712 of REDS01000136.1, read as the reverse complement.
CCCATTGTAACCGGTGATGCCGCCCCGATATTGGTGGCCGGTGCCATTGCTGCCACATGTGCGGCAAGAGTAATAAATGTACCGGCACTGCCTGCATTCGCTCCTCTGGGAGATACGTATACCACCGTTGGATGCTCCGTGCCTAACAAAATCTGCACAATATCCTGGGTAGAATCGAGCAGTCCGCCCGGGGTGTCCAGCTCAATGATAAATGCCTCATCACCATTTTCGATGGACTTTCTGAGGCCCCTTTCTATATACTGTGTACTTGTCGGGCCAATGGTACCTTCAACCCGGATGATGCTCACAGTTGTGCGTTCTGTTGTTTGCTCTTGTACCTCTGTGGTATCTCTGTCTGAAGAAGTGTCTTGTAAAATAAATGCTGCACCGGTTAAAAAAAGCAGTGCTGCTAAAAGGAAATTTTTATTAATCATGATAGTACTTAGAATTTAAAAAATGCCTGTTTGGTTCCTTTTTTTCACTTTTTTGAAACTTTTGGCACAACATACATAGTACCACTTTTTGAGAACAATAGGCATCGAAGATGTCCTGATAAAGTATGGTTCAGAATACACCGAAAAAATTATTTGCGATTCATTTTATTTAGAACGAATTTATGTGCTATGAATTACAACACAGAGCATACTACTTCTATTCTTCGCCGTCGCCGCCCGTGGGGCGCGTGATATCTCTGTGTAGTTAATTCTACAAAAGGACTTATTCGCAGCCCCGATCAAAACTGATCGGGGCTTTTTTTTTTGGCATGAAATCAGCCAATTAAAACTGCTGCCCTCGTCCTTTCTCACCCCTGATTAAAAAACTCAAAAACCCTACTACATAACTGAACATGAACCATCTATTAACAATTGGAGAACTCGAACCTGCCCAGATACAGCAGCTTTTAGATCTGAGTGAAGAACTTGAAGCCACCGGCGAGCAGGTGTTGCATGGAAAAAACATCGGCTTTGTTTTTGAAAAACCATCACTTCGAACCAAAATCGGCACAGAAGTAGCCATTAATCAGCTTGGCGGAAATGCTGTGCAGATAGAGGCAGACCTGCTGCTTGCAAACGGAAAGGCGGTGCCGTTTACCTGCAGAGAATCACTGTTTGACGCCATGATGAATGTATCGCAGTGGTGTGATGCCATTTTTGCACGGGTTTATTCTCATACAACTCTCGAGAAAATGATGAAATATGGCACTATTCCGGTAGTGAATGCTCTCTGCAACTTGCATCACCCGATGCAGGCACTGGCCGACCTGCTTACCATTCAGCAAAATTTTGGTAAAGAGAAGAAGCTAAACATAGCATTTGTAGGCGATGCCAATAATGTTGCATTCTCACTTTTCGAAATCGCCCTGCAAATGGGGCATAGTGTTAGCTTTGGCGGCCCGCAGCAGTACTCTTGGGATGAAGAAAAACTCAACTATTTTTCACTCCTTTCTGTACAATTTGGCGGAAGTTTCAATAGCACCACGGATCCCGCTGAAGCAGTTTATAATGCAGATATTGTTTATACAGACACCTTTGTTTCGATGGGAGAAGAGCATCTTTTTGATGATAAAATCAGGCATTTTCAGCCGTATCAGGTAAACGAAAAGCTGTTCTCCGCCGCCAAAGCCGATGCCGGTTTTATGCACTGTCTGCCGGCGCACCGGGGTATTGAAGTAACCGACGAGGTGATGGACCATCCAAACTCGTGGGTCTATCAGCAGGCAAAAAACAGGAAAATTGTATCGAAAGGAGTATTTGCAGCTCTTCTTAGTGACGAATACAAGCCCCTTTTTAAACCTGTTGCTCAGCCCGAACTCACCGAATCACTAAGCAAATAACAAGAAATTAGTCTACAGAAACTCATAACTACATAAAGAATCAATACTATGGAACAAGTAACCAACTATAAAAAAGTAGCCTCACACGAAGCAGAAAAAGGAACATTTAACACATGCCTGCTACTCTACTCGGGTGGCCTGGATACAAGTGTTATGCTCAAATGGATCCGGGAAGAGTACGAATGCGATGTGATTGCACTCACCATCAACATCGGCCAAAAGTCAGACAATCTTGAAGCGATCAAACAGAAGGCGTTAAAACTGGGGGCAAAAGATGCCATTATTTACGACGCAAAAGACGATTTTGCACAGCTTTGTATGGAAGCTGTTAAGGCCAATGCCGATTATCAGGGTGGATACGCACTTGGCTGTCCGCTGGGAAGGGTGATGATATCCGAACTTGCCGTGCAGTTTGCTGCGGAATTTGGCTGCGAAGTAATTGCACACGGCTGTACAGGGAAAGGAAATGATCAGGTTCGGTTTGAGGGATACATAACCACACTCAACCCCGAGCTGAAAATCATAGCTCCTGTACGTGAATGGGGTATGGGCCGGGAAGAGGAGATTGCCTATGCCATAAAAAACGGAATTCCCGTAGAGCAGACCAAAAAAAGCCCGTACTCGTACGACGAAAATATGTGGGCAAATACCGGAGAAGGCGGTGAAATCGAAAATCCGTCACTCATACCCCCGCTCGAAAACATTCTGAAATGGTGCAATACACTACAAAATGCACCTGATGAAGAAGAGCTTGTGAAAATAGGTTTCGAGAAAGGAGAGCCGGTTAGCCTCAATGGCGCCGAATACGATCAAAAAGATCTGATTTTACTGCTGAATGAAATAGGCGGAAAACACGGTGTGGGAGTTTTCCACCTGATTGAAGACAGAATTGTGGGGCTTAAAGTGCGGGGCGTGTATGAAAATCCGGCAGCCCATGTTCTCATTCAGGCACACAAAAAGCTTGAGCAGCTTGTATCAACCAGGGAAGAGAATGAGCTGAAAACCCTGATGGATCAGAAGTGGGCATACCTTATATATGGCGCCAAATATTACGAGCCGGTTATGGATAACATCAGAGCATACATCAACGAGCAGAACAAGAAAGTTACAGGTGAAGTAACCTTAAGGCTGTACAAGGGAAATTGCGATGTAGTAGCGCTTAAATCACCATTTTCTCTGTTTGATGAGAATCTGGCTACGTTCAATAAATCGGCAGCGTTTAATCAAAATGCATCACCCGGTTTTATTGAGCTGTGGAATCTTCCGCAAAAGACAGCGTATCAGCTGAAAAAAGAGGCGGTAAAATCTGCGGCAGATAGTGTTACGGTTTAATGAAAAGGCAAAACGGAAAACGAAAAAGTGAAAAGGTGCTGCCGATCTGGAGTCGGGCACAAAGCCTTGTCTGATATGTTCATTATTCAGATCTTGGCTTTATTAACCGCAAGTTCTTTTCACTTTGCCGTTTTACCTTTTCCAAAACATTGCTATCCAATAGAATTCAGTGGTAATTATTTCATACAGGTTGTTTGATTAATTCGCAAAATTAGGCATCATTGCAGTTAACCTTTCAGCCTAACGAATACAAATATGATAAAATCAGCACCTTTTCTGCTCGTATCTCTTTGTTTGATTTGTTTCCCGATTCTGTTAAATGCCCAGGATCAGCAGCGGTCTACAACGATTGAAGATTTCCTTGAGCTGAAAAGAGTTGGAAGCCCGGTAATCAGCCCGGATCAGCAATGGATAGCTTACACGGTTACGCAAACCGACTTTGAAAAAGGAAGCCCGGAAACCCGGATTTGGATGGTGGATGCAGAAGGTGGTGACCCTTTACCCATGACAGCAAAAGGATACTCTGCAAGCAATCCGCAATGGAGCCCTGATGGAAAATATCTCTCTTTTACAGCTTCAAGAGATGGTGAAGATACCCAGGTCTGGGTTTTAGATCGGCGAGGTGGGGAAGCACAACAGCTTACAGAAATTGAACAGGGTGTGGAAGGATATCAGTGGTCACCTGATGGGGATCGATTATTGTTGATGATTCGCGACCGACAGGAAAATGAGTCGGATGAACCTCAACCTTATGTTATCGACCGCTTGCAGTTCAAGCGTGATTATGTTGGCTATCTTGACCGAAGGCGTATTCACATCTATACATATACCCCGGGCGACAGCACCACTGTGCAGCTTACGTTCGGTGATTTTGATCATTCAGGAGCAGTTTGGAGCCCTGACGGAAGAAAGATCGCTTTTTCAAGCAACCGAACGGATAACCCTGACGGTAACACCAATTCAGATATCTGGGTGGTGGATGCCGATAGAGGTGAAATAGAGGCAGGCCTGATTCAGGTTACCAGAAATCGCGGGAGTGACTATTCTCCCGCATGGAGCCCCGACGGAAGCATGATAGCTTACATAACCAATGTGGAACCGGAAAAAATATGGTATGCCACCAATCACCTGGCAGTTGCAAGAGCTGATGGCAGCGGTGGGGAGCGTGTAATTTCCGGTGAGATTGACCGCAACATCAGCAGTCCGCGCTTTTCTCAAGACGACGGCAAAATCTGGTTTTTACTTGAAGATGCAGGTGAAAGCCAGCTTGCTTCATTACATAAAGATGGCAGTAATCTGCAGAGAGTATTACAGGATGAAATCAGCGTTGCCGGTTTTGATATCAATGATTCATTTATGAGTGTACTTAAGGGAAGATTCAACAAGCCGTACGAAGTGTATGCGTTTGATGGGAATGAGCTGAAACAGCTTACGTTTGAAAACACCGAACTAATGGCATCGCTTGAGCTTCCCGTTGTTGAGGAGATCCGGTTCAACAGTTACGACGGAACCGAAATTCATGGATTTCTTGTAAAACCGATTGGGTATGAGGAAGGAAGCCGTTATCCAACCATACTTTGGATTCATGGCGGGCCGGTAGCCCAGTTTGAGCATTATTACCATTTTGAGTCGCAGCTCTTTGCGGCTAATGGTTACACCGTTGTAATGGTGAACCCGAGGGGATCATCCGGTTATGGGCAGGCATTTTCGGAGGTGCTGTTTGCAGACTGGGGAAATAAGGATTTTGAAGATGTGATGTCGGGTGTTGATTATATTATTGAACGTGGTATCGCCGACCCGGAACGTCTGGGTGTTGGCGGGTGGTCTTATGGCGGCATCCTCACAAACTATGTAATTACCAAATCGAACCGGTTTAAGGGAGCCATTTCAGGTGCAAGCGAAACGTTGTACAGATCTAATTACGGCCACGACCATTACCAGCTTCACTGGGAAAAAGAGCTGGGCTTGCCGTGGGAAACACCCGAAAACTGGGAACGGATTTCTCCGTTCAATGATGTTGCAAATGTAACCACACCCACCCTCTGGATAGGCGGAGCCGAAGACTGGAATGTGCCCATTCTGGGTTCAGAACAAATGTACCAGGCAATGAAAAGGCTTGGGTTAGAAACCCTGCTGGTAGTTTATCCCGGTGAACATCACGGCATTCGAAGGCCGTCATTTCAGAAAGATCGTTTCGAGCGTTATCTCGATTGGTTTGGGCGGTATGTAAAGGGAAATTAATGCCTTCTCCTCTATCACATAAGTAAATATTTAAAACACGAAACAACTGAGTAACAATGTCTAAGCTCTGGCAATCAAATGCTGCAAAAACTCAATCCGATACCGCAAAAAAAGTGGAGGCATTTACTGTTGGCAACGACTATGAGCTGGATCAGCAGTTGGTTCGTTTTGACATTAAGGCATCGAAGGTTCATGCAAGGGCATTAGAAAGGGCAGGAATTCTGACAGAAACAGAGCTTCAAAAGCTTTTGGACGCATTAACCGAAGTTGAAAGCAGTTGGGAGGCCGGCAATTTTGAGATTTCAATAGAGAATGAGGATATGCATACCGCTATTGAAAATGCGTTGATTGAAAAACTGGGCGATCTCGGCAAGAAGATTCATACAGGACGGTCCCGGAACGATCAGGTTCTTACAGCAGTGAGGCTCTACGAAAAAGAAGCAGTGAGCAAAGTCGCTGATGAGATCAAAAAAACATCAGAACTGCTGCTTGATTTTGCAGAGCAGCACAAAGAGATACCGATGCCCGGGTTTACACATACCCGCAAAGCGATGCTAAGCAGTGTAGCACTTTGGGCCGGCGCATTTGCCGAGATGCTCATCATGCAACTCAATGCTGCAAAAGGTGTGGAGAGCCTGATTAACTACTCACCGCTGGGTTCAGCTGCCGGCTTTGGTACAACATTTGATATAGACAGAGAATTTGAGGCAAAAGAACTTGGTTTTAGCGGCCCGCTAATCTGTTCTACTACCGCTCAGTTATCGCGAGGATGGGTGGAGCTTCAATTTGTACAATTTCTAACAGCCATGGCGGTGGTGTTGAACAGGTTTGCAGCAGATGTAATTCAGTTCAGCAGTGAGTCAACCCCGCTCTTTAAACTGGATGAAGTTGTTTGCACAGGTTCTTCCATCATGCCGCAGAAAAAAAATCCTGATGTGGCCGAGCTGATCCGTGGGCGTTTCGCCCGGGTTGCGGGCCAGGCTGCTATACTGCAATCTGTAATTACTAATTTAGGAAGTGGATATCACAGAGATTTACAATTAACAAAAGAACCTGTAATAAAAGCTGTATCAGATACGCTTGAAATGCTTGAAGCTGTTCAGATTCTTGTCAGTAATTTAGAACCGGATAGAGAGGCACTGGAAGCCGCTTGTACAAGTGAGTTGTTCGCAGCGGAAGCAGCCAACAAACTTGTAAAGGAGAAGGGGGTATCATTTAGAGAGGCATATCATATCATAAAAACAGATCCTGATATAACTAAATCATTGCACTGGAGTGAAATGATGAAAAGTTATTCTCATCTGGGTTCTCCAGGAAACCCGGGGACAGAAGATTTAAGAGAGAGGCTAAACAGCCTGCAAGGGTAAAATTATTTTATTTACAATCTTAGTGCCTAATATTATTTCTATAATAGCCTTTATAAACAAAAAGATTATAATAAAAGCGCTTTTAAGTAAAATTTTTTTACGAATTGTAAAAATTCTATTGCAACTCTGATGAATTAGCATTATTAATGCGATTCGAATTCTATCTGTATTCAATTCGGGAGCTTGTTAAAATGCATTATAGTGTATGATAGCAGGTGTAAGTATTCATTAATTCAAATAGTTATCTGTATAGTATTTAAAATTATAAGATAAATTTATGTTTTAATTGCATTAATCATTACAAATTAACCAAAACAACATTTATGAAAAGTAAACTTTACATACTCTTTCTGGCCCTGTTTTGCTTAGCAGCTTCAGAGGCATTTAGTCAGAGTTACACAGTTTCTGGTACAGTAACAGATGCTTCAACAGGCGAAGCCTTACCGGGCACAACTGTAACTGTTCCTGCATTAAACCGGGGTGGTGTAACTGACATTGACGGAAACTACTCAATAGATTTACCTGCCGGTGAACACCAGGTTGTGGTATCTTTTGTGGGGTATCAGCGATATAGCCGAACTATAACAATCACAGATTCAGATGTAACACTTAACATTGAGCTGCGCCTTGATGTAGTTGGTTTAGATCAGGTTGTGGTTGTTGGCTTTGGTGAAATTTCACGCAGGGATGTAACCGGTGCTATTGCATCGGTACGCGGTGAAGATTTTCAATTTGCACCTGTTAATTCTGTAGAAAATGCAATGCAAGGGCGTACAGCCGGTGTATTTATACAGCAAGATGGTGGTAAACTGGGGCAGGGTATTCAGATGAGAATACGTGGTGCCTCATCGGTAAGTGCAAGTAACCAGCCACTTTATGTTATTGATGGTGTTCCCGTTGTAATGGACGATTTCTCCATCAGCTCGGCACGTACCAACCCGTTGGCACAGTTTAACTTTAATGATGTGGAATCCATACAGGTGCTTAAGGATGCTTCTGCAGCCGCTATTTATGGCTCGAGAGCTGCTAATGGCGTTGTTTTAATTACTACCCGCCAGGGTCGCCCCGGCCGCACACAGTTCAATTACTCATTCCAGCAGGGTTTCAGTGAGCCTACGAACACAATCGAAATGATGAATGCTCAGGAGTATATTAATTACATGTACCAGGCAGCAATTAATGGCGATAATTTTGCAGGCAGTACCTGGCGAGTGCCTGAAATTGAATGGGTGCTTGATACTTACTCACTTGGCACCGACTGGAGAAGATGCCTCAATACGGAGTTTGGCGGCCAGGGCCTCGACTGTCCGGTTGATACCGACTGGCAGAGTGAAGCATTTCAGGATGCAGGCATGTTTTCGCACGATCTTTCTGCTTCAGGTGGTAATGAATCAACCCGCTTTTTTGTAAGTGGCCATTACAGCGATCAAGATGGTATTCTTATTAACGACAGATTTCAAAGAATAACAGCCCGTATAAATCTGGATCATACCGCAACAGAACGTCTGAATCTTGGAATGAATCTTTCTACCGGAAGAAGCTTCCATAACAGGCTCTCAACAGACAATGCGTTCTCTACTCCTATCCAGTTGATTGCGCAAATGCCTGTGAGTCCGCTTTTCTACCCGGAACCGGGATCACTTCCAAATTATGTGCCAACAGATGTGTTGAACGACGACACATTCTATTACAATGGGGTGCTTCACCGCGATTTTACCAAATATGAAGTAACCACAATGAGAACCACAGGTAATTTCCATCTTGGTTATAGCCTCCGGCCTGATCTTGAATGGAGATCAGAAGCATCGGCTGATATTGTAACTGGTAAAGATGATCAGTGGTACAGCCCTCGCGTTGCGCGTGGTTTTGCTACCGCCGCAAATGGTGGATATGCATCAGTTGCATGGCAGCAAACAGCATCATACACTACATCGCACTTCTTAACGTACAATTCAAACATCACGCAAAATTCTGCTTTGAATGCTACCGCGGGTTTAAGCTATCAGTACAACGACTATAACTATAGCTTTACTGCCGGTTCTGGTTTCCCGAACGATTCATTCCAACGATTGACAAGTGCTGCAAATGTATTATCGGGTTCTACAACCGGTTCTGAGTACAGCTTCCTCTCCTACTTTGCACGCGCAAATTATACCCTTCTGGATCGTTACCTATTTTCTGTTAGCGGCCGGGTAGATGGTTCATCGCGTTTTGGACGGGATAACCGTTATGGATTTTTCCCTGCAGGTTCTGTTGGATGGATTCTTACAGATGAAGACTTTGCCGAGCCAATTCTTGATGTGCTTACATACCTAAAGATTCGCACAAGCTATGGTATAACCGGTAACGCTGCGATAAGCAACTTCGGTTCACTTGGACTTTGGGGTGGCACTTCATATGCAGGCCTCTCAGGAACAAACCCATCACAAATACCAAATCCAAACCTGACCTGGGAAACTACAAAGCAGTTTAATGTTGGTTTCGATTATGGTTTCTTCAACAACAGAGTAAGTGGTGAATTTGACTATTATGTGAAAAACACCGAAGATTTGCTTCTTAGTGTTCAGATTCCTTCAACCTCCGGTTTCAATACTACACTCAGAAACGTAGGAAACATGGAAAATAAGGGATGGGAATTCACTGTAAATACCATAAATATTGATGGCAGATTCAGCTGGACAAGTAACTTCAATATTTCCTCAAACAGAAATAAGATTACAAATCTTGACGGCCAGGTTATTACTGCAGGCCTTGCCGGTTTAAACCGGGCAATGGAAGGGTATGCAATTGGCGTTTTCTATGCTCCTGAATTCTTTGGAGTAGACCCTGAGAATGGTAATGCACTATTCAGTATTTATGAGGATGAAGACTCTTGTAAGAATTTTGTTGAAACTACAACAAACTTCAATGCAGCTACCCGTTGTGTAATTGGTGATCCTAACCCTAAGTTTGTTGGTGGTTTTGGAAACACATTAAACTATCGTGGTTTTGACTTGAATGTGCTCTTCCAGTTTGTTTACGGTAATGATGCTTACATTGGTGGCCATGGAAGATGGAGCCGCGGTAACGGTATATTTGAAGACAACTCGGTTAGAGATCAGCTTAATAGCTGGACCCCTCAAAACAGAGACACAAATGTACCAGAGGCACGATTCATCGTTACCAACGGTAATCAGCACTCATCGCGTTATATCTCTGATGCCTCGTACCTGCGCCTGAAAAACGTAACTCTTGGCTATGAACTCCCGGTTAACAGAGTACGGCAGCTTGGTTTAAACAAAGTTCGCCTCTATGCAACCGGCGTAAACCTGTTAACATGGACAAATTACGAAGGATGGGATCCTGAAATGAACACCGACTTCCTTGCCGGTAACATTTCTCAGGGAACAGACTTCTACACCGCTCCGCAAGCCCGAACCATTACTTTCGGGATTGATATTGGTTTCTAATATGGAGTTTGTAAACAAGAACATCACGATATAATTCATTATGAAAAAATTTAAACACATATTTATAGCACTTATTATCGGTGCAGCATTCTCCGGGTGTGATGATCTCCTTGATCTTGAGCCACAGGCATCCATTTCTGATGAGATTGCACTTTCCACACCGGATAACGTGGAGACCGCCTTAATTGGCGGTTATGCATCACTTGGAGCATCGAATGCGTATGGAGGTCATTACATATTCTTGACCGACATCTTTGCAGCTCCTGCAGATGAGATATTTTTTAACGGTACATTTACCCAGCCTCGGGAAGTGAACGCGAAATCTATTCTTATCGATAACAGTTACATGGCAGGATATTGGTCAACAAGCTTCAATATCATCAACAGAACAAACAATGTTCTCGATGCGCTTGATGTATTTGGAAACGATACTGCCCGGCGTACACGTGTAGAGGCAGAGGCCAGATTTTTACGCGCAACAGCCTACTACAATCTTATTGTAGCGTATGGTAAAGCGTATAACGACGGAAACCCCCAAAATAACCCGGGTGTGCCAATTATTGTAACGCCTACACGGGTTGCTGATGAAACACTCGAAGTGGAAAGGGCATCTGTAGCAGAAGTGTACGATTTTGTACTGTCTGACCTCACCTTTGCAAGAGACAACCTCCCTGCAACAAACGGGTTTTTGGCAAATACGTATGTTGCAAGCGCAATGCTCTCAAGGGTATATCTGAGTATGGGCAACTTTGCTCAGGCAGGTGCTCAGGCACAGCGTATAATAGAATCAGGTAATTATGCCCTGTTTCCCAATATCAGCGAGAATTATGTACGGGTGCAAAATGGATCAGAAACTATTTTCGCCATTCAGAATACAGAGACAACATTCAGCAATGATATGGCTGTATTCTATGCGCCAACCTCATCTTTTGGCCGTGCAGATGTTCAGGTTAGAGACATTCACCTGGAAAATTACGAGCCGGGTGATGCGCGTGCAGAATTGTTCGTAGAAACCGCAAGGGGGCGGATGACATTAAAGTATGCCTCACTCGACCCTTCAGTTGATCCGCGCCGGAGAAACATCACTGTTCTGCGGCTGGCTGAGATGCACCTGATTAGAGCAGAGGTTAACTATCGGCTTACAGGCGCAGGTAATCCGGGAATTGGCGGTGCCACTCCAGAGGATGACATCAATGCTATCCGAGCCAGAGTTGGCCTCGATCCGCTGCCAAGCGTAACTCTTGCGCAAGTGCTGCAGGAAAGGCGTAATGAACTGATGTTTGAAGGCCAGCTGCTCAACGACCTGAAAAGGCTGGAAGGTTTCACCGTTGACCTTAATGATGAGCAGGTTCCCTGGAACAGTAACAGAATGGTATTCCCTATTCCTGAGCGTGAAATGAATGTAAACTCAAGGCTCGTACAGAATGATGGTTACTGATCAACAAGATTAAAATACCAAACTGGCAGTGTTTTGTTTAAAGCCCTGAGATTTTCTCAGGGCTTTTTTTATGCTTTCCGGTTTTTAACATCTGTTTAAAGAATGATAGCAACTGAGAGATCTGCAGTATAAACAGATTCGATTGCTCTAAGTCCATGCAACAGGATAAATTATAAATGTTGTTTACAATCTGGTGTGTTACTTCAATTAAAATAGTACACCAGGAAGAAGCCTTATAAAATTTGCAATAAAAGCGCTTTTAATTATAATTTTTGTAATTAAATATCCCGTAATTTTGCTTTTTTGAATAAATGTCCTTATTCATTGCCCTCTTATTACGCATTAACATCATTTTACGATGTGCATTCTATGAGCCGAACCGGCTATAGAGTTAACCGAAACAAAAAACTCATGAATTATGAGATCAAAACTGATACAATCCTTTCTCTTTTGCACACTTGTGTTAGTCTTATTGCCTTTTCAGGCAAAAGAGGCGTTTGCTCAGGAACGTGAAGTTACAGGTACAGTAACTGAAGCGTCGGGAGAACCCCTGATTGGTGCAACTGTTCGTCTTTCCACAGAAACCGGCACTGGTACTGTAACTGACATAGACGGAAACTATTCCATCATGGCTGCGGCTGATGATATCATTGTATTTTCATTTGTAGGATATCAAACACAGGAAATTTTAGTTGGAGACAGATCAACAATTAACGTTGTACTTCAGCTTGACCAACAGCTTTTAAGCGAAGTAGTAGTGGTTGGTTACGGTGTGCAAACCCGTAGTGATTTAACCGGCTCTATTGCCAGTATTTCTGCTGATGAAATAGCAAACCAGCCTGTAGCCAGCCTGGATGCTGCACTTCAGGGGCGCGCATCAGGTGTCTTTGTGAGCAGCCCATCCGGCACACCCGGAGCCGGTATTACTATTAATATACGTGGCCAAACGTCTCTTTCAGCCAGCAGCGAGCCGCTTTATGTAATTGACGGCGTGCCGATAATATCGGAAGATCTGTCCGGCCTTTTCTCAGGCGGTCAGGCTACCAACTCACTTGCCGATCTTAACCCGAACGACATTGCCTCCATTGAGATCCTGAAAGATGCTTCCGCTACGGCGATTTATGGATCAAGAGGAGCAAATGGCGTGGTACTCATTACTACAAAACGGGGAGAAGCCGGCCAGTCTAACATCGGTTTTAACATGTACACCGGTTTTCAGAATATCACCAATAAGATTGATATGATGAGCTCGCAGGAGTTTCTTGGCCTGATGAACGATGCTGCACTGCAGGATAACCGCGATCTTGGAACAGAGTATTCCCCAACACATGTATCCGATATTTGGGGCTTTGATCCAAACGATCCTGATCTGCAAAATACACGCTGGTACGATGAAATTTTCAGAACATCCGTGGTTTCAAACTACGAACTCACGGCATCCGGAGGTTCCGATAATACCCGCTACTTTACATCGCTCTCCTATTTCGATCAGGAAGGTGTACAGGTTGGAACAGGTTTTGAAAGGGTAAGCGGCCGTGTAAATCTTGATACCAAAATAAACAACTGGCTCGACTTTGGTGCAAACATCACCGTAAACCGAACCGTGCAGGATCGAACCATCAACGACAACTCACTCTATGGGGTTGTAATCAATACTCTTGCCGGCGACCCACTGATGCCGGTGTTTGAAGATGATGGTTCATACGCCGATCCATTTAACTATTTCGGCTGGTGGATGCTCGATAACCCGCTGCTAATTGCAAATGAGTATCAGCGATTTACCCGAACAGTTCGCGGACTCGGAACGATCTTTGGTGTGGCAAACATTACGGATCAGCTTTCACTAAGAAGTTCACTCTCGGTTGATTATACCAATCTGGACGACGAAGCATATACACCAATTATTTCACGTGAATCAGCCAATGCCCAGAGAAATGGTTTTGGTGTATTCGGAACAACTCAGGATTTTACATGGCTGGTAGAGAATTATTTATCATACGTTAATACGTTTGACGGCGGCCATAGCCTGAATGCAGTCTTGGGCACCTCTTTTCAACAGTCGAACAGAGATTTTTCATCGATTAACGCCCAGGGCTTCCCGAGTGATCAATTCACGAAGCTAAGTGTTGCAGCCCAGGTAACATCAGCCTCAACTTCCGGCACCAGCTGGGGTTTGGCATCCTACTTCTTCAGAACTAACTACTCGTTTGATGACAGGTACCTGTTCACTGCAACCGGCCGTCTTGATGGTTCGTCTCGGTTTGGTGATAATTTCCGCTATGGATTTTTCCCATCAGCTTCGGTTGCATGGAGAATCACAAACGAAAGCTTTATGGAAAATCAGCGGTTATTTTCTGAGCTGAAGCCACGCGTTAGTTACGGCATCACCGGAAATCAGGAAGGTATAGGTAACTTTGCTTCCCGCGGATTGTTCGGTGTCTCTGATTATCGTGCAACCCCAACCCTGGTGCCAACGCAGCTGAGTAATGCAAACCTTACATGGGAAAGTACACGGCAGCTGGATATTGGTATTGATATAGGGCTATTCGAAGACCGTATTAACCTAAGTGCCGACTATTTTGTGAAAACTACAGAAGATCTGTTGTTAAACAGATTAATACCCGGTATTTCCGGTTTTTCAAGCGTTACAGAAAATATCGGAAAAGTTGAAAACAGAGGCTTCGAATTCGATATTCGAGGTGCAATAGTATCACGTACAAACTTCACATGGTCCTCAAGTTTTAACATCTCGTTCATCAGAAATGAAGTGCTGCAGCTTGAAGTTGACAGACAGGTACTGAACGACTCTCACATACTTGCAGAAGGCCACCCAATAGGCACATTCTTTTTAATTGATCACGAAGGTGTAGATCCCCAAACCGGAAATATGCTTTGGATTGATGAGAATGGAGATGGTGTTATTGATTCTGGCGACAGAAGAATTGTAGGAAATGCCCAACCCGATTTTTTTGGCGGATGGGCCAACTCATTCACTTATCGTGGATTTGATTTGAACATGCTGTTCCAGTTCACCTATGGCAACGAAATTTTCAATCACAGCCGTGCCTCCTATGAGAATCTTGGCTGGAGCCGAATAGGTATACCAGGAATTTTCCCGCTGCCGGATGGCAACAATCACCGCTTAGCGAACGACCGTTGGATGCAACCGGGTGATGTAACTGACATACCTCGCGCATCGCTTACCAATAAAAACTGGAGAGAATACTCCAGCAGATGGCTCGAAGATGGTTCTTACCTCAGGTTGAAAACATTAACCTTGGGTTACAACTTTTCGCCAAATCTAACTCAGCGCCTGGGCATGAGAAACCTCCGCTTGTACATGCAGGGGCAAAATCTGCTCACATTCACAAATTACACCGGCCTCGATCCGGAAGTAAATCAAAACGCGAGAAATCCGCTTGTGGCCGGTTCAGATTTTGGAACTCACCCACAAGTTCGAACCATCTCGTTCGGCGTAAATATTGAATTTTAAATCCGGGAATCATGAAAAAACGATCAATACTCTTACTTACTATTTTGACGGTACTCCTGATGTCCTGCGATGTTTTGGATACCGAACCGCAGGCCTCGCTCGATGCTGAAACCGTTCTTGTAGACGGTGCAGCTGCTGAGGCTGTACTGCTTGGTGCATACTCACGAATGCAGGTAGCTCCATACTATGGCGTACACTTTACCCTTAGCCCCGATCTTGCAGCAGATAATGCCCGCTATCAGGGTTTCTTCGATTCACAACTCGAAGTAAATTCAGGCAACGTACCCATCAGTAATCTCTGGGTAACAACGGCCTGGGTAAATATCTACCGGGTTGTGAATATCGCAAATCTGCTCATTGCTGAAGTTCCGGGGATTGAGGACGATGCCTTTGCATCAAGAGACCGTGTGCTTGGAGAGGCACATGCGGTTCGTGCACTGGCATATTTCGATCTTTTGAGGGTATTCGGGTATCATTTTGATACCTCTTCTCCATACGGCTTGCCGCTTTTGCTTGAACCGATCGAAAATAATGACTTCAACCTCATTCCCGACCTTGCAAGAAGCAGCGTTGCTGATACCTATCAGCAAATTCTTGGCGACCTTAACACCGCTGTTTCGTTAATGGAGGGGTATTCAACAAATACCGCGATGAATTACTGGGCTGCACTGGCATTGCGTGCACGGGTTAACCTTTACGCGCAAAACTACAATGATGCTTTCAGCGATGCGAACCAGGTTATTGAAAACGGTCCATTTTCACTGGTTGGGAGCGTGGAAGACCTTTATGAAACCACAGGTGCCACTTCAGAATCAATCTTTGATCTTG
This sequence comes from Balneolaceae bacterium, assembly GCA_007693395.1. GTDB lineage: Bacteria > Bacteroidota > Rhodothermia > Balneolales > Balneolaceae > Rhodohalobacter. Next base: position 1,730 of record REDS01000136.1, on the reverse strand, counting down.
AATTTAATGATCAGGATGGCAGCTCTCTGTTCACATTTACATTCCAGCGGGATGAATACAATGTAAACCCATCACTTACCGAATCGTTTGAAGAGGGTGATGAAAGAGCAAGCCTCTTTATTTTTGACCGCGGAAGTGACCGGCCTGTAAAATGGTCTGACTCTAACAACGCAAATAACGTGAGGGTTCTCAGGCTTGCAGAGATGTATTTAATCCGTTCAGAGGCCGCCACCATGAGGGATAATAACCCAAATGCCGGTATTGCAGATCTGAATGTAATCCGCAATCGTGCCGGCCTTGGTGATATAGCGTCGATTGCCAGCATGGATGAATACGTTGACATTCTTCTTCAGGAGCGCAGGGCCGAGCTCAACTATGAAGGCCACCGCTTCTTCGATATCGTTCGTTTCGATAAGCTTGGAGAACTGTTTGGCAGGGAAGATTTTCGCAAGGCATTTCCTATACCCCGAGACGAACTACAGATTCAAACAAATCTGGATCAAAATCCGGGATATCCCACAAATTGACCTTAGATTAACCTCATTGAAAAGCCCTGAATTGTTTTCAGGGCTTTTTCTATTTTAGGCAGGTGATAATCCATAAATTTTTTGTGATGAAAAAAAGCTCGATTCTTCTTTTACTAATAATCTGGTTTGGTTTTTCTGCAGTGTACGGGCAGAAAGCCTTTGATGACCTGGCAATAGAAATTACAAATTACCTGAATGACAAAGAAGGTACATACGCTGTTTGGTTTGAGCATATGCAGAAGGAAGAAGCATATTTTTCAATCAATCCTGATGACATGTTTCATGCAGCGAGCACCATGAAAACCCCGGTAATGGTAGAGCTGTTTCGTAGGGCAGAACTTGGTGAGTTTAATCTGGCCGATTCCATAAAAGTTGAAAACCGATTCTACAGCATTGTTGATGGTTCGGAGTTTCAGCTTGAACTTGACCCCGAAGGTGACGACCCTTTTGAACGAAAAGTGGGTGAAATGGCAACACTTTACGACCTGAACCACGCCATGATTACCTACAGCAGCAACATCACTACAAACCTGATTCTTCAATTAGTTGGAGCTGAAGAAACCACACAAACCATGAGAAAGCTTGGTGCGGAAAATATTGAGGTAATTCGCGGCCTTTACGATATGGAGGCATTTAACCGGGGCCTTAGCAACAGAACATCAGCACGAGATCTTGGAATCATGTTCAGGCATATTGCCAGTGGTACAGCTGTTAGCCCCGAAATGGACAGCCTGATGGTCGAGGTTTTAAAAGATCAGTTTTATCGCGATGTAATACCTGCCAAGTTACCCGATGACGTGGTAACGGCAACAAAATCAGGCTTTATTACTGGGGTTATTCACGATTCTGGGATTGTTTACCTGCCCGATGGCCAATCGTATATTCTCATTTTCCTTTCGAAAGATCTGCCCGATGCTGCTATTGGCAGAGAGGCGGGCGCCGAGGTTTCCAGAATGATTTATGAGCACTTCAGCAACTGACGTTTGATAAGTTGCAGTATTAAACCCTCCTCATGATAATCAGCGAGTTTGTAATCAAAAAATTGAGTTCAATTAATGAATTCAGCTTTTGAATAGAATTTATGCTCTCTCTCCTGACTTCCGCACTTTTTTATTTTACAATTTTCAGCTATTGATAATCAACGAGTTGCGAGTCTATAAAGAACATTTCTGGTGTCCCGAAACCACTTCAACCATCCAAAAA